>NZ_JBITJK010000067.1:0-27856 GCF_044459945.1 Streptomyces sp. NPDC050164
GGCTGGACTGGTACAACTACCACCGACCCCACACCGGCATCGGCGGCCAAACCCCAGCCAGCCGCGTCACCAACCTGTCCGATCAGCACACCTAGCGCCAGTCGGGTGCGCCCGGCGCCGGTGGTAGCCGGGATTCGATCCTCGCTCGGATGTCCAGCATCACGGAGACGATCCGGGACTCGTGCTGCGGGGTCAGCCGGGCCACCGGGACCGAGCAGCTGATGGCGTCGCCGGCCGGGGTGCCGTAGCGCAGGGCGAAGCCGAAGCCGGCGATGCCGGGTACCGTCTCCTCGCGGTCGACGGAGTAGCCGCGCTCGCGTACCCGGGCCAGGTCGGCGAGGAGCGCCGCCCGGTCGGTGTGGGTGTTCTCCGTGAGCGCGGGCAACGGCCATTGGGTGAACGGCAGTTCATCGTCGGCGCGCTCCGCGAGCAGGGCCTTGCCGAGCGCGCCGGCGTGGGCCGGGACGCGGCGGCCGACCCGGCTGATGGTGCGCAGGTACTCGTGGGACTCGCGGGTGGCGAGGTAGACGACGTCCCGGCCGTCGAGCCGGGCCAGGTGGATCGTCTCGCCGAGCGCGTCCGACGCCTCGTCGAGGTACGGGCGGACCAGCCGGACGTGCCGGTCCCCGTCCAGGTAACCGGTGCCGGTGAGCAGCGCGCGGATCCCGATGCCGTAGAGGGAGCCGGTGGCGTCCGTGCGGACCCAGCCGGCGTCGACGAGCGTCTGGAGCAGTTGGTACATGCTGCTGCGCGGCACCCCCAGATCCTCCGCGAGCTCGTCGAGGCGCGAGGGCTGTTCGCCCCGCTCGGCGAGCAGTTCCAGCAGCGCGACGGTCCGGGCCGCCGACTTCACGCCGCGGACGCCTCTGCTCTCCTGCATGGGCTCATCGTAGGTCCGCGGGAATCCGTGATCGCCCGGCCATTGACCCGGCACGTTCACCCACTTAGCCTCCATCTGCATACGTGGATGCCGTCTGCATATAGGGATGGGACACCGGTTCAAAGGGGAACTGCCTTGCCTCTGCTCGTAGTCGGGATCAGCGTTCTGGTTCTGCTTGTCCTCATGACCAGGCTGAGACTGAACGGCTTCGCCGCCCTGCTGCTCGTGGCGGTCGGGGTCGCACTGGTCCGGGGGATTCCGGTGGCGACCATCCCGGACGTCCTCTCCGAGGGCATCGGGGACCAGATCGGCGACACCATGCTGACCATCGGACTCGGCGCCATGGTCGGCCGTGTGATGGGGGACGCGGGCGCCGCCCAGCGGATAGCCGGCAAGCTCCTCGACGCCTTCGGACCGCGGTGGGTCCAGGTCGCCATGGTGGTCACGTCCATGCTGATCGGCGTGACCATGTTCTACGAGGTCGCCTTCGTCATCATCGTGCCCATCGCGTTCACCCTGGTCAGGGTCACCGGGGCGAAGCTGCTGTGGGTCGGGCTGCCGATGTCCATCGCCCTGTCCACCATGCACAGCTTCCTGCCGCCGCACCCCGGCCCCACCGCCGTCGCCGCGACCTTCCACGCCTCCGTCGGACTGACGCTGTTCTACGGCCTGTTCGTCGCCGTGCCGGCCGGCGCGCTCATCGCCCTGACCTGGCCTCGTCTTCCGTTCGTCGCGAGGATGACCCCCGCCATCCCCAAGGGCCTGGTCAGCGAACGGGAGTTCACCGACGAGGAGATGCCGGGCCTGGGCTGGTCGCTGTTCGTGGCGCTGTTCCCCGTCGTGCTGATCGTCGCCGCCGCCGTGACCGACATGGCCGCCTCCGGCGAGAGCCCGTTGCTGCACTTCGTCGCCTTCGTCGGGTCGGCGCCGATCGCCCTGCTGCTGACCCTGTGCCTGGCGGTCTGGGTGTTCGGGCCGCGGATCGGGCGCAGCCTGAGCGACGTCGGCGCCTCCTGTGGCTCGGCGGCCCAGGCGATGGCGATGATCCTGCTGGTGATCGGCGCGGGCGGGGCCTTCAAGAACGTCCTCGTCGAAGGCGGGATCTCCGACTACATCAAGGACGTCACGGACGGCTGGTCCATCTCGCCGATCGTCCTCGCCTGGCTCGTCGCCGTCATCCTCCGCATCGCGCTCGGCTCGGCCACGGTCGCCGTCGTCACGGCCTCCGGGGTGGCGCTGCCCCTCCTGGCGGGCAGCGGGGTGCACCCGGAGGTCATGGTGCTGGCCGTCGCCTGCGGCTCCATTGCCTTCTCCCACGTCAACGACCCCGGGTTCTGGCTGTTCAAGGAGTACTTCAACCTCTCCGTCATCGAGGCGATCAAGGTCCGTACGTCCTACACGACGGTCCTCGCCGTGCTCGGTCTGGGCGGCGTCCTGGCGGTCGAGTGGGTCCTCGACGCCCTCAGTCTCTGAATCACCCCACCTCACCTCAGCCTTCACAAGCCTTCAGAAGGGGCACCCGATGAGCATCGGACCGCAGCCGACCGTCACGGCGTTCGCCGTCTACCCCGTCGCGGGCCGCGACAGCATGGAGCTGAACCTCTCCGGCGCGCACGGCCCGTACTTCACGCGCAACGTCGTCGTTCTCACCGACTCCGAGGGGCGTACCGGGCTGGGGGAGGTGCCCGGCGGGGAGAAGATCACGCAGACGCTGCGGGACGCCGAGTCGCTGGTCGTCGGGGCCAAGGTGGGCGACTACAAGCGGGTACTGCGCGAGATCGGCGACCGGTTCGCCGACCGGGACGCCGGGGGGCGGGGTGCCCAGACCTTCGACCTGCGGACCACCGTCCACACGGTGACCGCGGTCGAGTCGGCGCTGCTCGACCTTCTCGGGCAGCATCTGGACGTACCCGTGGCGGCGCTGCTGGGCGACGGGCAGCAGCGGGACTCGGTGCGGGTGCTGGGGTACCTCTTCTACGTCGGTGACCCGGACCGGACGGATCTGGAGTACGTCCGGGAACCCGGCTCAGCCGTGGAGTGGTACCGGGTGCGACATGAGGAGGCGCTGTCGCCGGAGGCGATCGTGCGGCAGGCGGAGGCGGCCTACGACCACTACGGGTTCCGGGACTTCAAGCTCAAGGGGGGTGTGCTGGCGGGGGCCGAGGAGGTCGCGGCCGTGCGGGCGCTCAAGTCGCGCTTTCCCGAGGCCCGGATCACGCTGGACCCGAACGGGGCGTGGTCGCTGCGGGAGGCGGTCGAGCTGTGCCGGCCGCTGGTCGGCACGCTCGCGTATGCCGAGGATCCCTGCGGGGCGGAAGGCGGTTACTCCGGGCGGGAGATCCTCGCGGAGTTCCGCCGGGCGACGGGGTTGCCCACGGCGACGAACATGATCGCGACCGACTGGCGTCAGATGGCCCATGCCCTGGCTCTGCAGTCGGTCTCCATTCCGCTGGCCGATCCGCACTTCTGGACCATGCAGGGGTCGGTGCGGGTGGCGCAGTTGTGCAACGCGATGGGGCTGACCTGGGGGTGTCACTCCAACAACCACTTCGACATCTCCCTGGCCATGGTGACGCACTGCGGGGCCGCGGCGCCGGGGGAGTACAACGCGCTGGACACGCACTGGATCTGGCAGGAGGGGCTGGAGCGGCTGACCGTCGAGCCGCCCCGCATCGTGGGCGGGGAGATCGCCGTGCCGGACGCGCCGGGGCTGGGTGTCGAGCTGGACATGGACCGGCTGCTGGCGGCGCACGAGCTGTATCGGGAGAAGGGGCTCGGGGCCCGGGACGATGCGGTGGGGATGCGGTATCTGGTCCCGGGCTGGGAGTTCGATGCCAAGCGACCGTGTCTGGTGCGGTAGCGCCTGCGGCCGGCTTGTGGGTCGGGGCTGTGTCGGGGGCGCCTCAGCCGCGGGCAGTCGTGCCGCTGGGGGGGGCGCCCGTCCCGAAGAAGCGGCACCCCGCACCGCCGGGCTGCGGACCCACCCGCCCCAGCCCCGGCGCCGGTCAGCCCTTGACCGCCCCGCCCAGTGCGAAGCCCCCTCCCAGACGCCGGGCGATCAGGACGTACAGCAGGATCACCGGCGTCGAGTAGACGATCGAGAACGCCGCCAGCTGCCCGTACGCCACCATCCCCCGGTTCCCGAAGAAGTCGTTGATGCTGACGGACGCCGGCATCTGGTCGGGCGTCAGCAGGAGCATGAAGGGGACGAAGAAGTTGCCCCACATCATGACGAAGGAGAAGACCGTCACGACGGCCACGCCCGGGCCCATCAGGGGCAGCACGATGCGGATCAGGGACTGGAGGGACGAAGCCCCGTCGGTCCAGGCCGCCTCTTCGAGTTCCCTCGGTACGCCGTCCATGAAGTTCTTCATCAGCCAGATGGCGAACGGCAGTTGGGACGCGGCGAAGAAGAAGATCGTGCCGTGCATGGTGTCGATCAGGTCCACCTGGACGAACAGCGCGTAGACCGGAACCATGATCGCCGTGATCGGCAGGCTCGTGGCGAAGAGGATCGTCAGCAGGAACGGACGGTTGAAGCGGGAGCGGAAGCGGGAGAGAGGGTAGGCCGCCAGGGCCGCGCAGCTGACCGTCAGCAGCGTCGCGCTGCCGCACAGCACCAGGCTGTTCAGCAGCGGCGTGAAGGTGATGTCCGAGGTCAGGATCGCGTCGAAGTTGTCCAGGGTGAGGCCGTCGGGTGCCTTCACCCGGAGGTCGGCGTGGGGGTCCAGGGAGGACAGGACCACCCAGGCCAGGGGGAGCACGAAAGCCGCGGCGACCACCAGGAGGCCCGCGTCCGCCGCCAGACGGCGGGTCGTGCGGCGGGAGGCGAGTGTGACTGCCATGTGGGTCAGACCTCCGTCCGCAGCAGGCGCAGGTAGACGAGCGAGAAGAGGGAGCCGACCAGGAGGAGGAGCAGGGCCACCGCCGTGCCGTAGCCGATCAGGCTGTTCTGGAAGGCCTGTTCGTACATGAAGAGCGGCAGCGTCTGGCTCTTGCCGCCCGGGCCGCCCCTGGTCATCACCCAGATCAGGCCGAAGACGGAGAGGGTCTGGAGGGTGTTGAGCATCAGGTTCGTGCTGATGGAGCGGCGGATCATGGGGAGGGTGATGTGCCACATGCGGCGCCAGCCCCCGGCCCCGTCGACCTCGGCGGCCTCGGTGATCTCCTTGGGGATCTCGTTCAGCGCGGCCGAGTAGACCAGCATGGAGAACGCCGTACCGCGCCAGACGTTGGCGAAGGACACCGCCAGGATGGGGAGCGTGAACAGCCAGTTCTGGGAGGGCAGGTGGAGCCAGTCCAGGACGGCGTTCAGGGTGCCCTCGCGGCGGAAGAACGCGTAGAGGAGGAAGCCGGCCACCACCTCCGGCAGCACCCAGGCCGTGACCACGATGCCGCCGGTGAGCGTGCGGACCGGTTTCGACGCGCGCCGCATCAGCGCCGCCAGGGCGAGGCCGAGCGTGTTCTGCCCGACCAGTGACGACAGGACGGTGAACACCAGCGTCAGCCATACGGCGTTGAGGAACGCCTCGTCCCCGAAGGCCCGGGTGAAGTTCTCGAAGCCGACGAACGACTCCTGGGCCTGGCCGGTGAGCTGGAGGTCGGTGAAGGCGATGTAGACGCAGTAGGCGATCGGGCCGGCGAGGAAGAGGAGCAGGAGGACGACGGCGGGGGTGAGGGGGAGGGCTCGGACCAGCGCGCCCGGGACCCGCCGAGGGCGGACGGGAGCCGTGGGGCCGGGCGCCTTTCCGAGGCCGGTGTGCGGTGTCGTGGTGGTCATCCGGGCGTACCGTCGCCTACCGCTCGACGACCTGGTTGTCCGTGGCGTCCTTCAGGGCGTCCACGTAGTCGCCCGCCGCCTCGTCCACCGACATGTCACCCGTCGTCACACCCTCCATGGCCTCCTGGATGGCCGTGGAGACCTTGGGGTAGGCCGGGTAGGCGGGGCGGTAGTGGGTGTTCTGCACCAGGTCCGTGAAGAACTTGGTGCCGGGCTGGGCGGTGGCGTACCCGGGGTCCTTCGCCACGTCCTCGCGGACCGCGATGCCGGAGTTGCGGGCGTACCACTTCTGCGCGTTGGCCTTGGTCTGCATCGTCTTGATGAACTCGAAGGCCAGGTCCGGGTTGCCGGCCTTGGCCGGGATCGACCAGGTCCAGCCGCCGGACATGCTCACCTTGCCGGGCGCCTGGCCGTGCTGTGTGGGCATGGCGGCGAGGCCTAGCTTCTCCGGCCACTCGGGCCACTCGTGGCCGCTGCCGGGCAGCCAGTCCTGCGGCAGCCAGGAGCCGTCGAGGGCGATGCCGAGCCTGCCCTTGGGGAGCCACTCGCCGCGGACCCGGGTCATGACGTTCGGGTCGAGCGCGTCGGAGACGTCCGGGCCCAGCTTCTCCTTGTAGACCGTCTCGACGAAGGCGAGGGCGTCCTTGAAGCCCTGGCCGCCGGCGACCCACTTCTTCGAGTTCTTGTCGTAGAGGGGGTCCGTGCGGCCGTCGTTCGTGCCGTAGAGCAGCATTTCGAAGGTCTGCATGGTGGCCGCCTCGCCGACCGGTTTGCCCGTGTAGACGTTGAGCGGGATGACGCCGGGGACCTTCTGTTTGATGGTGCGGGCCGCGGTCAGGACGTCCTTCCAGGTCTTCGGCTGCCAGTCGGCGGGCAGGCCGGCCTTGGCGAAGATCCCTTTGTCGAACCAGAGTCCGCGGGTGTCGGTGCCGTCGGGGACGCCGTACGTCCTGCCGTCCTCGCCCTTGGCCGCCGACTTCGCCGTGTCGATGAACCGGTTCCAGTCCGGCCACTTGGCGAGGTAGGGGTCGAGGGGCTTGAGGTAGCCGCTGGTGATGTCCGAGTTGATGAGGAACGTGTCCTCGTAGACCAGGTCGGGGGCGGTCTTGGGGGAGCGGAGCATCTGCTGGAGCTTGGTGTAGTACTCCGAGTCCGGGGCCTTGATCGGGACGAGTTCGACCTTCTTGCCGGGGTGGGCCTTCTCGAACTGTTTCTTGATGTCCGCGAGATAGGTGTCCATCACCTTGATGGAGTTGTCCGTGGACTGTTTGAAGGAGACCTTCACGGTGTCGGGGTCGCTGCCGGAACCGCCACCGCAGGCGGTGAGGGCGGTCGCGGCGAGGGCCAGGGCGAGGAGAGGTGTTAAAGCGGCGGTGGGGCGCACGGCACGAACCTCCTACGGACGCACTTCGTTGTGGCCGGGACGGCTGCGTGGTGAACCTAAGTTGAGTGGTCTAGTCAGGTCAATGCGTGTGCGCCGGTTCGATCGTGGCCGGCCGTGGCCGACGGCCCGTCACTGGCCGGTGACCCAGCGGTAGTGCAACTCCGGTCGCCCCACCGTGCCGTACTGCGGGCGGCGGGCCGCGCGGCCCGCGTCCACCAAGTGCTCCAGGTAACGGCGGGCCGTGATGCGGGAGATGCCCACGGTCTCCGCCACACCGGCGGCCGTGAGGCCCTCCGCGCTGTCGCGCAGGGCCACCGTCACCCGCTCCAGTGTCGGCGCGCTCAGCCCCTTCGGCAGGGCCGCCGGGCCCGGGGCGCGCAGGGCCGCCAGCGCCCGGTCGACCTCGTCCTGGCCGCTCGCCTCGCCGACCGCGGCATGGAACTCGGCGTACCGCACGAGGCGGTCCCGCAGGGTCGCGAAGGTGAACGGCTTCAGGACGTACTGCACGACTCCGAGTGAGACACCCTCGCGCACGACCGCCAGATCACGCGCCGACGTCACCGCGATCACGTCCGCGTGGTGTCCGGCCGCCCTCAGGGACCGCGCCAGTTGCAGACCGTGCACGTCCGGCAGGTGCAGGTCGAGCAGGAGCAGGTCGACGGGCGTGCGTTCCAGGGCCCGGCGTGCCTCAGCGCCCGTGTGCGCCTTGCCCACGGCGACGAAGCCCGGGACCCGACCGACGTACAGGACGTGGGCGTCGGCGGCGACCGGGTCGTCCTCCACGACCAGGACGCGGATGGCCCTCTCGGGCGTGATGTCGCTCGTCATGCGTTGCCTCCAGCGCCTGAGGGCACCGAGGCCCTGGATGTCACGCCCTCGGCCACCGCCTCCGTCTCCCGCAGCGGCAGCCGTACCTCGAACTGTGCTCCGCCCCCGTCGGCCTCCGACACCGACAGCGCCCCCTCGTGCCGCTGTACCGCCTGCCGTACCAGGGCCAGCCCCAGCCCCCGGCCGCCCGGCCTCGCCGGCTTGGTCGAGAAGCCCCGCTGGAAGACGGCCTCGGCGTGCTCCGGATCCACGCCCGGGCCCGTGTCCGAGACCCGCAGTACCAGCTCCGGGGCGTCATCGAGGGCCTCGGTGTCCTGGGTGTACACCGCCACCGTCACCCGCGCCCCCACGCTGCCCTGTGCCGCGTCCACTGCGTTGTCGATCAGATTGCCGAGGATGGTCACCAGGTCCCGTGCTGGCAGGGACTCCGGCAGCAGACCGTCGTCCAGGCAGCTGTCCTCCGACACCATCAGCTCAACGCCCCGCTCGTTCGCCTGGGCCGTCTTGCCCAGCAGCAGTGCCGCCAGCACCGGCTCGCTCACCGCCGCCACGACCTGGTCGGTCAACGCCTGCGCCAGCTCCAGCTCGGCCGTCGCGAACTCCACCGCCTCCTCCGCCCGGCCCAGCTCGATCAGCGAGACGACCGTGTGCAGCCGGTTCGCCGCCTCGTGCGCCTGTGAGCGCAGCGCCTGAGTGAAGCCCCGCTCGGAGTCCAACTCGCCCATCAGTGACTGGAGTTCGGTGACGTCGCGCAGGGTGACGACCGTACCGCGCCGCTCACCGCCCGACACCGGCGAGGTGTTGATCACCAGTACCCGCGAAGCCGTCAGATGCACCTCGTCCACCCGCGGCTCCGACGCCAGCAGCGCACCCGTCAGCGGGGTGGGAAGCCCCAGCTCCGCCACCGACCTGCCCACCACGTCCCCGGCCACGCCGAGCAACTCCCGCCCTCCGTCGTTGATCAGCGCCACACGGTACTGCCCGTCCAGCATCAGCAGCCCCTCGCGTACCGCGTGCAGGGCGGCCTGGTGGTAGTCGTGCATCCGGCTCAGCTCGGCGGCGTTCATGCCGTGGGTGTGGCGGCGCAGCCGGGCGTTGATGACGTAGGTGCCGACGGCGCCCAGGGCCAGCGCGCCGGCCGCGACGCCGAGCAGGGCCGTCAGCTGGTCCTGCACCCGCTGGGTGATCTCCTCGACCCGGATACCCGCGCTGACCAGGCCCACGATCTTCTTGCCGTCCTGGATCGGGGTGACCGCGCGGACCGAGGGGCCGAGCGTGCCGGTGTAGGTCTCGTCGAAGGTCTCGCCCTTCAGAGCCTTCGCGGTATGGCCCCGGAAGGGCTGGCCGATCTGGTCCGGGTCGGGATGCGTCCAGCGGATGCCCCGCGGGTTCATGATCGTTATGAAGTCGACCTCCGTGTCCCGCATCACCCGCATCGCGTACGGCTGGAGCCGGGCGGTCGGGTCGGAGGTGTGGGCCGCCTCCAGCACGGAAGGGGAGTCGGCGACGGACCGCGCCACCGCCCTGGCCTGGCGCCGCGCCGCCTCTTCGGCCTGGCTGCGGTCACTGACATAAGTGAACAGTGCGTATCCGGCCACGACGACTGCTATCAGGACGGCCTGCATGGCGAAGAGCTGGCCTGCCAGGCTGCGGGGACCGGGGACGGAGAAGCGCATGTCGTCAGTCTGCCTCGTGGCTGATTGTGAACTATATGAACGGAAGGGTGACCGCGCTCACAGAGCAGGACATAGTCACGGCATTCCCCAATACGCATCTCCGGGAGCCCCCGCTCCCTCTTCCCGGACGTGAGCCGCACGCCGGTGATGCCGACGACGTCGTCAAGGAGGGCCGCCGTGACCAGCGCAGCCGATACGGCACCTGCCGCACCCAAAGCCAAGCGGGACCGCACGCACTATCTCTACATCGCGGTGATCATCGCGGTCACCGCCGGTATCGCGGTGGGTCTGGCCGCACCCGACTTCGCTGTCGAGCTGAAGCCGATCGGAACCGGCTTCGTGAACCTGATCAAGATGATGATCTCGCCGATCATCTTCTGCACGATCGTGCTGGGCATCGGCTCGGTACGGAAGGCCGCCAAGGTCGGTGCCGTCGGCGGTATCGCCCTCGGCTACTTCATGGTGATGTCGCTGGTCGCGCTGGGCATCGGCCTGGTCGTCGGCAACATCCTGGAGCCGGGCTCGGCCCTCGCGATGACCGACGCGGTCAAGGAGGCCGGTCACGCACAGGTCGACCCCGAGGCCACCACGAACACCACCGACTTCCTGCTGGGCATCATCCCGACCACGATCGTGTCCGCCTTCACCAACGAGTCGGTGCTGCAGACGCTGCTGATCGCCCTGCTCGCCGGCTTTGCGCTTCAGGGCATGGGCTCGGCGGGCCAGCCGATCCTGCGCGGTATCGAGCACATCCAGCGGCTCGTCTTCCGCATCCTCGCCATGGTGATGTGGGCCGCCCCGATCGGTGCCTTCGGTGCCATCGCCGCCGTCACCGGCTCCGCCGGCCTGGACGCGCTCAAGAGCCTCGCCGTGCTGATGCTCGGCTTCTACGTCACCTGCTTCCTGTTCGTCTTCATCGTGCTCGGCATCCTGGTGCGCGTCGTCTCCGGACTGAACATCCTCACCCTCTTCAAGTACCTGGGCCGGGAGTTCCTGCTGATCCTGTCGACCTCCTCCTCCGAGTCCGCGCTTCCGCGGCTCATCGCGAAGATGGAGCACCTGGGCGTCAGCAAGCCGGTGGTCGGCATCACCGTCCCGACCGGCTACTCCTTCAACCTCGACGGCACCATGATCTACATGACCATGGCTTCGCTGTTCATCGCCGACGCCATGGGCACGCCGATGTCGATCGGCGAGCAGATCCCGCTGCTGCTCTTCCTGCTGGTCGCCTCCAAGGGCGCCGCCGGTGTCACCGGCGCCGGCCTCGCGACCCTGGCCGGCGGTCTCCAGTCGCACAAGCCGGCCCTGGTGGACGGTATCGGCCTCGTCGTCGGCATCGACCGCTTCATGAGCGAGGCCCGCGCCCTGACCAACTTCGCCGGCAACGCCGTGGCCACCGTGCTGATCGGCACCTGGACGAAGGAGATCGACAAGGACCGCGTGAACCAGGTCCTCGCCGGTGAGCTGCCCTTCGACGAGACGACGCTGCTGGACGACGGGCACGGCGGTCCGGCCAAGGACCACGCCGAGGTGCCCGAGCAGGGCGGCGAGAAGGAGCTGGCCAAGACCTGACGGCCGCGCGCCGCGCCCCGCGAGACTCCGGGCGGCTGAGTGTCCCCCCGTCGCTCAGCCGCCCGGTCCTTACTTTCGCGGATCAATCATTCAGCTTCGCCACCAGCTCGGTGGCCTTCGAGGCGGGCACGCCCGCTGCGGTCAGCACCGTGACCGCGGCGCAGCGGCCCGCCTCTCGCGCTGCCACGAGCCCGTCGTTCACCGCCTCCATCAGCGCGACCAGCATCTGCTCGTGCACGTAGGCCAGGGCCGGAGCCGGCAGCGGTGAGCTGAAGACGCCCTCGTCGAGGCCGCGCCGGAGTACGCCGGTGGCGGCCTCCCGGACCGGGGCGAGCCGCTCCCTGATGCCCTGCATGGTGACCGTGCGCTGGGCGAGCGCGATCAGCAGCCGGTAGCGGTCGGCGAGCTCCCACACCGCCAGCACCGAGCGGGCCACGGCCTCCGCCGGGTCCTCCACGCTCGCGCGCCCCGCCGCGTGCGCGATCGACAGGGCCTGAACCGCCTCGTCGACGAGCGTGCTGATCAGCGCCTCACGGCTCGGGAAGTGCCCGTACACCGTCCGCCGTACGACGCCCGCGGCGCGTGCGATCTGGTCCATGGAGGCGTCGGGGTCGCGCAGCAGCTCGGCGAGGGCGACGTCGAGGATGCGGCGCCGGTTGGCGTCGGCGCGGCTGGTGTTGCCCGTGGTCATGGACGCCATTGTGCCCTTCCTTCATCGATTTGCACAGCAGTGTGCAACGGCGTACATTGCACATCGTTGTGCAAGTGCACACCCTTGTGCAAGTCAGTGAGGAAGGCGACCCCTGCCATGCGACTCGTCATGACCGAACCGGCCGAGCGGATGGACCGCCCCTACGCACGCCGCTGGTGGGCGCTCCTCGTGCTCTGCCTGAGCCTGCTGATCATCGTGATGGCGAACACCGCCCTCACCGTCGCCGCGCCCGACATGACCGAGGACCTGGGCCTGTCCAGCGCCGACCTCCAGTGGGTCATCGACGGCTACACCGTCCCGTACGCCGCGCTGATGCTGCTGCTCGGCGCGATAGGCGACAAGTACAGCCGCCGGGGCGCGCTCGTCCTCGGGCTGGTCGTGTTCGGCGGCGGTGCCGTCTCCGGCTACCTCGCCGACAGCGCCACGGCGGTGATCGCGGCGCGTGCCGTGATGGGCGCCGGCGCCGCGATGATCATGCCCGCCACGCTGTCCCTGCTCGCGGCGACCTTCCCGCGCGCCGAACGCGCCAAGGCCATCACCCTGTGGACCGCCACGGCCGGGCTCGCCATCGCGGCCGGTCCGCTGGTCGCCGGGGCGCTGCTGGAGCACCACGGCTGGTCCTCGACGTTCCTCATCAACGTCCCCGTCGCCGCCCTGGCCATCGTCGGCGCGCTCGCCCTCGTGCCGCCGTCCAAGGCCGGCCACCACGGGCGGATCGACGACGGCGGCGGACTGCTGTCGGTGGTGTGGATCGGCGCGCTCGTCTACATGATCATCGAGGGCCCGCACTTCGGCTGGGGTGCCAAGGCGGTCACGGCGGCGGTCGTCGCGGGCGTCGCGCTCGTGGCCTTCGTGCTCCGGGAGCTGCGCCACCCGCGTCCCGTCCTCGATGTGCGCCGCTTCACCGACCGCGGCTTCGCGGGCTCCAACCTCGCCGTCGCCCTGTTCTTCCTGGCCGTCTTCGGCGCCTTCTACTACCTGACCCAGCACCTCCAGTTCGTCCTCGGCTACGACGCCCTGGACACGGGTCTGCGCATGCTGCCGCTGGCCGGTGCCGTCTTCGTGGGCTCCGCCCTCACCGGCTGCCTCACCCCGCGGGTCGGCATGAAGTGGACCGTCACGGCCGGCATGGTCGGCGGCACCGCGGCCCTGGCGCTGCTCACCCGGGTCGGCTCCGGGTCGTCGTACGGCGACTTCGTCGCGCCCCTGATCGTGCTCGGCCTGGCGATCGGGCTCGCGCTGTCGCCCTGCACGGACGCGATCATGGGGGCGTTCCCGGAGTCCGAGCTGGGCGTCGGCGGTGCGGTGAACGACACGTCGCTGGAGCTCGGCGGTTCGCTCGGCATCGCCATCCTCGGCTCGCTGCTGGCGACCTCGTACTCCGGTCATCTCTCTGACGCCACGGCCGGCCGGGGGCTTCCGGCTTCCTCCCTGGAAACGGCCCAGGACTCGGTGGGATCCGGGTATGCCGTCGCCCAGGGGCTCGGGGACAAGGCGCGGCAGCTGGCCGAGCAGGCGGCGCACGCGAGTGACCCGCAGCAGGCGGAGCGGCTCAAGGCGCAGGCCGGGCAACTGGCCGGCGGGGCCCGGCAGATGGCCGACGCGGTGGGGGCGTCCTTCTCCGACGCGGTCGCGCACACCAGTCTGGTCGGCGCGGTGGTGCTGGGCGTCGGTACGGTGGCCGTGGCGCTGTTGCTGCCGGGCAGGGGGAAGGCCGTCGAGGAGTCTGCCGAGGAGGGCAGGCAGGCGGAGTCCGTCGGTGCCCGCTGACGAACGGAGGGCGTATGACGGAAGGGCTCGAGATCATGAGCTCGGACGAGTACCGGGCGCGGTACGGGGCCGAGCGGGAGGCGTCGCCTCTGTCCATGGAGCAGATCAGCGAGCTGTTCCATGAGTTCCTGACGGCGGTGGCCCGGCCGAAGCGGCGGGACGGCGACGGCAGCCGGGATCTGTCCCGGCGGCTCCGTGAGCACCTGGGGTCCACTCCGGGGGACCGGCCCGTGGTCAAGGCCGCCTACCCGTCGTACGACCTGCCCAATGTCCATCTCGCGCTGGAGCGCTGGTTCAGTGGGGACGAGCGGTCGTTCGAGCTCATCGGTATGCGCGGGGCGCAGCACCACGGTGAGCTGACGCTCGGCGACATCCTCGAAGCGGCCGACCGGTACGACCGGTTCACCGTCGGGTCCGTCGACTACGCCCAGCTGCCGGTCTCGCCCGATGCCGAACTCGCCTGTGTCTCCTGCGGTTTCTACCTCGGGGCCGAGGGCGAGGACCGGTTCGCCGTGCTGTTGCGCGGGCCGCAGGACGAGTACGGGCGCAACAAGGTGGAGATCGAGGTACTGGCCGGGGAGAAGGAATTCGCCGACCGGTTGCTCGCCGAGGTCGACGTGCTCGTGCGCGAGCTCAACATCTTCCGGGGGCAGATCCTGTCCTTCGAGGGTTCGGAGTTCGGCACCGGCCTCGGACCGTTCCGGTTCCACCGCAGGCCCGGACTGACCCGGGACGACATCGTGCTCCCGGACGGGCTGCTGGAGCGGGTGGAGCGGCAGGTCGTGGGCGTGGCCCGGCGCCGGGAGCAACTGCGCGCGGCCGGCCAGCACCTGCGCCGGGGCCTGCTGCTGTACGGCCCGCCCGGCACCGGCAAGACCCACACCATCCGCTACCTCCTGTCCCACCTGCCCGAGTTCACGGTCGTCGTCCTGTCCGGGACGAGCATCGAGGCCATCGGCCCGGCCTGCGCCCTGGCCCGGATGCTACAGCCCGCGCTGGTCGTCCTGGAGGACTGCGACCTGATCGCCGAGGCCCGCGACTACGGCGGCGGCGAGCAGCCGCTCCTCTTCCAGGTCCTGAACGAGATGGACGGCCTCGGAGACGACGCCGACGTCGCCTTCCTGCTCACCACCAACCGCGCCGACCTGCTGGAACCGGCCCTCGCCCAGCGCCCCGGGCGCGTCGACCTGGCCGTGGAGATCCCCCTGCCGGACGCGGACGGCCGTGCCCGCCTGCTGGGTCTGTACGGCTCCGGCCTCGGCCTGGACAAGGAGATCACCGACGAGGTGGTGGCCCGAACGGAGGGCACGACGGCGTCCTTCACCAAGGAGCTCGTACGCCGGTCCGTACTGATCGCCGCCGAGCGCGAGTCGCCCCGCACCGAGGCGCGGGACATGCGCGCCGCCCTCGACGAACTCCTCTCCGACCACGACCGGCTGACCCGGCGACTGCTCGGGGTGCGGGGCGCCGAGGACGCTGAGGACGAGGAGGGGTGGCAGGGCGACGACGCCTTCGAGTGACTGGCCTCAGGACCCGGCGGCCTCGTCCAGACGTGCCCGTTCCTCCGGGCTGAGCGGCAGGTCCGCCGCGGCCGCCGAGTTCCCGGCCGTCTCCGGCCGGCTCGCCCCCGGGATCGGGATGACGGCGGGGGAGCGGGCCAGCAGCCAGGCCAGACCGACCTGCTGGGGGCTGACACCGCGCTCCGCCGCGACCTCGTGGAAGGCGGCCAGGCGTTCCCTGCCCTCCGTGCGCGACGGCCCGTCCAGGGAGCTGCGGGCCAGCCCGCCCAGCGGGCTCCACGGCAGGAACGCCAGCCCCAGTTCCGCGCACAGCCGCAGCTCCGGCTCGCCGGCCCGGACGGCGGGGGAGTACCGGTTCTGCACCGACACCAGCCTCTCGCCGAGGATCTCGCGCGCCCGGCGGATCTGGTCCGCGTCGGTGTTGGACAGCCCGGCGAGCCGGATCGTGCCCGCGTCGAGCAGCTCGCGCAGGGCGCCGACCGACTCCTCGAAGGGCACTTCGGGGTCCGGCTTGTGGAGTTGGTAGAGGCCGATCGCCTCCACGCCGAGGCGCTTGCGGGAGGCCTCGGCGGCGGCCTTGAGGTGACGCGGGGAGCCGTTCACCGTCCAGTCGCCGCCGGCCGGGCGGCCACGGCCGCCCTTCGTCGCCACCAGCACGCCGGAGGTGTCACCGCCGTACGTGGCCAGCGCGCGGGCCAGCAGACGTTCGTTGTGGCCGGGCTCCGCGCCCGGCAGATGGTAGGAGTCGGCCGTGTCGAGGAGGCTCACGCCCGCGTCGAGCGCGGCGTGCACGGTGGCCAGCGCGCGCTTCTCGTCCGGCCGGCCCTCGATGGACAGCGGCATCGCGCCGAGCCCGACCGCGCTCACCCGCAGCCCGCCAAGTGTCCTGTACCGCATGTCAGTCGCCCTTCCCGAGTGTCTCGGCGACGGCGCGCGGCAGCCACTGCCGGGCGTCGGTGAAGGTGAAGCCGAGCCGGGCGGCCCGGGCGTTGTCCATGCCGTAGGAGCGGCGGAAGGAGAACGGGGAGACCTCGCCGACCTCGACGGGCCCGAACACGGTCCGGCCGCCCGGGACATGCGCGGCCACCGCCTCGCACAGCTCCTCGGTGGTCAGCGTCCCGTGCGAGGCGGCGTTCACCGGCCCGGTGAAGTCCTCGCCCGCCGCCCAGGCCAGGAACCGGCCGATCTCCTCGACGTGGACGTAGGTGGCCGGCCGGTTCACCACCGGCACGGCGATCGGCTCGCCGGTGCGTATCCGCTCGGCGTAGTGGGCCAGCCGCCCGGTGAAGTCGTCGTCCCCGCCCAGCACATGGGCCACCCGCACCGCCGCGTACGGCAACGCCGGGCCGTCGGCCGCGAGGACCGCCTCGGCCTGCCGCTTGCCCTCCCCGTAGTTCGCCTCCAGGAACGCCGGGTCGTCCCAGGGCAGCCCGAGGTCGACGGTGACCGTGGCCGGATCGACGGCCTCCTCGCGCACGAGGGCGGGGGAGTCCTCGTACTCGTACACCTCGACCGTGGAGGTCATCACATAACGGCGGGTGCGGCCGGAGAAGACGCGGCGGGCGAGGGCCGCCTGGCGGGGTGTGTAGCAGACCTGGTCGACGACGACGTCGAAGACGCGCGAGCCGAGCGCGCCGGTCAGGGACCGCTCGTCGTCCCGGTCGGCGACCAGCTGCTCCACCCCGGCCGGCGGCGGGGAGGAGCCCCGGTTCAGCACGGTGACGCGGTGCCCTTCGGCGAGCAGCCGTGCGAGCAGACGCTTTCCGACGTAACGGTTCCCGCCGATGACCAGGACTTCCAGGGCCTTTTCCATGACCATAATTCTCCTGGCGTACATCGACGTCCTGAAGGGGGAACCATGGGAGTTCGGGCAACCGCGCCGAAAGAACCACGGCATCTGCGCACCACCGCCGACGAAACCTCGGTGGCCTTCGACGCGCTGGACCGGCAGATCCTCCAGCTGCTCCAGACCGACGGCCGGATCAAGCTCAGCGAGCTGGGCCGCCGGGTCCGGCTCAGCCCGGCGGCGGTCACCGAGCGGGTGCGGCGCCTGGAGGCGGCGGGCGTGATCAGCGGCTACGCGGCACGGGTCGTGCCGGCCCGGCTCGGCTACGGCATCCAGGCGTTCATCCGGGTGAACCCGCACGGCGGCTACAACCTGAAGCACCCAAGGACCCTGGAGCTGATCGAGCGGCCCGAGATCACCGAGGTGCACCACGTGGTCGGGGAGGACTGCTGGATCCTCAAGGTCGCCGTCCGGGACACCGTCCACCTGGAGGAGGTGCTGGAGGAGGTCTCCGCGCTGGGCCGCACCACGACGTCGATCGTGCTGACCTCCCCGGTGGAGCGGAAACCGCTGTTGCCTTGACGCCGGCGTCAAGGGCTACGTTCGACGGCATGCGAATCGGCGAGCTGGCCGCACGGGCCGGGACCACGACGCGGACGCTGCGGTACTACGAGTCTCGGGGGCTGCTGCCCGCGCGGCGTGAGGGCAACGGATACCGGACGTACTGCGAGTGCGATCTGAAGCTGGTGGAGCAGATCAGGACGTTGCAGGACTTCGGGTTCGACCTGGAGGAGACGCGGCCCTTCGTGGAGTGCCTGCGGGCCGGGCACCCCGAGGGCGACACATGCCCGGCGTCACTCGCGGTCTACCGGCGCAAGCTGGACGAACTCGACTCCCTGATCGGTCAGCTGACGAGCGTGCGCGAGACGGTCGCCCGGCAGCTGGCGCGGGCCGAGCTGGCCGCCGAGGCGGAGGTTCCGGGGGGTCCGGAGCCTGGTTGCGAGCTGGGGAGGCACACGTGGTGACCGACGTGACGGACGCGGACTTCGAGGCGGAGGTGATCGGCGCCGACCTGCCGGTGCTGGTGGAGTTCACCGCCGGCTGGTGTCCGCCCTGCCGGCAGATGGGGCCGGTGCTGAAGGCCCTCGCCTCCGAGGAGGGCGACCGGCTGAAGGTGGTGCAGCTCGACGTGGACTCCAACCCGGAGACCACCAACGCCTACAAGGTGCTGTCCATGCCGACGTTCATGGTGTTCCGCGGCGGCGAGCCCGTGAAGTCGATGGTGGGCGCGCGGGCCAAGCGGCGGCTGCTGGAGGAGCTCGCCGACGTGCTGTAGCCGCCGGCCCTGACAACGGCCCGGAAACGAGGAAATCCCCCGAGCAATTGCGCTCGGGGGATTTCCTTGCGTATATTTGTCTGTTCGTGACTTCAAGTCGATTGAAGTCATGGCAAAGTTCAGTGAGCACAGTATATCCGGGCGGGAGCGGAATTGTCAAACACCGAATTTCCGGACGATGAATTGCGGCAGGAGCAGGAATTCATCGACGGGTTGTACGCGCGCGTCGACGCGCTGCGCGGCGACACCGAGACCTCCGTCACGGACGCGCTCGCGCAGGGCAACACGCCCATGCAGGCCAGACTGGAGCGGGACATCCTCGTCTCCGAGCGATCCGGGCTGCTCGCCGCGCTGAACGCGGTGGACGGCTCCCTGTGCTTCGGCCGGATCGACCTCACCTCGGGCGTGACCCACCACATCGGACGCATCGGCCTGCGCAGGGACGACGCCGACCGCACACCGGTCCTGATCGACTGGCGTGCCGACGTCGCCCGCCCCTTCTACCTGGCCACCGGCCACACCCCGATGGGGCTCAGGCGCCGGCGGCACATCGCCACCGACGGCCGGCGGGTCACCCACCTGCACGACGAGATCCTCGACTTCGGCGACGAGACCCGCACCGGCCACGAGGACCCGTCGGGCGACGCGGTGCTGCTCGCCGCGCTCAACTCCGCGCGCACCGGCCGGATGAGCGACATCGTGCAGACCATCCAGGCCGACCAGGACCGCGTCATCCGCGCCCCGCACCGCGGCGTGCTCGTGGTGGAGGGCGGACCGGGCACCGGCAAGACGGCCGTCGCCCTGCACCGCGCCGCGTATCTGCTGTACGAGCACCGGGAACTGCTCGCCAAGCGGGCGGTGCTGATCGTCGGTCCCAACCCGGCGTTCCTCGGCTACATCGGCGAGGTGCTGCCCTCCCTCGGTGAGACCGGCGTGCTCCTCGCGACCGTCGGCGAGCTGTTCCCCGGAGTGAAGGCGACGGCCACCGACACGCCCGAGGCCGCCGCCGTGAAGGGCCGCGCGGAGATGGCCGACGTCCTCGCCGAGGTCGTGCGCAGTCGGCAGGCGCTGCCCGACCCGGTGATCGCCATCGAGCACGAACGCGAGGTGCTCATGCTGGACGACGGCCTGGTGAACGTCGCCCGGGAGCGCACCCGCGCCGCGAAACTGCCGCACAACGCGGGCCGCGAGCACTTCGAGGGGCACATCCTCAACACCCTCACCGAGCTGTACGCCGAGCGGATCGGCACCGACCCCTTCGACGGGTCCAGCCTGCTCGACCCCAGCGACATCACCCAGATCCGCGACGACCTCGCCGAGAACCCCGAGGTCTGGGCCGCGATCGACCAGCTGTGGCCGCTGCTGACCCCGCAGCGGCTCGTCGCCGACTTCCTCGCCGCACCCGAGGAGTTCCTGCCCCCCGAGGACGCTGCGGCCGTACGCCGCCCGGTGACCCGGCGCTGGACCGTCGCCGACGTGCCGCTGCTCGACGAGGCCGCCGAACTCCTCGGCGAGGACGACCGGCTGGCCCGGGAGCGCGCACAGCGCGAACGGGAGCGGCAGATCGCCTACGCGCAGGGCGTGCTGGACGTGTCGTACGCGTCCCGCACGTACGAGTTCGAGGACAAGGAGGAGGACGACCCCGAGTCCTCCGAAGTGCTCTCCGCGCACGACATCATCGACGCCGAGCGGTTCGCCGAACGGCACGAGGAGGACGACCACCGCAGCGCCGCCGAGCGCGCCGCCGCCGACCGCACCTGGGCGTTCGGGCACATCATCGTGGACGAGGCGCAGGAGCTGTCGCCGATGGCGTGGCGGCTGCTGATGCGGCGCAGCCCGACCCGCTCGATGACCCTGGTCGGCGACCCCGCGCAGACGGCGGAGGAGGCCGGTGTCGGCTCCTGGTCGGGCATCCTCTCCCCGTACGTCGAGGACCGCTGGGAGCACACCCGGCTGGGCGTCAACTACCGCACCCCGGCCGAGATCATGGACGTCGCGGCGGCCGTGGTCCGCGCCGAGCACCCGGAGTTCGAACCGCCGAGCTCGGTCCGCTCCACGGGCGTACGCCCCTGGGCGCGCGCCACCGACGACCTCCCCGGTGCCGTCGCCAAGGCGGTCGAGGAACTCACCCCCACCGAGGGACGGCTCGCGGTGATCGCCCCGCGCGACCTCCACCGCGGCCTCGCGGCCCGGCTGGACGGCGTGACGGCGGGCGCCGAACCCGACCTCACCCGGACGGTCGTCCTCCTCGACCCGCGCCAGGCCAAGGGCCTGGAGTTCGACTCCGTCCTCGTGGTCGAGCCCGGCCGGTACGGCACCAGCGACCTGTACGTCGCCCTGACCCGGGCCACCCAGCGACTGGGGGTGCTGCACACCGGGGAACTGCCCGAGTCCCTGTCGGAGGCGTTCGCGTAACCCCCCTGGCGGAACGCGCCTACCGGAGGAGGGACTTCGGATCCCGCAGGGCGTGCCACAGTCCGGCCGCGAGGGGAACGACCGTCAGGGCGAAGAAGACCCAGAACAGGAACTCGGCCCCGGGTGCGAGGTCGTAGACGGTGCCGTCCTCCCACGCGCAGTAGGCGCGCGGCGGAAACGGCGTGGAGACGCCCGACACCCTGCCGCTGCCGATGACGCCCTCCTGATACGGCTCCCTGGGGCAGGGAGCCGTATCGGGGAACAGTACGTAGTCGTCCGCGGCCATGATGTACATCCACGTGACGGCGCCGAGCGGAACCGCCCAGAACACCGAGGTCCGCACCCACAGTGGCAGCAGCGGATGCGCCAGCAGGCCTCGCAGCGCGACCCATCCGACGACGAGCCCGAGGAAGACCGGGAGCAGAGTCACCCTCTTCCCCGCGGGGGCGCGGCCTGAGAGGTGAGTGGGGTGGCACAGCGCATGCGGCCACCCCACCAGGCTCGGACCGGACGGGCTGTGACGGAAGCCACTCCTCCCGTCACAGCGGTGTCACAGGCCGCCTACGCCGGGCGCAGCCACACCGTCGACAGCGGCGGCAGGGTCAGCCGGATGCTCGCCGGGCGGCCGTGCCAGGGCTGGGCCTCGGGCTTGACCGGGTCGGGGGTGGTGACGTCGCTGCCGCCGTAGACGGCGGCGTCGGTGTTGACCGCCTCGTGCCAGGCCGGGACGTCCTCGGGCACGCCCAGCCGGTAGTCCTGGCGGACGACCGGCGCGAAGTTGGACACCGACAGCAGCGGGTTGCCCTCCGGGTCCAGCCTCAGGAACGCCAGGACGTTGTCGTCGGCGGCGTCCCCGACCACCCACTCGAAACCGGCCGGGTCCGTGTCGAGCCGCCACAGCGCCTCAGTCGCGCGGTAGACCGTGTTGAGGTCGCGGACCAGATCACGCACGCCCCGGTGCTCGGGCTCGGCCCCGTAGCCCGGATCGAGGAGCCACCAGTCCGGGCCGTGCGCCTCGGACCACTCGGCGCCCTGGGCGAACTCCTGGCCCATGAACAGCAGCTGCTTGCCGGGGTGGGCCCACATGAAGCCCAGGTACGCCCGGTGGCCCGCGCGCTGCTGCCACCAGTCGCCGGGCATCTTCGACACCAGGGAGCCCTTGCCGTGCACGACCTCGTCGTGGGAGATCGGCAGGACGTAGTTCTCGCTGTAGGCGTACACCATCGAGAACGTCATCTCGTGGTGGTGGTACTTGCGGTGCACCGGCTCGTGGCTCATGTACTGGAGCGAGTCGTGCATCCAGCCCATGTTCCACTTCAGCCCGAACCCGAGCCCGCCGAAGCCGCTCGGGCCCTTGTGGTGGGTGGCCCGGGTGACGCCGTCCCAGGCGGTCGACTCCTCGGCGATCGTGACCACACCGGGCACCCGGCGGTACACCGTCGCGTTCATCTCCTGGAGGAACGCCACCGCGTCCATGTTCTCCCGGCCGCCGTGCTCGTTGGGCGTCCACTGGCCCGGCTCGCGCGAGTAGTCGAGGTAGAGCATCGACGCCACCGCGTCCACGCGCAGCCCGTCGATGTGGAACTCCTCGCACCAGTACAGGGCGTTCGCGACGAGGAAGTTGCGCACCTCGTTGCGCCCGTAGTCGAACTCCAGCGTGCCCCAGTCGGGGTGCGCGGCCCGCAGCGGATCCGCGTGCTCGTACAGGGGCCGCCCGTCGAACTCGGCCAGCGCCCAGTCGTCACGCGGGAAGTGCGCGGGCACCCAGTCCATCAGCACGCCGATGCCGGCCTGGTGCAGCGAGTCGACCAGGAAGCGGAAGTCGTCGGGCGTGCCCAGCCGGGCCGTCGGCGCGTAGAACCCGGTGACCTGGTACCCCCAGGAGCCGCCGAACGGATGCTCGGCGACCGGCATCAGCTCGACGTGCGTGAAGCCGAGGTTCTTCACGTACCGCGGGAGCTGCTCGGCCAGTTGCCGGTAGGTCAGCCCAGGCCGCCAGGACGGCAGATGCACCTCGTACACGGAGAACGGCGACTCGTGTGCCGGTGCCTGAGCGCGCCGGGCCAGCCACTCGGCGTCACCCCACTCGTACCGCGAGGACGTGATGACCGACGAGGTCGCGGGCGGCACCTCCGTGCGGCGGGCCAGCGGGTCGGCGCGCAGCGTCTTCGAACCGTCGGGACGGGTGATCTCGAACTTGTACAGCTCGCCCTCGCCGATGTCCGGCAGGAACAGCTCCCACACGCCCGACGAGCCCAGCGACCGCATGACGTGGCCGGCGCCGTCCCAGAAGTTGAAGGTGCCGGCCACGCGCACGCCGAGCGCGTTCGGCGCCCACACCGAGAACCGGGTGCCGGTCACGCCCTGGTGGGTCATCGGGTGCGCGCCCAGCGCGGTCCACAGCTCCTCGTGCCGGCCCTCGCCGATCAGGTGCAGGTCGAGGTCGCCCAGCGTGGGCAGGAAACGGTAGGCGTCCTCGGTGTCCAGGACCGTCCCCTCGTAGTCCACGAGCAGCCGGTACTCCGGGACCTCCCGCAGCGGCAGCAGCCCGGAGAAGAACCCCTCCCCGTCGTCGTGCAGCTCCGCCCGCACCTCGCCGGCGACGACGGTCACCGACAGGGCGTACGGCCGGAACGCCCGGAACGCGATCCCGCCGGGCACGGGGTGTGCGCCGAGCACGGAGTGCGGGTCGTGATGCGTGCCGCCCAGCAGCCGCGCCCGGTCCGCCGCGCCGACGGCGGGCGAGCCGGCGATCTCCATCTCCGGCGGGACGGTCTGGGCGGGGGCTGCGGTGGCCTTCTTGGCGGTGGCCTTCTTCGCGGGGGCTTTCCTGGCGGGAGGCTTGGCGGCGGTGGCCTTGGTGGCTGCCGCCTTCGACGACGTGGCCTTCTCGGCGACCGCCTTCTTCGCTGTGGCCTTCTTGGCAACCGCTTTGGTGGCCGTCGCCTTGGCGGCTGTGGCCTTCTTCGCTGTGGCCTTCTTCGCGGTCGTCTTCTTGGCGGCTGTCTTCGTCGCGGTCGTCTTCTCGGCCGTGGCCTTGGTCGCGGTCGCCTTCGCAGGAGCCGCCTTCTTCGCGACGGCCTTCTTCTCGACGGCCTTCTTCGCGGTCGTCTTCGCCGGGGCCGCCTTCTTGGCCGCGGCCTTCGTCGCGGGTGACTGCGCAGCGGGCGTCTTCTTGGCGGCGGCCTTCTTCGCGGGGGCAGTCGCCTTCTTGGCCGCTGCCTGTTTCGGCACCGCCGTCTTCTTCGCGGCACTCTTCTTCTGGGCGGCCGTGGGCTGCTCGGGGATCTTCTCCCCGGCCGTCCCCTTGGGACGGGAACCGCTGGACTCAGGACGGGGGGTCACGGGCGGAGCCTCCAGGACGCAGGTGGGTCAGTCAGGTCAGGTCAGACGGCCGGACGCGGCGAGCCGGTCTATGGCGGCCAGGGGCACCGGCAGCCAGTCGGGGCGGTGCCGGGCCTCGTACACCACCTCGTAGATCGCCTTGTCCGTCTCGTAGGCGCGCAGCAGCACCGGGTCGGTGCGCGGATCGAGGCCGGAGGCCTCGGCGTACCCGGAGCAGTACGCGGACCGGCAGGTCTCCGCCCAGTCCGGCTGGGGCGGATCGGCCGAGCGGGCCGCGTAGTCGAAGGACCGCAGCATGCCGGCGACGTCCCGCACCGCCGGCTGCGGCATGCGCCGCTCGGCCAGCGGCCGGGCCGGCTCGCCCTCGAAGTCGATCAGCCACCACTCGCCGGCCGGCGAGCGCAGGCACTGCCCGAGGTGCAGATCGCCGTGCACGCGCTGCGCGGTCCAGGTGCGGCCCTCGGCGGCCAGATCGCCCAGCGCCGTGAACGCCGACCGCAGCCCGCCGGCGTACGCCCGCAGCGCGGACACCGCCTGGACGGCCGCCTCCAGCCGCTCGATCATGCCGTCCACCATGAGCCGCAGCTGCATGTGACCGAGCGTGACCGTCGGCAGCGCGCGGGCCAGCGCGGTGTGCACCTCGGCGGTGGCCCGCCCCAGTGCCCGCGCCTCGGCCCCGAAGTCCTCGCCCTTGGCCAGCTCGCGCAGCGCCAGCTCCCAGCCGTCGGAGGCGCCCTGCACGAACGGCTGGAGCACCCCCAGCACGTACGGATGGCCGGTCAGGTCGGCCGCGCCGGAGGAGATCACCGGGTCCGCCGTGGGGTCGACGTCCGCGACCATCCAGGCCGTCGGCGCGGGCACCCGGGGGCAGCCCTCGCGCGCCAGCGCCAGCGGCAGCTCCAGGTCCGGGTTGACGCCCGGCACGATCCGGCGCAACAGCTTCAGGATGAACGTATCTCCGTAGACGATCGACGAGTTGGACTGCTCCGCGGTCACCACGCGCGGCACCAGACCGGACCGGATGTCCTGGTCGAGGTCCCGCTCGAAGCGGAGCCCGCCGATCCGGGCCTGGGTGCGCAGCGCCTCCAAGAGCAGCTCGGCGGGCCGGGCGTCGTGCAGTGCGTCATAGGCCGTCCGGCCGGCCAGCGGCCCCGTCGACAGGTGTCCGATCAGCGCGGGCGCCAGCCGAGGCGGCAGCGCCTCGCGCACGCCTATCAGCAGCTGATAGCAGTCGCCGGGATGGCCGGGCGCGCCATGGGAGGGCACGAGCGGCTGGTGGGCGCGGACGAGCAGGTGGTACAGGCCCAGCTTGCCGTTGGACGGGAGCAGCTCGGTGGCCTCGACCAGTGTGAACCCGGTGACCGGACGCCCCTTGCCCGCGAACCAGCGCTGCCGCGGCAGCCACTCCCGCAGCAGCGGATCGAGGGAGGCAAGGAGGCCGGGCGGGGTGGTGACGGTGCGTGTGACGGCTTCCGACATGGCGTCGCGTCCTTTCACCCATGGTTGGTGCGCCTCCGGGGCCTTCAGCAGGTGCCGGTGGCGCCCCCTCCGGCTCACGCGGGTGGGCGGGGTGTTACTGATGCGTGCCCCGGGCGGGGCGGGAGAAACGCCCCGCCACGGGGGTTTGCGGTCCGCCCCGCAATTCAGCCCTCATCAGGTCGTCTCAGACCGTCTCAGGCCTCACAAGGCGTCCCTGCGCAGCCGGAACCAGTAGAACCCGTGACCTGCCAGCGTCAGCAGATACGGCAGCTCGCCGATCGCCGGGAAACGGACCCCGCCGAACAGCTCCACCGGGTGCCGCCCCTCGAAGGCGCTCAGATCCAGCTCCGTGGGCTGCGCGAAACGCGAGAAGTTGTTCACGCACAGCACCAGGTCGTCCTCGTACTCCCGCAGGAACGCCAGCACCGCCGGGTTCGTCGACGGCAGCTCGGTGTACGAGCCGAGGCCGAAGGCCGGGTTCTGTTTGCGGATCTCGATCATGCGGCGGGTCCAGTGCAGCAGGGACGACGGCGAGGCCATGGACGCCTCGACGTTGGTCACCTGGTAGCCGTAGACCGGGTCCATGATCGTGGGCAGGAACAGCCGACCCGGATCGCACGAGGAGAACCCCGCGTTGCGGTCCGGCGTCCACTGCATCGGCGTGCGCACGGCGTCGCGGTCGCCGAGCCAGATGTTGTCGCCCATGCCGATCTCGTCGCCGTAGTACAGGATCGGCGAGCCCGGCAGCGACAGCAGCAGGGCCGTGAACAGCTCGATCTGGTTGCGGTCGTTGTCCAGCAGCGGGGCGAGCCGGCGCCGGATGCCGATGTTGGCGCGCATCCGCGGGTCCTTGGCGTACTCGGCCCACATGTAGTCGCGCTCTTCGTCGGTGACCATCTCGAGCGTCAGCTCGTCGTGGTTGCGCAGGAAGATGCCCCACTGGCAGCCCGAGGGGATGGCCGGGGTCTTGGCCAGGATCTCGGAGACCGGGTAGCGGGATTCCCGCCGCACCGCCATGAAGATGCGCGGCATGACCGGGAAGTGGAAGGCCATGTGGCACTCGTCGCCGCCGCTGGGATAGTCGCCGAAGTAGTCGACGACGTCCTCCGGCCACTGGTTGGCCTCCGCCAGCAGCACCGTGTCCGGGTACTGGGCGTCGATCTCCTTGCGCACCCGCTTCAGGAAGTCGTGCGTCTCCGGGAGGTTCTCGCAGTTGGTGCCCTCCTGCTGGTACAGGTACGGCACCGCGTCCAGCCGGAAGCCGTCGATGCCCAGGTCCAGCCAGAACTTCAGCGCGGAGATCATCTCCTCCTGCACGGCCGGGTTCTCGTAGTTGAGATCCGGCTGGTGGGAGAAGAAACGGTGCCAGTAGTACTGCTTGCGGACCGGGTCGTAGGTCCAGTTGGAGGCCTCGGTGTCGACGAAGATGATCCGCGCGTCCTGGAACTGCTTGTCGTCGTCCGCCCACACGTAGTAGTCGCCGTAGGGGCCGTCGGGGTCCTTGCGCGACTCCTGGAACCACGGGTGCTGGTCGCTGGTGTGGTTCATGACGAAGTCGATGATCACGCGCATGCCGCGCTGGTGGGCGGCGTCGACGAACTCCACGAAGTCGGCCAGGTCGCCGAACTCCGGCAGCACGGCGGTGTAGTCGGAGACGTCGTAGCCGCCGTCCCGGAGCGGGGACTTGAAGAACGGCGGCAGCCACAGGCAGTCGACGCCGAGCCACTGCAGGTAGTCGAGCTTGGCGGTCAGGCCCTTCAGGTCACCGACGCCGTCGCCGTTGCTGTCCTGGAACGAGCGGACGAGTACCTCGTAGAAGACTGCGCGCTTGAACCACTCCGGGTCCCGGTCCCTGGCAGGAGTGTCCTCGAAGGTGTCCTGAACGGGTTCGTTGACGATCATGTTGTGGGTGACCCTCCGATCTGCGGGGTGGACGGTCGCAGAACCGAGAAGACATGCGCGGGCCTATGGCCCGGTTCGAGGCGCACATAGTTGGCCCTGCCCCAGTGATAGGTCTCGCCGGTGAGCTCGTCACGCACCGGCACCGACTCGTGCCAGTCCAGGCCGAGTTGCGGCATGTCCAACGAGACCGTGGCCTCCTGGGTGTGGTGGGGATCGAGGTTGGCGACCACCAGAACCGTGTTCGAGCCCTTCCGCTTCGAATAGGCGATCACCGCTTCCTGGTCCGCGTGGTGGAAGTGGAGGTCGCGCAGCTGCTGGAGGGCCGGGTTCTCCCGGCGGATGGTGTTGAGCCTGGTCAGCAGCGGTGTGATGGTGTGGCCCTCGCGTTCGGCGGCCGCCCAGTCGCGGTGCCTGAGCTGGTACTTCTCCGAGTCGAGGTACTCCTCGCTGCCCTCCCTGAGGGGGGTGTTC
>NZ_JBITJK010000068.1:0-24468 GCF_044459945.1 Streptomyces sp. NPDC050164
CGCCAAGCCAACGGCATCATCGCCGGGCTGGCCGAGATGCCATGGCGCCGCTTCCTCGCCTTCAACGCCCTCGGCGCCGCGCTGTGGGTCGGCGCCTGGGTCAGCCTCGGCGACCTCGCCGGACAGCACCTGAATACCCTCTACCCCGCCATCCAGCGCTACGAGTTGTACCTGCTCGCCGCCGCAGCCGTGCTCACCGCCGCACTCCTCGCCCGCCGCCTTCGCTGCCGAAGGGCCAGCGGTTGAACGGGACATCGCGTGGCGTGCCCGGCGAACTCGGCCGACGGCCCGACGGCGCCAAACCGGGCGAAGAGGACCTGTTCATGGGCTGCGAAAGGGATATGTCGTCGGCGTGCAGACTGCCCCGGCAGGGGGAGAGGACGGGCCACGACGTAGACGCGGGATGTACCGGCCAGAGGCCGAGCGCGTGCACGTTGCGCTCCGTGGCCTTCACGGTGAGCGAGCCGGGATGATATGACTACGTTGCGTGATCTTGTGTGACGGCTCAGTGCCGGGGGGGGGTGAAGTGTGGCTGGGGAGCTGGAGCCAGGCAGCGATGGGGCAGGCCAGTCTTCGAGAACATCCCGGAGCCGACCTCGCCTCCGGTGGTGGTCACCGCTCCGCAGGGCGCTCCTACTTTCACACCGCAACAGCTCCTCGCCCACGTCTACAAGGCCGACGACTGGGAGGACTTCACCGTCGAATGGGTCCGGGCCTTCGGCCTGTGGAACGGGCGACCCTATCTTCGGGTGAAGAGAATGGGCGGGGCAGGCGACCGAGGAGCGGACGTCGCGGCCTGTCTGACTCCGCAGGGCACCGCCGGCGAGTGGCACTGCTACCAGTGCAAGCACTACAGCAAGGCGCTGACGCAAAGCGATGCGTGGCCCGAGATGGTCAAGATCTTCACGGCGAAGGTACTGGGCGAGTACGAGCTGCCCACCCGGTACGTCTTCGTTGCACCGAAGATCGGCCAGACCCTGGATCGGCTCCTCGTCCACCCCCCCGAAACTGAGGAAGGATTTCCTCGAAGCTTGGGACAAGGCGGACTCCAAGCTCGGCACGGACCTTGATCCGGCACTGCGGCAGGCGGTCGGGGACCTCGCTCGACAGACAGACTTCTCGATGTTCGAGGCCGCAGACATCGACAACATCCTCGAGTTGCACGCGACGACCCCGCACCACGTACGGCGCTTCCCGCAGCAGCTCAAGCCGCGTCCAGATGCCGATCCGGCGCCCGCAGAACAGAGGGCTGACGAGGCCGTGTATGTGCAAAAGCTCCTGGACGTCTACAACGAGAAGTACGGCCTCAGCCTGGAGACCCTTGCCCAGGCTCGGGAGCACGAGCGGATCAACCGGCACTTGGCCCGACAGCGAGAGGCGTTCTTCCACGCAGACGCGTTGCGGGTCTTCGCCCGCGAGAGCGTCCCCGAGGCCACCTACAAGAAGATCGAAACGAACCTGTACAACGCCGTGGCCGACATCGAGGACCGCGACTACAACTGCGGACACGAGCGCCTGGACGCAGTGCTGGACGCCGCCGCAGCCCACCAGCCCAACCCACACAACATCCTCGCCCCCGTCGTGGAAGTCCTCGACCTCAAGGGTCTCTGCCACCATCTGGCGAACGACCACAAGCTGACTTGGTGCAAAGAGGAGTCCGCGTGAATCCTCTCAACAGCCCCCTGGAAGTCGGCGTCCGCGCCTTGGTCCTGCTGTCCGAGACTTTCCCCCGCCGCCTGGACGTCGCCCAGCTCGTCTACCTCGACCACGCGATGCTCCACAGCGGCGACCTCACCGACGGCCCGTCCAGCCTCCACCCCGAGCTTCCCGTCGGTCCTGGCGAACTCGGCATGCGCCGGCGCCTCATCGAACAGGGACTCGTCGTGCTGATGCGCGCCGGCCTGGCCGACATGACCGCCATGGACGACGGCTTCCTCTACGGCGCCACAGAGGAGGCCGCCAGCTTCCTCAACGTCCTGGAAGCCCCCTACGTCGGGCTGCTCACGGAACGGGCCTCCTGGCTAGTCAGCACCTATATGCACGAAGAAACGGACGTCCGCGACGGCATGAAGCAGATCACCCAGCGCTGGTTCGACCGCCTCACCGCTGACACTCCTCACCCAGCCGAAGGGGACGTGCTGTGAACAGGCTGACGCTGGTACACCTGACATTCCTCGGAGTGGGCAAGCCTCCCGCGACTGTTGAGTTCAGTCCGGGCTTGACAGCCATCTACGGCGCTTCTGAGCGTGGCAAGTCCTACGTAGAGAAGTCCGTGGACTACATGCTGGGCGCCAGCGAGCTCAAGCCCATCCCGGAGGACCAGGGCTACAGTCGCATCCTGCTCGGGCTGCGAGCAGACGACGGCAGGGTCCTGCCCCTCTCCCGTGGGCTCGCGGACAGCACCATCGACGTGTTCAACCGGGATCTGCGCCAGCTCACCACGGCGCCGGCCGACGCCACACTCAGCTTCAAGCACAGTTCGACCTCCCAGCGAAACATCTCCCGTTACCTCCTCAAGGCGCTGGGGATCGACGGACTGAAGATCCTGCGGAACTCACGCGGCGAAGTACGACTGCTCAACTTCCGGGACCTGGCTCGGCTGTCCGTCATCAACGACTCGCGTATGGGCGGTGAGCGGTCTCCGGTCCTCACTACGGGGCTGCCGCAGAACGAGACCAGCGAGAAGTCAGTCCTCAAGCTCCTCCTCACCGGGCAGGACGAGCCAGTCGGCCCGACTGCGCCTGGCACTGTGGAGAAGAAGGTCGGCAAGGGCCAGGTCGAGATCCTTGACCGCCTCATTGATGACGCCCGCGAAAAGCTCACCATCGCCGCAAATCAGTCCGAGCTACGTGAGCAGTTGGCCCGCCTGCAAAGCTCACTGGACACCGCCACTTCCCGCTCCGGTCAGCTCATCGCCTCCCGCTCCGCGCTCCTGCAGCGTCGCCGCGACCTGGAAGCCAGCGACAGCGCCAATCAGCAGCGCGCCAGCGAAGTGCGTCAACTTCTAGCCCGGTTCGCACTGCTACGGGAGCAGTGAGTCAGATCTCGAACGCCTACGCATGGTCGGCGAAGCAGGAAATCTCCTGGGCTACTTCCAGACCGGAACCTGCGTCTTTTGTGGTGCAGAACCAGAGCATCAGCACCCTGGGCATCACCTTGCTGAGACAACGCAACTGGTCGCAGCTGTTGCCGCCGAGACTCGGAAGACCACCGAGCTGCACCGCGACCTTCTCAGCACGATCGAAGATCTTGAGGCTCAAACGGCAGATTTGAACGCCGAGAGCGCCCTCCACGACGACCAGCTCACAGGCATCGACAGTGAACTGCGCGCACTCGAGGAGCAGCTCGAACCACTCACGACAGACACCAGCGAGGTCCTCGCGGCTCGTTCACGCCTGGAGCAGGAGCTGGCCATCCACGCCCAGATCGAGCAGCTCGAGGAGATGAAGGCATCACTGTCGAATGTCCTGCCCGCCCCGCCGCCGGTCAGGCCAGACGGCATTCCCGCTGCCGACGTTTCGGACTTCGAGCAGGCGATTCATCAAACGCTTCAAGCCTGGCATGTCCCCGGGGAAAACCGGGTCACCTACAACCCGACCAGTGCAGAGATCGCAGTCGATGGGCGCCCCCGGGGTAGCCGAGGCCACGGCATGCGGTCCATCATCCATGCGGCTTTCGTAGTATCGCTGGCACGCCGCAACCGAGCTCGCGGATTCATCCACCCCGGATTCGTGATGCTTGACTCGCCTGTCGTCACTTACCGACAGGCCGAAAACCGGGAAACCGATCCAGAGCTGATGACCTACGACGTAGTCGAGCACTTCTACCGAGACCTGCTCGACAACCCCCCGGGACAGGTCATCATCATCGAGAACGGCACTCCGCCCGCCGCCATCACCGAACGTGCCAGGATCTACGCCTTCAGCGTCGACGGTTCAGAGCGCCTCGGATTTTTCCCACCACGAGATCACACAGCGACGGACTGAACACCAGGTTTGGGGTGCGGCCGACCTGTCTGCGGCGGCCAGCCGCACCCCTAACGCGCTACGCCCACTCCACGCCCAGCTCTCGCAGCGCGTCCAACTGCTCTTGAGTGAGCTTGTCTCGCCTCGCACGGACGTTCGATGTCCATACGCCCAGCTTGACGACTACCGGCTCCGGCTCACCGTCGACCGCGATCTCTTCAGCGTGGCCGCGCGGGACAGGCCGGTGGGCGCCTTCCCGTTCCACCCACTGCGCGAGGGCTGCCAGGCCGAGCTGGAAGGCCTGCTGTGCCTTGCCCGTGCCCTTTGTCGAGCGCGCGGCCACAGGAGCCAGAGACGGCGCCTGGACTGGCTTCACGCCCAGCCTGGACAGCCGCTCCTGCTGCTCGGTCGACAGCTGCGCCCAGGTGCCCGGCTGGGTCTGCCGCTGGAGCCACCGGCCGATGTCATCGCCGTCCATCAGCACGCCGGGTGCGATGTCGGGCAGGCTGCCGTCGGCGTCGACCAGGTCGGCGAGGACGCGGTAGTGGCGTTGCCAGTCCAGCGGCCAGGGGCAGTTCCAGTCCGGGGCGATCGCGGTCAGCTGCTTCGCGCGCTCCGCCTTCTGGTCCTTGCCGAGGCCGCCCTTGCGGCGCAGATTGGCGATGTGCTGCCCGATGGGCACCATCGCCTCGCCCTCGCCCCGCACCTGGTCCTGGCGGGGAGCAAGGTGGCCCGTGGCCTGCCGGTAGGAGCGGAGCGCGGCGAGTTTGGATTCCCACGCCTCTTCGCCCGGCTCCCACACCATCCCGGCCTCCGGGGCGTCCAGCAGCTCCTTGCGGCGCGGCTCCAGTTCCCCTGCCCGCAGGGCCTTCCGCTGCTGGTGGACCCATCGCCCAAGCGGAAACGCCTTCGTCGCCCCGACTTCGACTTCAACGTCGTAGGGCACGGCGTGCAGGCTGGTGATCTCGTTCTCCTTCCGCCAGCGGATGAGGCCTGGTAGCCCTCCAGCCACACCAGGGACTCCGGCCGGTAGACCCGGGTGCGCAGGAACGCGGCGATCGTGGCGGCGTCTCGGGGAGAGGAGAAGTGGAGCAGGGCGGACTCGGCAGCGGCGTCGGTGTCGTCCTGCTCCTGGTCCTCGCCGTCGCCCTCGCCGCCGGCCCCGACGATCCGCCCTTCTTCATCGCGACGGACGTGCACCTTGCGCTTCCCGCTGCTGAGGGCACGGGAGGCGAGCTGCTCAACGAGTCGTTCGTCATGACTGCGGAGGCCCTGGAGCACCGCTACAAGGGGGCGGAAGCTGGCGGAGGCGACCATGTCGGTGGGGTCCTCGCCGGGCTCCAGGAAGACCGGCACGATGATCCTCGCGACCTTGGTGGAGCCGTCGCGGTTCAGCCTCAGCGCCCGGCCGATGTTCTGCACGATCTCCACCTGGGAGCCGCGGGTGTCGGCGAAGCAGATCGCCTCCACTCCGCGCTCGCCGGTGATGTCGACGCCTTCCCCGAGCACGCGAACGCTGGCGAGGAACGCCCTGTGCACGCGCCGGTTGTTGGCGTCGATGCCGTTGGCGAACTGTCGCAGGACCTCGCGGCGTTCGGACACGAGGTGGTCGCCGCACAGCCATGCCGACCACACCCGGTCCGGGGGTACGTGGCGGCCGGCCTCCAGCCCGTAGAACTCCGCGTCGATCGAGGATGCGGGGAGTTCCTTCTCCGCCTTGACCATGGTCGCGTCATCGGTCTCGGTGACGTACAGCTCGGCTGCGGTCTTTGGCAACGCCTCCGCGAACGCGGCGGCCTCTTCCACCTTCTGGTGGAAGGTCATGACCGTGCGCAGGTTGTACGCCGCCGCGTGCTCCAACAGGGCGGTCTGCAGCAGGGCCAGGCGCCGGCCCCGCAGCGCCTCCTCCGACAGCCCGAGCACGGGCGAGGGGTCGCGGATCTCCAGCACGTCGATCTCGAACGGGGCGAGGATCGCCCGCTCGATCGCCTCCGAGAGCCCAAGTTCAGCCCCAGGAAGCCAGGCGCCGTACGTCCCATCCGGGTCGTCGGTCATGCTCGCGATCTCCAGCTCCTGGCCGTCCGCGCCCTTCTGCGGGCGGGGAGCCGCGAGGATGCGTGGGGTCGCGGTCAGGTACAGCCGGAAGTCGGCGGGGATGCGGGTGTTGTCGTGGATCGCCGCCCACGGCCTGCCAAGATCACCTGCGGTTCCGTGGGCTTCGTCGATGATGGCGAGCGAAAAACCGTCCATGCGCTGGCCGTACAGGCGCTCTCCGCCCGCCAGAGCGGCCTCCAGCGGCCCGCGCGTCTTCTTGCGCGCCCTGCCCTCCCCGCCGCCCTGCCAGGGCCCGTAGGGGCGTTCCTGTTCCTGGAGGGCCTCGTAGTCGTCGCGGTCCACGAGAGAGGCGTACGTGGCGAACACGATGACGGGCCCGTGCCCGGCCCACAGGGCGAGCTGGATCGGGTTGGTGGTGGTACGCACCCCCAGCTCGTTCAGCACGGGGTCATTCTCCAGCGAGCACACCGCGACCATGGGGGAGCGGTGACCCACCGCCCGCCACGCCTGGGCGGTCTGCACGAGCAGGTCCAGGGTCGGCACGGTCACGAGGATCCGGCCCTCCGGGAAGCACTCCAGAGCGCTCGCGGCAGCCATGATCGTTTTGCCGGACCCGGTCGCTGACACGATCGTGCCACAGGCACCCTGAGGGGGAACAGATGACCTTGCAGGGAATCCGACCCACTTACGGAAACTCGACTTCTGGTCGATCTGGTGTTTCTTGAGCGGAATCCTGCTCATCGCCCGTCCTCCTCTCCCGTGTCGTACAGCCAGGTGGCTTCGTTGATCTCCAAGGACAGCGTTTGTCGACGATTTCCGGAGGCAGTTGGTGATCAACCGGCTCTGGAATGTGGATGAGAAATGACGGCACTGCGTGGATGCGAACGTGGGGACGGCCAGCCGCCCGAAGGGCGGCTGGCCGTCGAGGCAGGTAGCGGCAGAGGCCAGTACCTGTTTCTGATCTCCGGTGGCCGGGTGAGAGAGTGCAGCCCCTTATGTTCGCGCGGTTTCGACCGGCGTTTAATCACTTGACCCGGTCCGTACGGTGTTCGAGTGAAGGACACTCTGATCGACGAACTCCGCACCGCGTATGACGCCCAACTCCGTGGTGTCACCCCGCCTGGCGGCAGCACCCGTGTTGAGAAGGACGGCCCGTTGACCCGTGTCGTCGGTTGGCACCGTGGCTTCGTCACGGGCCCACGCGACCTTGGTGTGGGCGGGGCAGAACTCGACACGCTCATAGCGCGGCAGCGTGACTTTTACGCTGCCCGTGGTGAGGCGGTCGAATGGAAGACTCGCGCTCACGATCTCCCCGCCGACCTCACCGACCGGCTCACCGCGGCCGGCTTCGTCGCCGAGGACAGCGAGACCGTGCTCATCGGGCGGTCCGCAGACCTTGCCGCCGACCCCGTCCTGCCCGACGGCGTGACCCTCCGCCGTGTCACCGCCAGAACAGACCTCCAGCGCATCGCCTCTATGGAGAGCACGGTCTGGGGCGAGGACTGGAGTTGGCTCGCCGACGACCTGGCCGCCCGGATCGAGAACGCCCCAGAGAACACCATCGTCCTCGTCGCCGAGGCACGCACCGAAGTCGTCTGCGCCGCCTGGCTGGTGTTCAATGACGGCGTCGACTTTGGCGGCCTCTGGGGCGGCTCAACGCTCAAGGAATGGCGAGGACAGGGCATCTACCGGGCCATGGTCGCCCACCGAGCCCAACTCGCTGCTGCCCGCGATGTCCCCTACGTCTACGTCGACGCCTCAGCCGACAGCGCCCCGATCCTCACCCGCCTTGGCCTGCACGCGGTCACCATGACGACACCGTATGTCTGGTCGCCCTGAGCTAAGCCGGCCTTCGCCGGCTCCTCAGCTCGTGCCCGGGTGCTGGCGAGGCGGTAGGAGTCGGTGCCGGTCTCGATGATGGTGCCGTTGAAGGTCAGGCGGTCGACGATGGCCGCGCAGAGGCGGGGGGTCTGTGAACGTCTTGGTCCAGCCTCCGAAGGACTCGTTGGAGGCGATGGCGACGCTGTTCTTCTCCTCACGCTCGGTCAGTACCTGGAACAGCAGTTCGGCGCCGTGGCGGTCGAGTTCCATGTAGCCGAGCTCGTCGATGCAGAGAAGGTCGATGCGTCCGTAACGGGCGATGGTCTTGTTCAGCTGCTTCTCGTCAGCGGCCTCGACCAGTTCATTCACCAGCTTGGTGGCGAGCGTGTAGCGGACGCGGTAGCCCTTCATGGCGGCCTCGGTGCCCAGCGCGATGAGCATGTGCGACTTGCCGGTGCCGGAGTCGCCGATCAGGCAGAGCGGCTGGCTCTTCTTGATCCACTCGCAGCTGGCCAGGGTATGGATCGTGGCCGGGTCGATGTTCGGGTTGGCGTCGAAGTCAAAGGTCCGCAGCGACTTCTCCCGCGGGAAGCCGGCTGCCTTGATCCGCCGCTCCGAGCGGCGGCGGGCCCGGTCGTCGCACTCGGCCATCAGCAGCTCGGCGAGGAAGCCACGGTAGGTCATCTGGTCCTTCATCGCCCGGTCAGCGATCTCGGGGAACTCGTTGCGGATCGACGGAAGCCGCAGCATGCGGCAGGCGGTGTCGATGGCGGCGTCGGCGGCCTGCTCAGTCAAGCCGCGCTGGCGGGGCAGGGTCACTGTGCTTCTCCCTCTCGGTGGTCACCGCCGCTGGCGCGACGACGTCGGAGCAACTGGTCATAGGGGGTCACCGACGGCAGTGGCCTGGTGTCCGGCGGGAGATGGGACAGCTTCCACTCATACAGGGACGTCACGTTCGCCGACGCTTTGCCGGGCGACGGCCCGCCTGACGGCGCGGGCTCGGTCTCGGCCTGGGCGGCCTTGCGGGCCTCCAACGCGACCGCGTCGGCGGTCATCGCCCCGGCCCGCAGGGCCGCGGCCAGACCGGCGACGATGTGCTCGTGCGGCAGGTGCCGGCCCAGCAGCAGAACCTCGATCAGGGCCCGGGTGCCGTCTCGCTCACCGTGGACCTTCTGGGCCTGAGCCCACCAGGCGTCGTGGACCGGAGTGAACCTGCCCGCCGAGCGGGCCTGTTCGAGGGCGGTCGAGCCGGGAAACGCGCCGGGCTTGCGGACCAGGACCTCCAGGTAATGATCCAGGTCCAGGCGGACGGCGCCCTTGGCGATCAGCCTCTCGTGCCGTGCCACTTCCACGTTCTGGTCGTAAACCACCAGGTGAGAAGCGTGCAGGACGACCCGCACCCGCTTGCCGATCAGCCGGATCGGCACCGAGTAGCGGTTGGTGCGGACCGGGATCTGGCCGTAGCGGTCGACCCGCGGGGTGAACAGTCGGCCCGTCTCGAACGGCTCCTCGGGCAGGGGCATCAGCAGCGGCTGCTCGAGCGCGAAGCACTCGGCGACGGTCTTGGACCGGGCACCGATGCGGCGTGCGTCGTCCTGCCGATCCCACTGCTCGACCATCTCGTTCAGCTCGGCGAGCGAGGAGACCTCGGGGACGGGAACGAAGTGGTTGCGGCGGAAGTAGCCGATCATCCCTTCGACGCCGCCCTTCTCGTGGGCGCCCTCGATGCCCGGCTGGCAGTAGAAGCTCTCGATGCCGTAGTGCGACTTGAAGGCGATCCACCGGTCGGCCTCCACCCGCGCCCGGCTCAGCCCGAGCACCCGGGCGACGGCGGCCTTGAGGTTGTCGTAGCGCACCTTAGCTCCGCGGGACACCGCCCAGCGTCCGTAGCGCGTGGACGTGGCCTTCGAAGAAGGCTTCCTGGCCGCAGGAGGCGAATACCTGGTGGACGGCCTTACCCGAGTACGACAGGCGGAAGGAGAAGAGGTAGCAGGTCACCAGCTCGCCGGCCAGCCGCACGGTCACGTCGCCGAAGTCGACCTCCGCCTCATGGCCGGGCTGGTGCGTCTGCAGGACGAACGCCTCCAGCGGGGCCTTGCCGGACGCGGCCAGGATCTCGGGCTTCCGGGCGGCGACGTAGTAGCGGACCATCCCGTAGGAGACGTCGGCGCAGTGTTCCTCGACCAGCCGGTGGAAGATCCGGGTGACGGTGTGCCGCTGCTTGCGCGGCGCATCGAGGTCCGCGCGGAGGATCTCGTCGATCACCGGCTTGTACGGATCCAGGGCGGTCGCCCGGGGCGGCAGCTTCTTGCGTGGCTCCGGCCATGCCGAGTCCAGTGCCTTCCGGACCGTCCGCCACGTCACGCCGTGCTTGCGCTCGAGCTCCCGCATCGATACACCGCTGCGATGGTCACGTCGGATCGCCGCGTACAGCTCGACCTTCGACATCCGCGGCATGACCAGCACCTTTCACCAGGAGCACCCCGATGCTGCCCTGGCAAGAGACTCGGTGCCTCCCGAACTCGCCAACACCACCCGTCCGTGGAACCGGGCGCCTCCCAAACCCGTCGACAAGTGACGTCACTACTGCTCGATAAAGCCACTCACGGCATCGGTCGGGCCAGCGGGGCCCGTGGTCTCGGTCGTGGATCACGCCGCTGATGCGGGACGGCTGGCCGCAGGCGGAGCAGGGCGGCTCCTGCTGCATTCGCGCCCAGGTCTGGGCGAAGCGGGGCGCGGTGGGGGCAGGGGAGAGGGAGGCCGGGTCGACGCCCAGCTTGCTGGCGGCCTCCTCGTGGTTCATGCCTGCTCCGCGGGGTGGGGGTGGGGCTGTGTGGCGCCCCGATCATAGAATAGAACGCATGAACGATTCTGGGGTGTCGCGACTCGCGCTGCTCCGTTTCCTGGAGCGCGTGCAGGAGCGTGACCTGGCCCGCACTCGCAGGTGGATCGTCGATGAGGAACGCCGTGAGGCGGAGCGGCGTGTCGGTGAAGCGCGGCGCTCGCCGGTGCCCGAGTGGCTGATCGAGCGGGGCCTGGACCGCAGCAACATCGTTGCCGTACACACGGGTGAGTGCTGGGACCCAGGCAAGCGGGTGAAGCCCGCGACCAGGGCGCAGGCGATCGAGGCGCTACGCCATCAGGTGCCGGCGTGTACGAAGTGCAGGCCGGACACGGTGCTCGGCATCGAGGTCTAGGCGCTGCGCGGCCGGCGCCCGGACGTCTTCTTTGCCGCGGCCTTCTTCGCCGCGGTCTTCTTGGCCGGCTGCTTCTTCGCGGCCTTCTTCTTCGGCATCTCGTGCACGTCGGCGTCCTCGCCGCGCGAGGCCCTGGCCTTCTCGACGGACTCGGTCAGGGCGGCCATCAGGTCGACGACCTGCCCCGGCTTCGACTCCGGCTCCTGAAGCTTCGGCGGCTCGCGGTCCTCCCGCTTGGCCTCGATGATCTGCTCAAGGGCCTCGGTGTAAGTGTCCTGGAACTCCTCACCTTCAAGGTCCTCGCGGGTCATGCTGTCCATGAGCGCGAGCGCACCGTCGATCTCCTCGTCGCTGAGCTCGACCGGCGGCGGCAGCAGTTCCTCCGGCGACCTGATCTCGTCAGGCCAACGCATGGCGTGCAGAACGATGACGTCCTCGCGGACCCGGAGGAGCCCGAGGCGTTCGCGGCCGGACCAGGCGTACTTCGCGACGGCCACCTTGCTGCTCCGGTCGAGGGCCATGCGCAGCAGCTTGTACGGCTTCGCGGCGACCTGCCCGCTCGGCGCCATGTAGTAGCCCTCGCCGATCTTCAGGGGGTCGACGGAGTCCAGCGGTACGAACGCGACGATCTCGATGGCCTTGGCCGTCGGCAGGGGCAGGTCCCGTAGCTCCTCGTCGCTGATCGGGATGACCTGCTCCTTGGTCAGCTGGTAGCCCTTGCCGATCTCGCCCTGGTCGACCTCGCGGTCCTCGATCTCGCAGTACTTGCGCACCCGCACCCGGCCCATGTCCTGCAGGTGGTACTGGTGGAACCTGATCGAGTGGTCCTCTGTGGCGCTGGCCACGGAGATCGGCACGGTGACCAACCCGAAGCTGATCGCGCCGCTCCAGATGTTTCGGGGCATGGCAGACCTCCGGAGCTACCCCGAGCAACACCAGGTTATGAGGGCACCGGCAGCCGCGCACGTGCAAGGGCGCACAGCCGCGGCTCGTGGGTGAGTACACCGCACACGTTCGGTACCTGAGCTACCGCCCTGGGCGCCAGTGCACGCCTTGGTGCGGTGGGTGTGGGTGGTCAGCCGCAGTCGTTGCGGTTGATTTTCAGTGAGCGGGTCTGGTCGTTGAGGTTGTAGCCGCGCAGGTCGTGGATGGAGCCGCCGCTGCGGGTGACGCACACGTGCCGGCCGCTGTGGTTGCGCTTCTCGTACACGCGGGCGGTGCGGTCGGAGTTGTTGCGGATCGAGCTGCCGCGGTCACGGATCGCGGAGGGCAGGTCCTTCACGCTGCCGTCCACGGCACGCCGCACCCACGGCTGGCCGCCGAAGTTGATCTCTGGGTAGATGCACACGTAGCCGGACGGGCAGTCGATTGCTGCCTTCACCGCGCCGGGAGTGCTGGAAGCGGAGGCGGGAACGGCCACCGGGGCGAGGGCCAGTGCGGCGATCGCCGCGGCACGCATCAGGTTTTTGATCACGCACTACACCTACTGGACACTGTGGGCCGGGACTGCATGGTGCGCCGCGACTTCACCCCACCGGAGTACCGCTGCGCAGTTTGGCGGCCCTGGCACTCGCTGGGGTGTCCGCGATCCATCGGTGCGGTACTCCAGTCGGCTTGCCGGCACTACCGACCTGCCGTAACCGGACGTAACGGGCCCGCCGACGCACCGCTGATGGTGGGGGAGAAGGCGTACCTCGTGGACTCGTACTCGCCGTAAAGGCCATGCGTTCATCTCTCGCTGGAGCGACCGTCGCTCCAGCGCTGAACCTCATCAGTGCTGGAGACGGTCGGGGCCGTGCCTGAGCGCAAGCGGAAGAGCAGTGCAGACCGCCCGGATGCGGCCGCCGCTGGGTTGGCTACTTCTCGTCGAAGACGAGGTCCTCGGGATCATGGGTGAGCCGTACGGTGTTGCCGTTGGTGACCTTGACGATGGTGTCGAAGCCGGTCCACTGCCCGGTGGAGAGGATGAACAGCCGATCGTCGCGCTGCTCGAGGTAGTCGGGGAAGCCTTCCAGCGAAGCGTCGCCGTCGTTGAGCTGGAGGTAGTCCGCGAGGCGGCGGAACAGCTTGGGCAGCAGTGCCGCGGTGTCGGTGAGGGTGGACATTCCTTCCACCTTCGCTCCGCTGTGGGTCTGGTCCTTGGGCCAGAGCCCTTTGTCGGCCTGCCGGGCCTGCTCCACTGCCGCAGTCATCTCCTTGCGCAGGTCGACGAACAGCTTGCGGTAGAACGTGGGGTAGGCCAGGCCTTCGGCGAGCTGATGGTGATTGGCCGTCTCACGCAGATGGTCCGGGGTGACGGTGAGGAGCGTGCCGCTGCGGCCGGGAGCGTCGGTTCCGCGGCCGGCGAGGGCGACACAGCGGCCGTGAACGTCCGCGCTGCGGGTGAGGATGTAGCCGGGCCGGGAGGCGGGGCTGCTGTCAGTGACGATGCCGTGGGTGTTGCGCTGCACGTCCTCGAAGCCCAGCCAGGACAGCAGTTCGTCTGCGGCCTGGCCGGCGAACGGGGCTGGCTGGTGCAGCTCGGGACCGCGGGGCGGGCGGTAGTGGGTCTCCAGGGTGTCGATGCCGTCGAGGCGGAGCTGAGCGCCGCCGCTGCGGTTGCGCCGTACCCGTCGTCCGTGCAGGAGGTCCCACTGGTCGGGGTTATCGGGGTAGAAGCGGACGGAGTCCCCGTCGGGACTCGCCCCGACGATCTTGTACGTCCCTTTGAGCAGCAGCATCGGCATGGCGGCACTCTCCTCGTTTTCCTGTGCTTGATTCACTTTGACCCGTCTTGGAGGATCCCACGCTGATATGAACTCACACTGCCACGAATGCCATGCAATTGATGGACTTCTTCCGTACTGGCAGGTCGATCTGCGTATGCCGGGCTTCGACAACCTGAGCTGGCCCCTGTAGCGCCGCAGCAGCTCGTGCTTGAAGACGCTCGGCAGTGCTTTGCCCTGCCAGTAGTTGCCACCCGTCCCGCTTGACATAGCCCCCACTCCGCCCTTCAACTGCCCGCCCGTGACAGACGGTGAGGCACCCAGCGGTGGTCCACGCGAGCTGGCCATCACGCCGCTTCGGGACAGATCGGGACGTCAGCCTCACGCTGAAAAGGCGACGACGACACGCTGTGCGGAGGCGGGGTGCGTCGGCTCAGCCGGAGTAGAGCATCCCGACCCTGGCGGGCTGGACGCTCCAGGACGTCCAGGCACCAGTAGGCCACCACCATGTCCTTGGGCAGCGCGCTCACGGTTCCCGCGTTCCTGAGGCGGCATCGCGTGCCGTCTGCCAGCTCCGGTCCGCTTCGGGGGAAGCGCACTGTCGCTGCGGCCGCACTGTTGAGCACTGGCGAGGGTCGGTGCGCACGGACGCCCGGTGCGCCGAGGGCCGGCACACCGGGCGATGCCGGTCCCTGCCGCGGACGGACGCGGGAGCAGCGGTCGGGGCCGTCAGGACCAGAATTCGTTGACCTTGTCGATGTCCTCGGTGCATTGGTCGAGGTCGGTCACCTTGTCGCCGACGATCCGGAAGATGATGCCTCCGTTCTCCTCGAGCTTCTTGCCCTGGCGTTCCGCCGTGGCGTAGTGGACCGAGACCACATGCCCCCTGCCGTCCACGAACAGGTTCCGCAACTCCACCTGGAAGGTCACGTTCGTCTCCTGGCCCAGGCGCTGGTAGTAGTCGATGACGCTGTCCTGCCCCTTGAAGTCACCGGCCAGCGGGTGGTTGCCGGGCGCGTGGTGCGCGGCGTCGGCCGCCAGCACTTGGCGCAGCGTGTCGAAGTCACCGCTCGAGAAGGCCTCGTACCCCCGGCGTACCAGTGCTGCGTGCGGGTGTTCGGCCATGATGGTCGCCACCTTCCTGCTGCGATTCATCACTTCAGGATTTTCTGGACATACGTGTCAGTGGCGGAGAGGCTGCTGGCGTCTCATCGCGTCGGCCAGTTGCCGGCGGGCCACATACAGCGCCGTGTCCAGCTGGCGGGTGCCCGTGACCACACACAGCGTGTACGCCACATCCTCAAGCTGGCGCCCGGTCTCAGCACTGCAATCGGACGCCGAGCGCCGCCTCAGCGTCTCGCAGCGCTCGACGAGCTCCCGCAGGAGCGAAGGATGCGCCCTCAGCATGACGGTCACCTCCGTCATCGCCCGTTCGGTGCTACTCCTCACTCATACGGTCGCAGCCGTCGTCGCCGACCGCACCCGCAAGCCGTGCGGCCCGCGTGGTCACACCTCCACGATGGGACCGGAGACCCGGTTGCGCGCTTGTGAATTATCGTTCGGGGCCGCGCCCACCGCGCACGGGCATGGTGTGGCTGCACCGCTGGGAGAACGGTGCAGCCGGGCGGGCGGTCCCGCAGGCTGCGCCGAACCCGGGGGCTGCGCAGGCGCTGGCGGGGATGCGGGCCCGCATCCCCGCCTGTCCGGCTGATCATCCTGCGGCCCGTCCGGTTGCTGGCCGGCGGCGCGCCACACCACCGGCTCCCCGAACAGCGCATAGACGCTCACCTAAAGACGCCAGGCACCACGACGGACGTCACCGCGAGGATCACGGTGGTCACCGCGATGCCGACTATCACGGTCCGTCCGCTCCACGGCGCCCTTGTCCCGCGTTGCAAACGTTTTGATCATCGAACTCCGACCAGAGCCAGTAAGCCCCCAGCAGGGCTGCAAAAGGCTCTGCGTCACCATCGCGAGCATCCACGCACTGCCCAACGAATGAACAAAGGATCCGAAACAGCCACTGACCGAGCTCCCCGGCGCGCGGCTGCGGTCCTTCCCGGATGCGAGGGAACCGCGGCCGCCGACGCTGGAAGCATGAGCGCCACCGCCACCTGGTCGGGCACGATCGTTTTCGGGATGGTCGCTTCTCTGAACTACTGTAACCAGTGCCGTGTCAGGCAACGTTCGTCCTGGTGACGATCCCGCGTAGGCGCTCGTCGGCGGCGTGTACTACAGACGTATCAGCCCAGATGCCGGGTGAAGAACCGCAGCGAGTCGTCCATCTCGAACCGCGGCAGATCTCCGTGCTGGCCCGGGTTGGCGTGCAGTGTCTTCTCGGCTGAGCCGATGGCCTCGAACAACGCCAGGCTCTGTGCACGGGGCATTCGCTCATCGTCCCACTGAACCAGAAATTGCACCGGCACGGTGATCTGCGCGGCGGTCCCGGCCAGCACGGGCGACCCTTGCAGACCCAGCACCGCGGTGCGGACTCGAGGTTCTGCGGCGACGAACGGTATACCGAGCGCGCAGCCCAGCGACACGCCCCAATAGCCCACCGGTCCGCCGCCGATATGGTCGAGTTGCTGGACTGCGGTCAGGACCGCCCTCCATTCCGCGACGGTCTGCCCGGCCACGAGCGTGTACATGGCCGTGTCCAGCGCAGCCGTATCCTCTCCGGCGGCCATACGCGCCCGGTACTCGGTCGCGATCCGGTCGAACTCCTCGTCCGTCGGCCGCTCGCCGTGGTTGGGTACGTCGAGCGCGGCGACCACGAACCCGCCCTCGGCGGCGAAGTGATGCGCGCGGGCCAGGATGCCGGGGGCCTTCTTGTGTTGCCCGCCGCCGTGTCCCATGAGGATCAGAGGGCGAGTGCCGTGGGCGTCTTCCGGCGTCCACAGCACGCCTGGGATCTCGTCGAGGATGAAGAGCTGCTCGGTCACGCCGCCCAACGACGTCTTGGAGATGAAGCGCATAGCGTTTAAGCCTTTCGGGGCACTTCTTTGAACACGTTCTCGATCTTGATTGAACGGGAGGCCCCGACAGGGGCCTCCCTGGCATCTCATTGAAGTCCCGCCCGGGCAGAGGCAGAGGAGCAAGGAGCAATCACCGGCAGGGCTGCCGGCAGTCACGTTGGCAGTGGTCGCTCTCAGTCAGCGGTTGTTGGGGCTCAGCAGCGTGGCGGCCGCGGTGATGAAGGCGACGGATGCTTCCTTGGCCGTATGCCGCCGGGCGTCCAGCTCGGTCCGGTCGGTGGCCTTGCGCAGCGCGTATGTGGCATCTGCGGCCTGCTGGGCAGGGTCGGTCAGCTCCGGGACCAGGACCTGAAGGCGGATGTGGGGCGCGGTGATTGCCGCCCGGGTGTCGTGGGACCTCGTCTGGGCCTCCAGCTGGTGCTCGGTGCCTGCCTCGGTCAGGGCCAGGCGCTCCCGATGGAACATCGCCGAGCGGTGGGCGTCCAGGGCGGCCGCGAAGTCGGTGACGGCCCTGAGCTGGTCCTGGCGGTGGCTGTCGGCGCGCTCCTCGGCGCGTGCGGTGCGTGCCGAACGGTGCTGTAGGAGTCCGGCGGTCAGGGCACCGGCGAGGGTACCGAGTACGGCAACGATCGAAGGCCATATGGACATCAGGGCTGGGTCCTCTCGGGTAGCCGGTGCCGGTGGTGAGGTCGGCGGACAAGCGAGGTACGCGGCCCCGCAGGGTGTCGTTGCGAGGACTTCTTGGGGTCAGCGGGTGCTCCTGATGGCACCGGGGATGGGTGTGGTGATGCACCGGCAGGCGGGCTCCCCAGCCGCCCCAGAGGTGATCGTTCGTGTTTCCCGCGACCTTAAGGGCGAGCACCGCCGCCACCAGTTCGTTGGCCTGAGCTTCGAGGGCCGCGCGGTCCGCCGGAGCATCCTTGCAGGCCTCTGCCTTCCGGGTGCGCCGGCCGTTGTCCCATTCACCGATAAACACCAGCGCGACGGCACCAACGGCACTCGCCGCCGTTGTGAGTAGTTTGTTGTTCACGTGGATCACGACACCGCAGCGGCCCCACAGGTTCCCGCCGGATCGGTCCTGTCCAACTGCGAGCGAGGGGCCTTGACCCCGGATCGTGAACACGGGTTATGCGGCTTTGACCAGCGTAGTTGATGTTGTTCGGAATGTTCGCTCGTAGGCGATCGGGCTGCGATGTCCGAGGCTGGAGTGGCGTCGGACGGTGTTGTAGCGGTGCAGCCAGCGGAAGAGGTCGAGGTGGGCCTCGCGTTCGGAATCCCAGGCCCGGCGGCCTTGGAGGGTTTCCCGTTTGCAGGTCGCGTTGAACGACTCGGCGAGTGCGTTGTCCGCGCTGGAGCCGACCGCGCTCATGGACTGGGTGACGCCGGCCTCGCGGCAGGCGTCGGCGAAGGCCCGGCTGCAGTACTGGGCGCCGTGGTCGGTGTGCAGGACCGCTCCGGCGAGGCTGCCGCGGGTGCGTTCGGCTGCGGCCAAGGCGTCGATGACGAGGTCGGTGCGCATGTGTCCGCGATCGCCCAGCCGGCCAGGCGGCGTGAGGCGAGGTCGATGACGGTGGCCAGATACAGGAACTTCCCGCCGTCCAGCGGGAGATAGGTAATGTCACCGACGTACTTCGTGTTCGGCTCGCTTGCCGTGAAGTCGCGGCCGACGAGGTCCGGGGCCGGCCTTCGCCGCGGCCGGGTCCGCAACAGTGGTGCGGTGTCTGCGGCGCAAGCGCAGGCCGGCCAGACCGGCACCTCGCATCACGCGCGCGATCCGCTTGTGGTTGATGCGCTCGCCCCTCTCGCGGAGTTCGGCGGTGATCCTGGGGACGCCGTATGTGCCGTCTGACTCGCGGTGCACGGCCCGTATCCGGGCGGCGAGGCGGGCGTCGGCCGCCTGTCGGGCGGCCCGGTCCGCGGCCGTCCGACGCCAGTAGTAGAAGCTGGAGCGGGCGACGTTGAGGATGGTGCACAGCCGCTTCACGCCGTAGCGGCGCTGGTGGTCGGCAACGAACTGGAAGCGGTTCACCAGCGCGTCTCCCCGGCGAAATACTTCGCCGCTTTGCGCAGGATCTCGCGTTCCTCCTCCAGCTCGCGGACCTTCTTGCGCAGAGCCGCGTTCTCCGCCTCCAACGGCGTCGGCGGCTCGGCTGGTATCTCCGCCCGGCGTCCCCGCGGCCGGCTCGCGCCGGCAGCCCGGACCCAGTTCCGCAAGGTCTCGGGATTGATCCCCAGATCGGCAGCGACCTGCCGGATCGTCGCCTCGGGCCGCGACTCGTAGAGCGCGACCGCGTCCGCCTTGAACTCCGGCGGATAGTTCTTCATGACCACGAGATGTCCGTTCTCAGATCCTCAGGATCCAGTGTCTCGTGTGTCCAAGATCAGGAGTCAAGGCCCCACCACCATTCCTACCGTTACCAACCCCTGGGCAGCAGCTACGAGGCCGTCACCAACTGCCGACTCCTATTGACCACACTCGAGCAGGTCAGGTGACCGGTAGCCAGCCGATCTCCCGAAGCCGCCACGAAGGAAGCTCATGACGAGGTGCCGTCCTCGCCGAACAGCGGTACCTGCGCCACGTCGACGTCCGTGCGGATGCGGTGGGGGCGGGCCGGGTGCCGCCAGCGTCCGGCGCTGTCGCGGGCGACGTCGACGTGGTTACGCGGGCTGGTCGGCCATGGGCCTTGCGGCCGCTCCGCTGACGCCACCGTCGTGAGGGGCGGCGCATACCTGTCACGACTGGACTCGCTGTTGCCTCGATGCCGCAGGACGTGCCGGAGGTGTACGGGATCACCAGTCGACGTTGGGAGTGACGGGCACCGTCCAGAGCTCGTCGTTGGTGTGCTGGGGGTGCTCCAGGCTCAGTGCGTTCCAGGTACCGCCGTCACCGAGGGCGCTGGTCTGCCTCAGGACGGTGGAGATGTCGTCCCGGGGGTGGATGGAGACCGTCCCGCGCGGCGCCGGGTAGGGCTCCGACCACAGCTGGAACTGCTGGTTCGTGGCGTTCGGGCTGCACGGTGCCAGGGTGACAACCCATGGGCCGTATCGTTCCCAGTCGCCACCGGCTGCCGGCCTCGGGCTGCGGGTCCAGCACGTTCCCTTGGTGGTGCTCTGGATGCTGTAGTACCTGCCGTGCTCGCGCGGAGTGAAGGTCCAGCTCCTGTCGGACGAGCCCGACCAGTTCGCATCGGTGAACGCAGCAAGCACCTGACCGTAGTTGCCGTAGGTTCCGATGTGCCGTCCGGTGCTGGCGTTGCGGACTTCTCCGGTGCCTCCGGACACCTCAGCCGCTGCGGATGTCGCAGTGCCCAGCACGCCACCCAGCGCGGCACACACCGCAGCCGCAGCGACAGCCGTACGGCGCCACCGCCGGCGGCTCGGGCAGGCGGCAGCCGTACTGGTCGCCTTGGCCATGGATCGGCGTACATGCATGATGTGCTCCTTCGCAAAGGACGAATGGGACGTCCGCAATCTGTCCCCCTCCACCCTCGTGACACGCCTCAACGCGCCAACCATCCGATCGGGCGATCACTTTCCCGCCACTCATGCGGACCCGTTGGTTGAGGCCGGTCGGTCGCGCTGCCGGGCGCTTGCGCACGAGGCGACGAACGGGGGCGGGAAAGGGTCCCCGCAGAAGTGGGAGGCCGCGTTGCGGCTGGACCGGGGCACCACGACCGGGGGATCTTTGTTCCCGTTCGGTGGTCATGCTGCCGTGAGGACTACCGGTGGTGGCGGGGCTAGCAAGGGGGCGTAGAGCTGGCGACCGCGTCGGCTTGACGATGTCTCAATTCACCAATGACTACCATTAGTAGTATTGCCGCTACTCCTGGTTATCGGAATGCTGTTTATGACTTCGCGGGTCGAGGTGTCGTTGGCTGTGTCTCTTCGCCGGAACGTACGCGTGCCGTGTTGCCCCCTCGGGTACGCGCTGCATCAGTGCTGCCGTCGGCCCCGCCGCCCCCTCCACTACCGGAAAGCAGGATGACGCTGACCATGCAGACTCCAGTCCGCCTCGCGGCAAGCATCGCGCTCACCACCGCCGCCATGCTGACCGCAGCCGCCCCCGCCTCCGCCGACGCCTCGATCATCCGAGGCCAGGGCCGCGACGCATGCACCCGCAACTACGTCTGCCTCTACGACAACTGGGACTACAACGCCCCCACAAACGCCCGCATCCTGCGAACCACCGAGGACATCACCCATCTGAACGACTACAACTTCAACGATGTCACCAGCTCCGCCGTCAACAACAGCCGCTTCCTCGTCCGGATCTACCCCGATTACGACTTCAAGGGAGTGCCCGTGACACTCCTGCCCGGCGAGTCCATCAGCTTCAACCGGGGCAACGGCTTCAACGACGTGGCCTCCTCCGTCCAGTTCCTCCCCTACACCATCGGATAGCCGACAGCCGCACCGATCGAGCGGGCCCGGCAAACGCTGTGGCTCCACGGCACGCCCGCAGCCCCCGACCACAGCCCACCACAGCGAAGGGGCGCAGCAGCAGCTCCAGCGGCCCGGCGCCCAGGCCGCGCCGGGCGTCGGAAGCCGCCGCCGAAGCCGCCCGCCTCCAGGCCGCTGCACCGCCGGAGCCGCAGGACGATCACGACCAGGAGCCGGACAAGTCCCGCCACGGTCTGTTCCGCCGCCGCAGTGACCAGGTACGGCGACGCCGCCCCTCCCACCGGACCCTGGCAGGGGCGGCGTTACGTCCAGCGGACTGGATCAGGCCGGGGGCGGCCTGCTTCGCCGAAGCGGCGAGCCGAGAGCGCCGGCCTTTCTCCACCGCGCGCAGCTGCTCAGCGTGCGGCGTGGTCGGGCCGCTGACCATCCCCGTTGCGGCCCCCTTCGCCTTCGCCCATGCCCTGGCTGGAGTTGAGGAGAGGGAGGGGCGGGATGGGCGGCGTGGGCGCTGCCGGGGATCGGGGGGCGCTCGCCGGAGTTGCGCGCCGGGTGGGCCGCTGCCTACGGCCTGCCCTCGGTCAGCTGGCTGAGCCGAAGGAGGAGGTGCCCTGTCCTGCAGGTCCGGGACGGTCTGCGCACTGGTCGAGGTGTGGAACCCAATGGTCAGGCCGACCATGGGAGCGGGAGAAGGGAACGCGCGCGGTTCTACACCCCGCTCCGGGAACCCGGGAGGACGCCTTTGCCGCGGGCTGCTTCGCTCAGGCCGGCGTGACGTTCTCGGCCTGCGGCCCCTTGTTCCCCTGAGTGACGTCGAAGTGGACCTTCTGGCCCTCTTGCAGCTCTCGGTAGCCGCCGCCGGCAATGGCCGAGTAGTGGACGAACACATCAGGTCCGCCGCCGTCCTGCTCGATGAAGCCGAAGCCTTTTTCCGCGTTGAACCACTTCACCGTGCCGGTGGCCATGTCGGTCTCCCTCACATTGATCGGGCGGCGTGGCACCGTGCCACGCGGCCGTGGGTTGGATCATCGTGGACCACCTGGGCGCTGGAGTAGGAGAAACGCCCGGGGGCCACGCCTGCGTCGCGGGTACCCACCTGCAGGCATGCCCGACCCAGGTCACGTTCCGTCCGGCAGCTGCCCTAGAACGGCGCGGTGCCCTCCCCGATGAACGGCACGGACGTCTCGTCGCCTGGGGCGCCAAGAGGACGGATCCGACGCTCGTGCCCGGACGACAAGCGCAGGCGAACCGCATCGGCGTTTTTCACAGCGCCCGCCACCCATTCCGGCACGCGGCGCAGGACACCACCCCACAAGCCTCTATCCGGCAGGAACAGGCCCAAGTCCGCCCCGACCGGGATCTGCTGGTCGTCAACGAGAAGCAGGGCGTCATCACAGCGCAGGTCAGCGGCCATGTCCTCATCCTTCCCGGGCGAAAAAGACGCGGCCCCTGGTCTTCGAGGGGGAAGAACAGGGGCCGCCTGCCATGACAGGGCGGTCACCGAGGCCGGTGCGCTGCCCCGACGCGAAACCAGCCAGGGCCGCGCCACGGTGCTCGCATGCCATCGGGCTCAACGACCACCACCTGATGCCGGTCACGGCTGCCTCGTGTCATGCCGACAGAAACCGGTGTCTCACTCTTCGTGAATGGGGCGGTCCGTCGTGTTCCCCTGCGGTGTCTCCTCCGGCAGGGACGCTGATGGCGGGGGAAACAAGAGTTTCTCCAAGGCCTCCAGCCCGAACAGCATGAGCAGGAGCGCCACCGGCAGGAGCAGAGCTATCACAGCCTGACGCCTCCCGATGAAGCCGATCATGGGAACGCGGGCGGCGGAAGCATCCTGGTCCAGGCTGGGCCGGATGAGGGAGCATCGCGCGCTCGACGCGGGAGCATGTAGGCCGTTCGGGTGACGTCTGTCTGGGTGGAGGCAGTATCCGGGGGTCGTCCTGGTGTTCACTGGGGTCGCCCTGTCAGGGCAGGCGGGCCCTGGTCCTCGCTCCCAGAGACCAGGGCTGTGCCCAGGCCAGCGGGACACACGGGCCCGGGGTGGGTTTAACGGGGGTCTGATCACTGACAACTTGAGGCTATGCGGTGAGTTCGTGGGCAGGACGGTCTCGTCGGTTTCTGACTCGATCGGGTGGAGGCGGGCTTTGGCGAGGAGTTCGCGGCCCATGTAGCGGCGGGCCTCGGTCCACTCGCCGTTCTGCTCGGCCAGCACGGCGCCGACGAGGCGGATCACGGCGGTGCGGGCGGGGAAGATGCCGACCACGTCGGTGCGGCGGCGGATCTCCTTGTTCAGCCGTTCCTGCGGGTTATTCGACCAGATCTGCCGCCAGATCTCGCGTGGGAAGGCGGTGAACGCCAGCAGCTCGTGCTGGGCGGCGCCCGCACCGCGCACCAGGCCTACCGGTCCGGCACTCGCGGCTGGCCCGCCACCAGCTTCAGCCCCGGCTCGGGCAGTAACGGCTCGATGAGCGACCACAGTTCGTCCGACACGATCCACGGCCGCGACTGACGTTTCCCCACGACCCGACCAACGAGCAGACAAGCCGACGGTCACTTGATCAACAACTTCTGTTAGGACCTCCTACTGGGCGGTGCGTGCTTCGGCGGCCGAGAGGACGGTGCCGCGCTGGCGGTGGCGCCGCTCGTACTCCAGCACCTGACGGGCCACTCTGGAGGGAACATCGTGCAGCCGGGCGGTGATCCGGTCGGGGTTCATGGTGTCGTAGCCGTCCCAGGGCTCACTGCCGCGTAGCTGCTCGATGGCGTCCAGGACTCCGGGCCGCTTGGCGTGGGTGCGTTCGTATCCCTCGATGACTGTTAGGTCTGACTGGGAGAGCGTGCGCAGCTGCTGCTTGATTTCGTCGGCGCTGCGCTGGCTGAAGCGGGGGATAGGCAATTCCTCCTCCCGGGTTACCGCCCCCTGGACCTCCTCGGCCATCCGGGTCGGCTCGGGCATCTCGCGCACCGCGCCCTCGGCCGCACCCCTGGCCCGTCGGCCACCGGTCTGGGCGGCATCTTGCCTCCGGTCGGCGGCGGTCCGCATGGTGCGGGAGGCCGCGTCGGTCAGGTCGCCGCCGTTGTCCTGGACGGAGCCGTTGGCCGCGGCTGCCACGGCCAGTGCGTTCTGGGTGACGCTGTTCTCCAGCCTTTCGAGCAGTTCCTCGTCCTGGCGCCGCAGTGCGGCGAGCAGGTCGGCGGTGGCCTGGTCATGGACCGCTTCGGCGATGCTCTGGCCGGCCCGGCAGGCCGCTAGCTGTATTGATCACGAGCGTTGTTAACACTGGCCGGGCTTGATCATGGCGAAGGCCCCCGTGTGTGGTGGAGGTGTCGAATCTTCACCGCACGGAGG
>NZ_JBITJK010000069.1:0-24189 GCF_044459945.1 Streptomyces sp. NPDC050164
GGCTGGACTGGTACAACTACCACCGACCCCACACCGGCATCGGCGGCCAAACCCCAGCCAGCCGCGTCACCAACCTGTCCGATCAGCACACCTAGACGCTGGCCTGAACGCCGTGCTCGCAGCCCCTGATCGACGAGTGGCTCAAGAAACGACGAAGCTCGCCCTGAGGGCCCATTTGTCGGCCTGGCTACGGCGCGGCTTCGGCTTCTCGTCCTCGCTCGCGGGCTGGATGCCGAGGGAGCGACGGCGCGGCAGGCGCATCCAGTTCGGGCAGGATCTGCGTGATCACAGCGACCCGTTCGGCTCCGTCCGGGGCACTCGCCGCCGTCTCCGGCGCCTCTCGCCGGTAGCGCGCGATGACTTCCGCCAACTCCCGGTAAAGGGCGGTGGCTTCCTCGGGCGTGAGCCGCAGGGCCCAGTCGCTCATGTCGAAGGCGTTCCGCCACGCGCGGGGCATCGTCTGAAGCTCGTTCATGGTCTGCTGCGTGCGCAGGCGGGTAGATTTGAAGCCTCTTGACAGCTTTTAAGGTGTTCTGTCACGGTCATGTTCGCCCGCTCCGGGCGGACCACGAGAGAGGAAGATCCCCCATGACACGACGCACCGAGTACGCGAAGGCGGCGCGGGCGGCGTCCAGTTCGCCGCGGCGCAGCGCCTTGGTAGCGAGCCGGTATGCGCTGTTGGCGTCGGCCCGTGCCGTGCCGGCTGGGGTGCCGGGGGCACCGGCAGGCTCCGGCCCCCAGTCACCGGCGGGGCGGTCCCAGTAGTCGGCAGGCCCCTGCATGAGCTTCAGCAGTCGGGCGTAGGCGGTGCTCCTCACAGTGTCCTCCGTGTTGGTGGTCGTCCTCCGGCGGGTGTCGTTGTTGTCCATCAGCCACTGTCCTCGGACCGTGATCGGGACGGCATGACGTGCGTCGCTCGCAGACGGTCGCTGACCGCGGGGGCGCTGCGGATCGCCCGGCGGCCGCGCGACCACTGCTGGTCGACCTGGTTCCGGGTGGGTCCGATCTCGGTGGCGATGTCGCAGGCCCGCATGCCCTGGCGCTGCATCTCTGCCACCGCCCGCGTCTGCGGTGCGCTGATGTTGCCAATGGCGTCGTCGACGGCCGACAGGAGCTCCTCGTCGTCGGTGGGCCCCCACAGGCGCCGGTCGGCGGACGAGGCGCCATGCACGACACATTCCTGGGGATCAGTACTGCACCCCTCGCGCGACGCGGCGGCTGTGACCGCCGCGTCCAGGCGCTGTCCGTCGTCGACGAGCGTCTCGTTCTTGAGTTGTTCCGACCACCGGCAGGCCAGCCGCCGGGCGGTCTTCTTGATGTAGGCCACCGGATGTCTGGACGGGTCCAGGTGCCCGCTCTCGAGCACCTGGTAGAGGGCCTCGCTGGCGATGTCCTGACGGCAGGCGTAGGTGAGGTTGCGGAAGCCCGACAGGGAGGCCGTAACCTCGTTGAGCAGGTGCTGCAGCTGCTCCTCCGTCATCGTCTCGAGGCCGAACGCGTACGGCTCAGACGCGGGGCCGTCGAGGTTCACCACAGGCCGGGCTCCGTCCCGTGGGCCCGGTGCCCGGACGCCTCCGGTGTCCGCCACACCGTCAGACGGCAGCCGTCCGGACCTTCGTAGTACACAGCCGTCCCCGCTGTTGTGGCCCTCTTGGAGGTGAGCAGCCCCTGCCCGCCAGCCAGGGACGTGCTCAGTTTTAGAGAGCGAAGTCCGATAGAAGTTACTGGAAAGTAGGGTTGGTGTCGGAGATCGAGTGTGTGCCTCGGTGACTCGGCTTTGCCTGCGGTTTTGTGGGGTGGCTCCGCGGGCCTGCTCAACAGGAGCCTTGGCTGCTCAGGGGCAAGAGGCCGCCGGTAGTGGCGGTCGTGGGGCGCGGACGTACAGGTTCCGAGTCGGCCCAGTGTCGTGGCGTGACATCGCTTCGTCGGGCCTGGTCCGAACCGGACGGGCTTGCCACCGTAGGGTGACTTCTCGTACCAGCCCGGGGGAGTCCTGGGCATCAGATGCGCGCAGCAGCGGGGGAGTACGAGATGCAGGGCACCGGGGCGATGGATGTTCAGATCAGGCTCGACTCGGCGACTGAACTTGACGATCGCCTGGCGCTGATCGGGTGGCTCCGCGGTGAACGCGGCCTCCAGGGGCGCGTGCACGTCCTGCCCGCCGCACCCGCGGAGAACGAGCTCGGTGCCGGGCTCGACTTGCTCACGGTATCCCTCGGTTCCAGCGGTATCGCCACCGTCCTGGCCGGTTCCCTCGCCACCTGGCTGCAGAACCGCCGTACCCCGACCAAGATCCGCATCTCCATCACCCGGGCCGACCGTACCCTGGAACTCGAGACCGGTGACGCCGCCGAGGCCGAGGCGCTGATCCAGCGATTCCTGACGGACGACACCGATGGAGTCTGACGACGCCGCCATCCTCATCGGCGTCTCCCAGTACCGGGACCCCGCCCTCCTGGACGTGCCCGCAGCGCGCAACAGCCTGCACGCAATGCACCGGCTGCTGACCAGCCCCGAGTTGTGCGGCTGGTCCGAGGAACAAGTGCACGTTCTGGAGGACCCCGCCGGGGCCACGGACCTGGCCCTGGAACTGCACCGCCTGGCCGAGGAGACCACCGGCACCCTGCTGATCTACTTCGTCGGCCACGGGGTCGTCAGCAAGTCCGGCGCTCTGTGCCTGGCCGCCGGTGATACCCAGCTGCGCTATCCCGACCTCACCGGCCTGGAGTACGACAAGGTCCGCAGCGCCCTGCTTGACTCGCCGGCCCAGGTGAAACTGGTGATCCTCGACTGCTGTTACTCGGGCCGGATCATCCAAGGCCTGGCGGGCGCCGGTGAGGGCCAACTCGTGGACAGCACCGACATCTGCGGCGTCTATACGCTCACAGCAGCCGACCAGGTCGCACACGTGCCGACGCGAGACGAGACCGCTGGCACGTCCTTCACTCAGGTCCTGTGCGACATCGTGCGAAGCGGCATCCCAGGCGCCCCGCCGACGCTCGCTCTGACCGACATCTACCCCAAGCTCAAAAGCACGCTCAAGGCCCGCGGTCTTCCCGAACCCAACCACCGCGGGACCGACACGGTCGCGTCCTACCCCTTCAGCCGCAACGTCGCCTATGCGGGCGGTACCGGATTCCGGCTGCTCCCTCAGGAGCACGTAGACCACTTCTTCAGGATCCTCGCTGCACAGCCGCGCCACGACCTCACGGCCGAGAGTATCGAGAAGCTGGAGGACTGGCCCGGCGTCTACCTTCTGCACCGGGAGTCCGACGACGCCCCGGAGATCCTCTACGCCGCGAGGGGTGACCGTTCGATCGCCGTCCGTCTCGGCCAGCACCTGCGAAAGATCAGCGGACGCTGCCATGTCGACGTCCGCGACCTCTCGTTCAGCTATCTCAAACTGGACGACGACCTCAGTGTCCTGGCCCCGGAGCGCCTGGTGATCCAGCACCTTCACGCCCAGGGACGTTCTCCGCAGTGGAACAACAGCGGCTTCGGCAACAACGACGCGGGGCGCATGAGGGACTCCCGACGGCGCAGCGGCGACCACTTCGACGTACTCCATCCCATCGACCTGTCATGGCCTGTTCGCTTCGACGCCCCAAAATCCAAGGTGACGGCGCGCAAGATGGCCGCACAACTACGAGCCCAACTCCCTTACAGCTTCCGCATCGAGCCCTGGGAAACCGAACTCGACCATGTGCGGCTCGCCCTTCCGGACGGCTCTCTCAGCGCCGATCAGGCCTTCCGCCTGCTCGCCACTGCCATGGGTGACTCATGGCAGATCAGCGCCCTGGTAGGCCAGGTTCTGATCTGCCGGGAGCAAGGCAAGAAGTATCCCAACGCTATCCGCTACTACGCGGGCACACGGACGATCACTGAAATGCCTGAAGTATGCGAGGCGGCCGGCCTCCCTGACGACTGCTAAGAGGCACGACCTGCGCTCCGGCGAGACCGGAGGGCAGGCGCCGCTCGTATCTCGCGCGCGGCTTGTCCCTGGCGATGGGCGCGCGGAGTATGTCGGCATGATCGAACGTGACCATGCGCCGAATGCCGGAACGGGACTGCTCGGAGCACACTTCAGCCGCCGCAACCGCCTGGCGCCCACCGACGACCGTGCTGGCACCGGCCGGTGGATCGCCATCGACGAGTCCGGCTACCACGGAGATCAACTCCACGGCGGCGACCGCTACATGATCCTGGGCTCGGTGGCCATCGACGACGCCGAAGCCGCCGGGATCGTGGACACGTTGCGACGCGAGGCAGGGATCCAGAAGTCCGCGACGGAGGTCAAGTTCCAGAAGATGTTCACCGGTGAGGGAGTCGGCCGGCGCCGCGGGCTCCTGGGAGAACTGCTGTCACCCGGCGGCCCCCTGCACGACCGTGCTTCGGTGTATGTGATCGACAAGCACTACTTTGTCGCGGCCAAACTCGTCGACCTCCTGCTCGAGGAGCGGTTCAAAGCCATGGGCTACGACATCGTCAGCAACGGCGTCGGCCGGCAGTTCGCTCTGGACCTGGCCACCGAAGGACCGCGAGCACTGGGCCGCGACGGCTTCGACCGGCTCATCGCCACCGCCGTGCGCTTCTTCTCCAAGAAGAACCGCACAGGCGACCAGGTCACGGTCGACGATCTTTGCACCGTTCTTCAGGAGTCCTATGCCTACGCCCGCCGCCGCAAGGCCCCCCAGGCGAAGAAGGCAGCACAGGTCCTGGACATGCTGCGCAAGACCCGCCTTGAAGCTGAGGCGTTCGCCCGTGAGCGTCCGGCCGAGGCCACACCGACCGGAGAACACGGTCTTCTGGACGACACCATGGACCCCCTCGTCACCGCCGTGCCCACGGTCATTCTCCACGCGTCGATACGCCACGACTGCAAGCTCCAGGTCCTCGCGGACGACCAGCGGCTGCTGACTGACGACAAGTTGGATGTCCTGGAGCGCGGGGCCATGGCTGTGGGCCTGGTCCGCGGTCTCATCAAGGGAAACCATCTTCAAGATCTTGTGCGCGGCCGTTCGGTGGACCATCCCTCCCTCCAACTCGCCGACCTGGTGGCGGGCGCGGGCCGTGTGGTTGCGCGGTGGCATGACGGCGAGGACGATCCCGCAGGAGACGACCTTCACCCAGTCGTGGCACCGCTGGTGGATCCCGAGGGAATGCTCATGGACGAGGGGCCTGAGGATTTCGCACGGATCGACTCCGCCCGGGCCAAACGCCGCTGACGCTGACGGCGTTGGGGGACCAGGCCGGCCTGATCCGGGCGAGCTGACGTGGCGGAACCACCGTTGGGGGAGGGCGTTGCTCGCAGGCGGCCGCCGAGGCCCGCTTGCACGGATGGCGCTCGCGGGCCGCAGTCAGTACGTCCTGCTCGGCCGTGCCGAGAACACTGGAAAGGAGTGCCGATGGTCAGAGGTTGTTGTCGGTGAGGCTTCCGCGACGCACCACTTCCTCGACCGTGCGTTCCCGCCGCTGTGCCAGGGCGTGGAAGGCGTCGCGTTCCCGCTGCCAGTTAAGGGCCCGCTCGGCGGCCGTCCGGCGGACGTATTCGTCCGGGGACAGGCCCAGGGCGGACGCATGCGCGGCGATGGCGTCTTCCTCGGCGGGGGTGAATTCCACAAAGAACTCCTGGCGTTGACCTGCCCGTTCGGCGGAACCTGCACCGGCAGTACCCTGTGCAGACCACGACGCTATCTCAGCGTGCGCTCGCCCGGGCTGGGGCTCAAGCTTTGGAGTGGGCGATATCGGATGCTTGAGCGGCGGCTGCTTTGCCAGAGTGGGGGAGTGGCTGATGAGTTTCGGTTCCTGACGTTGCGGGCGTTCGCGCGGCCGCCGCGCCTGCTGGTGGTGGTGCCCTCTGCCGAGGCGCAGTGGGTGCGGTGGGCGGCGGCAGGTCTGGGCGCGCTGAGCCGGGTCTGGGGAGGCTGTGCCGGAGCGGTCGTGCCTGCCTCGGTGGTTGATCATCCTGCGCTGGCGGACGTGATGCGGCGGATGCAGCCCGATCATGTACTGGAGTACGCGCCTTCAGGCGCCACGGTCGAGGGGATCTACCCGGGGTCGGTGGCCCGGGCGCTGGGCGGTCTCGAGGGCGACGCGAGACGTCAGGCCGAAGACTTCGCGCGCACGGAGGCGTGGAACCTTAGCGGGTTGCCGGATCTGGAACCGGCGATCGCGGCACTGCGAGAGCGGCTGAGCCTGAATACCATACGGGACGCGGTGCAGGAGACGCATCTGTTCGACGACCCGGCCCAGATGGGTCTGACCGCGTTGGCCGACGTGGCCGTCCGGCCGGTCCTGGGGGTGCCCTTTCCGCTGGTGACGACGCCGACTGCTTTGGCCTATGCGGCCCGTGTGGGGGTGGACTTGCAGGCGCCCACCGCCGAGTCTCTCGTGCCTGATGAGGCGCGCTGGCGGGACGGGGTCACCCAGTGGGCCAGCACCCTGCTGCTGGACTGGCTGCACCCCGCATCACCGCAGGACACGCTCGCCCTGCTCGATCCGGCGGCAGCCCGATGCGTGCGCCTGGACCGTGACCGCCTTCGAGCGGAACCGGTGGTCGTCGTCGGGGACAGGCCGGAGGATTTCGCACTGGCCCAGCTCGCCGGCCTGGTCCACGGCCCGTGCATGTGGATGCCGTGGCAGGACCCGAGCCCGTTCACGATCATGGGCCGCTTCCCGCGCTGGAGGGGGCCAGACACGATCCGGGTCACCAGTGCCTCGATGTCCGTGGAGGACGTCGAGGCACGGATGCACACGATGTGGGACCGACGTCCACGCGCCTTCGTCAACGGCAAGGAGGTGGACGACAAGGCCTTCGTCTGTGTGCCGATCGAGGACCTGCGCACCAGGGGAAGCAACCTCTACGTGCATGAGTAGGCGTGGGATCTGCCGCGTTCGCTGCCGGCCACCGTGTTGCCGGACGGCTCGCTGGAGGCGGCCCTGGGGCTGCCTGCGGAGGTTCCGCCAGGGCTCGATGCGGCCCGGGACAAGTGGCAGGTCCTGCTGGTTGCTTCGGACCACCCGCTGCCACCGCACCGCACGTTAACCGGCGACGCGCTGCACGCCCAGCAGGGCAATGTGTGGGAGACGTTCGTGCGGGCCGCAGACGGGGGTATCACCTACTCCTCCCACCGCTTCGACTTCGTCCCCCGTGGTGCCTCCCTGGCGGGCACGCTGGCCGCACCGCGGCTGCGCTGGCCGAGCCTGCCGGCCGTTCTGGCCATGGCGGCCAAGCCCCACCGTGTGCAGCCGAGTGCCGCGGGCAAACGGACGGCCGTGGCCGAACGCCTTCTCGGCTCCCGCACAACCCTCGAGGATCTTGCCGCTGGCCCCGGATGGGACCTCTTGCAGACGTTCCTGCCCGGCCAGCAGCATCCCGGCCAGCCCGAGGACGGCTGGTGGTCCTTGAAGACCTCGGTGGTGATGACCTTCCGCGCCCTGGCCGCCACCCCCCTCGCACCCGAATGGGACATCTCGCAGCGGCGTGCCCAGGTCGACGAATGGGCCCGACAAGGGCTCCTGCGCAGAGGGCTGGCCCTGGGCTGCCAGGAATGCCCAGCCTTCGAGTTCTACCCCCTGGAGGAGATCACACAGCAGTACCGCTGCCGCCGCTGCGGCGCCGGCAACGACCTCGCCCAGGCTCGCTGGAAGACGGGCACCAGCGAACCCGAGTGGACCTACGAACTCCACCCGGCCGTTGCCGAACTCATCGACAACAACGCCGACGTACCCCTACAGGCCACCCGCTACCTGCGCCGACAGGCCAGAGGCATGCGACCCCTGATGGCAGCGGAATTCGAGATCCTGCGCAACGGCGAGCCGTTCGTGGAGATCGACTTCGCCCTGGCCCACGCCGACGAAATCTGGCTCGGCGAAGCGAAGAAGACCAACGCACTGGGCGACGTCCACCGCGACATCAAAAGAGAGCTGTGCAAACTTCTCGACGGTTGCCGGGCGGTTGCCGCGCACCGCCTCGTCCTCGCGACCGCCGCTCCAGCATGGAACACCGCCACCTTGACGGTGGCCAGGCGCGAACTGCACGGCCTGCGCACGGCCGGCAAGTACGCCCCTGACGTCTACCTCCTCACCGCCGTGGGCTCCTCCGCACCAGCTTTCGAACTCCTCACCCCGACTCAAGATGCAACGCCCGTGCGGCAGTAGTTGCTGCCCTGGATCCTGACCTCTTCGGCATAGCCCGGCCCAGCGAGTCAAGACGTGATCATCGCGTTGCCCGATGGGATGCTTTGGATTTGGTGCCCGATGCCCACCACTGCCGACTCCGAGCCCGATGTCCTTGTCCGGCAGTTCCTCACCCGGCTGCCCGAACACCGCTGATTGGAGGACGCGCACTCACCGGCGCCATGTCGAGTTCAACTCCCGTGTACCCGCTGGTTGTATGACCTCCACAACCCCTCGGGACTGCGAACACACAGTTGTCACCGTTTGACCGAGCAGAGTTCGACGCTGCGGGCGAGGGCTGCAGAAACGACGGCTACAGGGCGCCCGACTTGTACCGCCAAACGGCATGCTCCAGTCCACCGCTGTGGTGACCGAGAAGTGCGGCAGCCTCCTCCCTCGGTGTCCGTCCCTGATCCGTTCCCGCCGCAAGGAGTCCCAGAACCGTCATGCAACTGCTCGCCCTGGCCCTCTACCACCGAGACGGCAGGAAAACCCCCAGGGTCCTGCGGTTCCGCCCCGGGGCGCTCAACATCCTCACCGGCGAGTCGGAAACCGGTAAATCCGAGGTTCTCAGCATCGTCGACTACTGCCTCGGACGCCGGGCCCCCAACCTGCCTGACGACGTCATCGACCAGACCGTCGGCTGGTACGCCCTCCTGGTGCCTTCGCCGATGGCTCGCGCATGGTCCTGGCCCGGCCCCGCCCGACAGGTGCCTCCACCCTGCACGCCTTCACCCGCACCGGCGACGCCGGCCTGGACATCCCCCAGACCGACGAACTCGTCCACAACTCCAACGTCGCGGCCCTGCGCAGCGAACTCAGCGCCCGCCTCGGCATCGAGGACTTCCATTTCCAGCCCCCTACGGGTGCAGGACGCAAGCCCTTCGACGTCTCCATCGCCCAAGCTGCCCTGCTCTGCTTTCAGAACCAGAACGAGATCGCTGACCAGACAGCGCTGTTCCACCGCCAGACCGAGTCCGGCATGGCCCAGACCCTCAAGGACACCCTGCCGTACTTCCTTGGCGCCGCCGGCCCGGAACAGGCTTTGCGCCGCCACCGCCTCGGTGAAGCCCAGCGAGCCCAACGCGCGGCCCAACGTAAACTCGACGACGCCCTACGCCATCAGCAGGCCATGGACGCCAACGGTCTGGCTCTCGTCCGCCTCGCGGAGAGCGAAGGCCTCCTCACCGACGTGCCCGCAGCCCCCGACACCGCCCAGGTCATCGACCTCCTGCACCGGGCACTGGCCGCCGTACCCGAGACCGCCGCACCACTGGACCTACGTGACCGGCGCCAAGAACTCAACGAGCAACGCCGTCTCCTGCGTGCACGGCTGCAGGAATTCGACGACGCCCTGGCGGCAGTCGACCGCTGGCAACAGCAAGGCCGCGCCTTCACAGGCGAGCTCCACCTCCAGCTCGACCGCCTCAAAACCCTCGACCTCCTCGGCCCCGAACGCCAGCACGACACCAACGTGTGCCCCATGTGCACCCAGACCCTGGAACACCCAGACCCCTCCGCACAGGACATCTCCGAGCTCACTGACCACCTCGCGCAGGAACTCGCTCAGGCACAAACCCTCCAGCCCGTCCGCGAGGAGCACCGACATGCCCTCCAAGCCGAGCGCGGCCGCGTCACCGAACACCTGAGGCTGAACGGTGCTCAGCTCAGAGAACTATTGGCGAGCGATGAACGCCTGCGTAACCTGCAGGAACAGAACCTGCGTGTCGCGCACATCCAGGGCAGGATCGCCGAAGCACTCACCCGAACCGGAACAGACAGCGACCTCACCCGGCTGCACAATGACCTTGCCCTCGCTCAGGAACACGCCGCCACACTGGCCCAGCTCGTCGACGAGGACGACGTCACGGCCGAGACCGAACGCCGGCTCGCCGACATCGCCGTCGGCATGACCGCCTGGGCGAAGCGACTCAATCTCGGCGGAGCAGCAGACGCCAACGAAGTAGGAATCAGCCTCAAACTGCTCAACGTCGTCCTGAGGCGACCCGCAGGCCGTCTGCCCCTGACGCGGATCGGCAGCGCCAAGAACCACATCGGCTACCACCTCGTCGCTCACCTCGCCCTCCACACCTACCTGCGACGCAACAACCGGCCCGTCCCTGGCTTCCTCATGCTCGACCAGCCCACCCAGGCGTTCTTCCCGGAAAAGCCCCGCGACGCCTCAACCATCCAAGACGCCGACTGGACCACCGTCACCGCCAAGGGAGCCTTGCAGATCATCGTCTGCGACCACGCGAACCTGAGCGAAGGCTGGTTCCAGGACGCCGTGATCGGCAACTGGCGCCCCGACAGCGAAGGCAACCGCAATGCCCTCATCCCCCCGGACTGGCTCGACTGACGACACTGCCGGGCACGGCTGGCCCAACCGTACCCGGCAGCCTCTTCTTTGGGCTTCCCTGACGTGGCGACGATGGCCACTACGGCATGCCGACGTGGTCCCTCTGCGTGGAAGGAGCGACCTGGATGCTGAGCGGTGAGGACGATGTCTTCTTCCGAGCAGGGCGAGCCGACGCAGGGCATCGGACCAGCACCAGAAGCGATCACTGCAGATTTTGAAGGGCCCCCAGGAAGCTGCCGTTGCCCCCGGGCCGGGGGAAGCTGCGCAGAAGACCTGAACCGGTTCGCCTGGAAGGCGATCATCAGCCCGCGCCTGACACCGTAGCGCGGCCGGGTCCCGGCAACCGACCGGACAGCGACAGCCTGACACCGAGAGCGGACCATCGTGCCCACAAAAGGGGGCAGCTTCTCCGCCCCGAGGGAGATCACTACCGTCCACCCCGCTCACGCATATCTGCGCATGCGCACCGTCGTTGCCGGGTGCTTCGGAGCGGGAAACGCTCAACCTCCGCACGCATCGCGCTGCCCGGACCGTCGTTGTAACCCGTGTCCGCAGTGCACAACGTGAGCGCGCAGAACGAGAGGTGGAACGTGGCTTTACCACGAAGCAACACTGTCGACGCGGATCGCTGGTCCGAGTACGAGTGGGTTGTCTGGCAGATCGAGGTAGACGACCCCGAACGACGCATCAGCGAGCCCTACCATTCGGAAGGCGTGCCGTTCCTGCTGGCCAAGGACAGTAGGGAAGTGATGGTCGACTTCGCGGAACGACTGGGATGCATCTACGAAGGCTGCCGGGACGATGGAGTCTGCGGCAGCGACGATGACCCCTGTTATACGTGGTGGTTCCGCGTGCCGCATGCCCTGCACGTGAAACGCAACGCCCGTCGCTGGCCATTGGTGATGGAGGAATGCCAACTGCACCTCAACCGCCTGTTCGCCGACCACCATCATTGGGAGGTCTTCGTCGACGCACGCCGGACGAAGGCCCTCAAAGAGGGAAACCCGCTACCACCATTGCCCTGAGTGCAGGCTTGAGGAGTGGCGGGGGCAGCCCTTGCATTCATCTGCGAGAGCCTCCATGCGCAGGTGCACCGGTACGGGCACGGCGGCGTGTGGCTGGTCTCAGCAAGGCGTCGGTGTCGGGCGAGAGCGAGTCAGCAACGGTGGAGCCGTGGACTCGTTGTGTTGCATTTGTCCTGCACGCTGAGTCAGCTCTCGTAAAGTGTTCCCGGGGAGATTCGAGATATGAGGGGGGTGCTGTCGGCATGACAACGACAGCCGAGAGCAACATCAACGACAGTGAGTTCGTGCGGGAGTTCTGCCGCGGCGCGCTGCTCAAACTGCTGACCCGTGCAGGAGTGAGCGACGCCGACGCCCACAGCGTCGGCGTCGATGTCATCCGCCGAGCGCGGATGCTGGCGGCGCTGCCCGTCGACTACTTCGATGTGCTGGTGACACCGTTCCTCGAAGAGGTCTCCCAGCACCGGCCGCTGTCAGCGCCGGCCTGGCTGAGAGCAGCCGTGATCGTTGCGGTGCGCAACAGCCGGCTGGAGGACTTCCACGCCCTGCACGGAACGCTGCGCGCGGCCGACATCGCGGCCATCACTCAGGCCGCCACCGAGCCGCTCGCCTTGCTGTTGAAAGAGTCCGGTGCGCCTGTCAGCAACAACACGCTGGCAGGGCTCGACGCACTGTATCCCCGGGCCTGGGCGGCCCTATCCACCCTGTCCGACCTGACGGCCTCGAATAGCGACACCGAACGCCCTTACGCCATGCCCCAGGCGCCGTTGCCCGACCTGCCGGGCAGCCACGAGCTCATCAAGGCCGAGAAGGCCACCGGCGTCAGACTGATGCGCGGGGGCCAGAGCGTGATCGCCTCGGGCGTCGACCCGCGCTTCGACCAGGCACTCCTGGCGATAATGCAGCAGGTCAAGGACGGCGGCGCTCACGTGATTCCCCTGTCCGCGCTCAGCCGCCTGTCGCGCAACAGTGTCAAGCAACTGCGTGTGCTGGAGTTCCTCCTGGCCCATGGAGTAACCGTCCTGACGACCAACTACCTTCTGAGCCCGGAGCTGGTGGGCGTGCGTGCCCGGCCGCTGATCAAGCCCGACTCTTACGACCTGAAGCGCACCATGAAGCAACTGCGCGGCCTGGGCCCCACGCACACGGCGTGGATCAAGGAATTGCGCAAGCAATGGTAGGCGACTTCGCCTCCTGCAAGCCGGGGCCGATGGTGGTCTGAGACTCCGTCCGCTGGCGCCCCAACGGCCCGCTCCGGTTGGTCTCCAAGCGATCCGCACGGCAGTACCTCGACAAAATTCGCGGGCCGGATCGCCCCCCATGCCCGTCGTGAGGTGCAGTCCGAGACCCCTTGCGACGTTTCCGGGGCCAGAAAACGAAAGGCCTGCCCCAAGCGGCCACTAGAGGACAGGCATCGACGTGCTTCTCGAGCGAGCAGCCGCCGCACGAGAAGCACGTCCTACGCCGGCGGTCAGCGCTCGGCAACAAACCCTTCCAGTTGCAGCAGGAGCCGGCGGATGAAGCGGCACCATTGCCGTTCACCGCCCTCCGCGTCGAACCACTCGTCATGCGGCGGTGTGTCGTCCCATCCCTTGAGCTCGGCCAGGAGCGAGGCGGCATCCACCGCCAGATCGGGATGGTCCATAACCCACCGGACCTGCTGGGCGAGGTCGTGTACCTGGTGCGCCGCACGGTAGTAGGCGACCTGGGCCATGGACAGGCGACGGGTGGCGTAGCCGCCGCACTTGCTGCACGGATCGAACCGCTCGGCGCGCAGCATCTGTTCGACCGTCACCAGGTCGTAGTACCGGGTGACGCCATGGTCACGGCTCTGGTGCTGGCAGGCGGGGGAGTGGGCCCGGCCCTCGAACCGCCCTGCGGCATCTGTCGTATACAGCTGCACCCGTGCCAGAACACCCAACGGCAAACCAGACCCGCCCCCGACGGGTCCGCGGGCCGATGGAAGCGACGAAGCCCTCTGCCGAGGACCGGGGTCATGAAAGACGCCCCAGCCCCGAGGTAGGGCTCCATCTCATCCGATGCCTCACCCCGACCAGAGAAACGAGGACCCCTCGCAGCCATGTGCCCCTTCCCTTCCACCGGCACAAGGGCCGGTCCAGGCGCAGCCGAGCACCGGCCACGCTGATGAATCACAGAGGCGACACTGGAAGACACACCCCCGGCACAGGCTAACCACGTGAAAGCAGACAGGCCTCGACGCTACCGGGCTGACCTTGCCACTCACGCCGGCTACGCGAGCGAGCGCCACGTCGACGAACGGCGTCGAGCAGTGCCTTCACCACTGGATCCGCCGCCGGATCACCGCACTGGTACAGCTCGCGCCAGTCCCGCAGGTTGAAAGCAAGGCAGAAGGCATCCTCGCGGCTCCTGACGAGGTCGGGACGGTTCAGCCCGAACACCCGGATCGGCCTCGCCGTTCGCCGAGTGATGTCCGTACTCGCCGCGTCGCAGCACCGTCAGATCAGGTGGTCGACGGACCTCACAGGGTGCCCGGCCGTCTGCTTCTGTTCGCCATGGTCATGAGGTCGTCCAGGGCTCGGCGGAGCGCCGTCTTGCGTTCGGGATCGTCATCGACAGACACCACGGCGTCATACAGGTCCGCCAACGCCTCCGGGTGATTCCGAGCGATCCCGTTGAGGATGCCCATGACATCGGTGCGAGCCTTGGTGTGGCGGGGCAGAGTCGCGGTGACACTCGGGTCGAGCACGCTGATCACCATTTGTCGTTCGACGGGGTCGGCGAACAGTGGATAGGCCAACAGAGCCTCCACGGCTCGTTGAAGGGGCGAGACCGGCCGTGCGGTGGACGGGGCCGACGTCGTCTCGCTGCCGTCGGGACTCCGCAGCCTGATCTCGGGATGCTGCCGAGTACGATCGGCTTCCCTGAGATTCGCAAACCGGGCTCTAACGGCGGCGAACAGATCCTGCGGATCGGGCAGTCCTGGCAGGACGGCGGCGTAGTCGGCCAGCAGGTCCAGCATGACGTCGGAGAAGAGGCCGGTGGCCTGCGCGGGGTCGTTCATGGCGACCTGGCCGGCGCTGGCCGAGCGGAGCAAGCTCTGCCGGTGGGTCAGGGTGCGCCGCCCGACTGGCAGGGCATCGGGAGCAAGCGGCTGCTGGAAGTTGAGGTCATCCTCGGAATTCGCGGAGGCGTCCACGATCCACAGCTGCTGGGTGAGCCCGGGAACAGCATCCCCGGCATACCGTTCGAGCGCCGAGTCCAGATCGATGCCCACCTTGTCGGCGGTGGTCGCATCCGCGCAGAACAGCCGTTGGCGGCCGGCACGGTCGGTGACACCGTGCCCGCCCCACCATACCCAGAGCACGTCGCCCTGTGCCGCCGCCAGTTCGCGGACGAGGACGCGGCGCAGGGTCGCATGGTCTGCGGGTTCGTACTGCACGTCAGGGACATGCGGTGGCAGGGGAGAGAGATGAAGGCGCAGGTGTGCTTCTGGCACGCCGGCGGCCCGCAGCAGCCTGTGGAAGCGAACCGCGTCTCGGGCGGGCCCGGGCAGGTCCCAGGTCGGTCCCGCGTCGTAGCGCTCAATGCCGACGATCAAGGCGTGCACACGGGCCGGGTCTCCGCGTGGAGCTGTGGCATCACCAGCGTCAGTCATGCGCTGTTCAGCTCTCGGCAGGTCCCTTGCCGACATCTCCGCAAGCGCTGACCCCGAGCTGTCGTCCTTGCTGGATGAGATCGACTCGAAGCCGCTCGCGCCGTCGTCCACGGGTGCGAGGAGCTGCTCCAATTCTGCGGCGACCGCAGCCCCGTCGAGGGCCCGTGCCACATCGAGCACGGCCCGCTCGCCACCGGCCGTGTCCAACGCGGCCCGTGACAGGACGGTGATGTCCTCACGCAGACTGATGCCCCGCAAGTCGATGGACCGGCCCAGTATTTCTCCCAGCAGAGCAGCGAAATGCAGACGCCCCTGCGCGTCCGCCAGACAGTCCAGCGTGGACAGGGCATCAGTCAGGCGGAGCAGATGTTCACGCCGGGAGTACGCCTGTCCTGCTCTTTCTGCTTCCAGCTCCGCAAGAGGCTCGCCCCCTCTGGGCAGGCTCAACGTCCCCGAACGGTCGGCGATGATCGCCGGGAAGTCAGGAGTGCGGCCCAGGCGCGGTGTGATGAAGTCGCTGACGGCGTCAGCCGTGCGCCGTGCCGAGCTTGCTTTGACCACTGTGCGAAGTACCGCGCGCACGTCCGGCGCGAAGGCGAAGACGTCCTGCCCCTCCAGCGAGCTGTCCAAGTGCATGAGACCGCTCAGCAGAACTTCCGCCAGACAGACCAGGCTGCTGTCGGGCAGGGCAGCGGCCTGGATGAGCCGCATCACCGGAAGCGTCAGCGGATCGACCGCTGCCAGGTGGCCGGCGAGCTCGTAGGCGTGCGGCGAGGCCATCGCCTGGAAGACCTGCACGCGTTCGGCGGCGGTCTGAGGCTCACCGGTCACCGCATCGTCGAAGGGCACCACATCGGGCGGACTCTCCGCGTCGATGACACGCATGGCGGCCACGCCGCCGTGCGACGCGATCAGCTCCGCCCAAGGGCGCAGACTCGACTCGTCCAGCTCGAGGACGGGCACCGGGAGGCCGGGCCGTGGACCGAACAAGTCGGGAAGCCAGGGGTCATGGGCGGTGAGCAGGCTGTTGGAGGGCGCCGGCCCGGTCGCACGGACGATCATTGGTTCGGCAGTCAACGCGGTCTCGCCCCACAGCCGGAGCGGGAACACGTGCAGTACCGCGGTCGGCGCGCTGCGGGCCAACGCGGCCAGATGCCTGTGAGCGGTTCCGGTGTACCAGTGGTCGGCGACCCCGTCGGTCACGACGAGCACAGCGGTCCGATCGCCGACGAACCGGACGGGTGCGCCGAGCGGACTCACACGCACGGTCCGGAAGATGCCCGAGCCCTTGAGCGCGTCGGCCAGCTCGTCGACGGTGTCGTGCCACACCCGCATGGACAGGCCGTCGTCGACGGCGAGGACGAGATGAAGCCAGCGGTCCGCAGCAGGGCGCAGCACGACGTCAAGGACGCCGCTATCGGCGATGGCGCCGACGGTGGCGCTCTCGTCCAGCTCATACCGGTGCGCGGACGGCACTCTTCGCTTGAGCGCACGCAGCCCCCGGACGATGCCGAGCGGATGCCGCAGGCCCCGTACGCCGGGAACGCGGACCGGCGAACCCGGAGTCCCGCCGTCGCGGCCACCGGAGAAGGCGTAGACCGGACGCCGGCTCCGACTCGGCGCGGACTCGGCCGCATCGTCGTCCGACTGCTCCGGCTGGGGGAGAGCGGCGGGCGGGGGCATGGCACCGCGCTCCGGTACGGCTGCCCCGGACCGGCTCGGCGGCTCGTGCAGGGCCAGCCACAGGGCGTCGCTCAGCTCCCTGGGGGAGAGGTCCACTCCGGCGCTGCGCAGGGCGGCATGCAGGCCTGCCACCCAGAGCTCGTCAGGTTCACCGGACTCCGCCGTTCCTGAGCTCACGCAGCACCGCCTCCCTGAGGTGCTCCGCCTCGGGGCGGATGCCCTGCTGCAGCAGATGGACGGCGTGCAGCAACTGGTCGGTGGCCAGGCCGCCGAGGCTGCGCCGGTCGGTGAAGGTGCGGATGAGGTCCTGCACGCGCGACCACTGCGCCTCCAACTGAGGCAGGTCCTGGGAGAAATGCGCCCGCACGATGCCTTCAAGCTGATCCGGGCCGGGCTCCGGCAGTTCCAGCCGGACGCAGCGGCGCAGGAAGGCAGCCGGGAACTCCCGTTCACCGTTGCTGGTGATCACGACGAAGGGGAACTCCTGGCAGCGCACCGTACCGTGCTGCACCCGCACCTTCTCCTGCGAGCCCTGCACATGAACAAAGACCTCGGCCTGGTCTTCCGGCAGGCGGGCCAGCTCGGGGATGGTGAACTCGCCTTCCTCCAGTACGAACAGCAAGTCGTTGGGCAGGTCCAGGTCACTCTTGTCGAGCTCGTCGATCAGCAGCAGCCGCGGTTGATTCTCGTGCCGGGTGGCCAGCGCGGTGCCCAGGGGCCCCAGGCGTACGAAGCTGCCGATGTCGTCGGTGCCGTCCTGCCGCTCCCGCAGCCGGCCGATGGCGTCGTAGCGATACAGCGCATCAGTGAGCGTGGCTTGGGTGTTGACCGGCCACACCAGGACCGGCCCGAGGCCGAGCTCCGCTGCCACGGCGTGGGCGAGCGAGGACTTGCCTGTGCCGGGAGCCCCAGTGACCAGCAGAGGGCGACGCAGGCGCAGAGCGGCGTTCACCACCTCCACCTGTTCCTCGCCGATCAGATACGGCCGCCGCAGCACAGCCTCACCGTCCGGCCGCGGCCGCCGCCACGGCGGCGGCTGAGGCAGCGGCACGGACGCGTCGTACGTGCCTCCGTCGCCGCGGAAGAGCCGTTCCTTCGGGCGCTCACTGTTCACGCGGCGCCTCCCTCCCGCTTTGACGGACTGGTGAGCCGTTGCCGGGGTGGACTCCAGCCCGGGTCCTCCCACATCAGGGCCAGATGAGCGCCCATATGCGCGGTGTCGAACATCGCTTGGACGCGCTGCCCCCTGACCGATTCGCGGAGGGTGCGCGGCCAGTCCTCGGACACGACATCCCTAAGCGCCTCGGCCGTGTCCAGACCGTGGGCGCCGCGTTGCCACAAGACCACGGGGACTCCTAACCAGCGGCACAGGGCCAGGGTGCTGTCGTGCTGCCCGGGCGGACAGCAGGCAATGACGCAGGCGATCTCACGGTTGCTTGTCAGGGTGCCGTTCGCCGCGTTCAGGTCGTGCAGCACGTAGGGGCCCGCCGCGGAACTCTGACCCTGTTCCCAGCGCCTCCTCCAGTCACCGGCCCGCATCCCTTTCTGCCCGCGCAAGACCACGACTCGGTCCAGCCCGATGGGCCGAGTCCCCAAAGGCCCGGCGTTGGTGGGCAGCCGGTCAACGGCGAGTCCGAAGAAGCCCTCCTCCAGCAAAAACTCGACACCGGCCGACTCCTCATACTGATCGAGGTCGTCGACAGCCTCGGAGAGGGCGGCACACAGGTCGGCGCGGCTGCGCAGAGCGTCCCCGTCCGTCCAGGTCCTGACCTGCTGTCCGTGGGCGTCGTAGAGGCGCATCACGTAGTGGAAGGCCTCCGCAGCGGGCTCCGCCGCCCACAGCCACACCCGAAGTACCGGCGACAACGTACGGGCAGAAGCACGGGACGTGGCGGACCAGCGGCACTGCCGCATCGCCTCCGGACGGACACCCAGCCGGGCGGTCACGCGATCCGACCACTCTCGCAGACCGACGCCGCCGGCCTGCCGGGCCGCGGCGACCTCCTCGATCACCTGGATCACGGGCGGTACGATGCCGGGTTCGCTGGCGCGGTCCTCCAGGTCCTCGACCAGCTCCCCGACGTCGGGCGGGCCGGCTTCGGACAGGGAGAAGTGCGGTACGGCGCGACGGGCCGCCGCGCGCACCTCCGAGTACGCGTCCGGGCCCAGCAACGCGCAGAGCTCGTCGAACTCCTCCTGGGTGAACAGGCGCAGGGCCCCCAGCATCGCCGCGACCTCGCCGACCCGTTTCGCCACCGGCCCCTGTGCCGTGAGCGTGCTGAGCAGAGTCGCCAACCCCCGCGGGTGGCGCATGGCCGCGTCGACAAGGCCTGAACAGGAGCCCGGGGCCCAGGGCAACCCCAGAACACCGGCGAAACGCTCGGCGCATCGCTGCAGCTTCCGGTCGGACAGCTGGTCGAGCGCGTCGATCAGCTCACTACGACGAGCTCGCGTCCGAGGATCCGACACTTCTGTCATCGCGGACGGGAACACGGAGGCATCCGCGAGCAGTTTCACCAACTCAGAGGCCCTGATGGCGTACGAGCGTAAGTTGTCGGGTTCGGTGGACACCATCAGGCCTGTCACACAGCCGCTCTCGCGGTCCCACAAGGGCGCTCCGCTGTGGCCGGGAAGAATCTCCAGCGGAGCATGCCCGGGATCCAGGATGTACCAAGGGCCCATAGAGGTCTGGACATAGACGTCCACGAGGGAGCGGGGGGCGCCGTGGGCGTACCAGGTCGACAACCGCCGGCTGGACGTCTCCCGCACCGGCACGGGAGGGACGTCCCATCCCTCCATCTCGACCTTCAGCAGAGCAAGATCGCCGTTCCACCACTGCTCACCCTTCGCCGGCTCGGGGGCCAGCCAGCGGACCAGTTCCACGGCATGGTGCTCACTGCCGAGGCCCGGAAACGAGACGCTGACGCGGAGCATGTCCTGCGCAGACGGCTCGGCGGCAGCCAGTTTGGGACGCCCGAGAGCCGCATTGACTACATGGGCACAAGTCAGTAAGAACCCCTCTGCGACGATGAGGCCCGCGCCCAGCCCGGCCCCTGCCGCACCTGGGGCGTGCACGGTGCCCCACGCCCGGTGGATCGGAGCGTCCGGGTCGTTGTCGTATGACGCGTGCACGGCTACTCCGTCGGCGCGGGTGGTTCGAGGTTCCAGGTTGCGGAAACCGTCAGGCTCGCCTCGCCTTTGTTGGCGACGATGCCGAGCGTCAGATCATTGCCGATCTTGACGCCCAGGTCCACAGTGAGCTGCTGGGGCCGCCGGTCCATGGCGGACACCGTGTCATGCACAGACTGAAGGACGGGGACCAGCGGCTTCAGAACCTGCCGCAGTGCGCCGTGAGCGGCACGCGCTACCCGGCCATTCCGCTCGCCAGCAACAGGCACGAGCGGTGCGGAACCGGGCGTCGCGCCGCCCGCCGCGGAGTCGGTCAGCGGACTGGGAAAGACCTCCAGCAGTACCGCTTGGCCGTAGTCGAAGGTGAACTCCACATATTCCCCCATGGCCCCAACTATGCCAGGTTCAACGGACCTTGCCCCCTCAGTCGGTCGATTCCGGGCCGGGCCGGAAGCGGCTGCCCGTGCCGGTCCGACCCCTATCCCAGGTGGTGTAAGGGGACGGGAGGGACCCACAGCGCTTCTCTTCAGCCTCCGTGTGGCGGATGTGGACGTGAACGTGAGCCTCGGGCTTAACTCGACCCGTGCTGTACGGCGCACAGTCGGCGGGCCGGGAGCTCGTCCGCCATGGTGGCGTCCATCGGTGCTGTGCTCAACGGCCTCAGACCTGGCGTAAGTCGGCCGACGCGGTGAGCTGATGGTGGCAACGCCGGTACCCCGAACGCGAGCCGGTCGCCGCCGAGCGTGACACCGCCGTCTCGGCACCGGCCTCTGCATAAAGTGCAGGCCAGCGGCCACAAGCAAGCAGAAGATGTACACGCTGGCCCGGCGCCGCTGCCTCGTTCATGCGAACTAGGGCGTGTCCGCAAAGTCCCGTCGTCCGCCCGCACGGCAGGCGGGACTTTGCGGACACGCCCTAGTGCTGTGTCGTGCCCTGCGGTCCCGTCCGTCCGGAGCCGGCGCGGACCGGCGTATCAACCTGGAGCCGGTAGTGGTGGCGGGGGATGAGAACGTCTGGCCCCGGAGGCGACTCGGGCAGAATCCGGTGCACGAGGCTGACCCGCGCCCCCACCTCCTCTGCACAGGGTCACACCCCTCGAAAAAATACTCGACATATTAGGAAATTACGAAAAGACAGCACCGGAAAGTAACTCACATTCTTGCTTTATGCTCACAGAGCGGGAAATTCCTTGTTGCTTCTTCCGTCTATGCCTGCCTGAAAGGAAAGCCGCTTCCCGCACATCGCATGATCGAAGCCACGGGCAGATCACAGACAGTGCGGGGACGAGCGGGGGCCGCGGTGGGCGACCTCGGCGACCTTGGCCGGGCCGCGGATGTCATAAAACTGCGCGCCGGCGACACCTCTTACTGGAGCGAGGGCGAGCGCTCTTGCCGAAGGAAGAGGAACCAAGCGTCGTGGACAGCACAGTTGTCAGCACGGCAGCGACCGCGGCCGCGTGTGCGGCCGGTTGCGTCGCCCGGGTGCTCATCACCCGGATCACCGCCAGGGACCTTGTCAGGAAGGCCTGTACCGAAGAGGAAGCCCGCACCGCCCGCGTCAATGCGCTTCGGGAGGGCGGTACCTTGCAGGAACGGGACCACACAGGCCGTGAACTGGCGGTGCGTCAGGGGCCAGTGGCGAGGGGGAAGAGCATGGACCGCATGGCGGATGCCCCCGCAGCCGTGGCCGATGCACGACAACTGTCCCTACCGGCGGTCGATGTCAGCTCCTCCTATCAGGAGGACCGGTCCCATCTCATCCGGTTCCTGCTGCGTCACGGGGCCAGCTTCCCGGAAGCCGAGGACGCGGTGCACAGCGCCTTTGTGGAACTGATGCGCACGCGGAGGCCGGTGCAAAGCCCGCGGGCCTGGCTGCGCACGGTCGCCGTGCGGGCCTTCCTGCGGCAAATGGTGACCGAGCAGCCCGAACACGATCTCGCGGACCGTCTGGCAGAAGCGAGCGTGAACTGGCACACCCCACTTCACGCGGTGGAACTGGGCGAGCAGCAGCGCCGGGTCCTGCAGGCGCTCATCCAGCTGCCCTTCAAGCAGCGCAGTGTGATGGCCTGGCACCTCGACGGATTCTCCACCGCTGAAATCGCCGAGGCGATGGGCCTGGAGAAGCCCGAGGTCCTGCAGAACCTCTCGCGAGCCTGCCGCACACTCAAACAGCAACTCGGCATTACCGGTCGAAGGAGCCCGCAGTGAGCGACGTCCCCCGCAGCCCCGACGACGAACTGCACCTTTTCCTCAACGACATGGACGAGGCCCTTCTGGCGGCCGTCCGCACACGGCTGACCCCGGCCCGCCCGGACGTCGGCATGCCACCACGCTCGCGCCCGGCTGGCGAGGCGACAGCCCAGGACGAGGACGAGACACTCGACCAACTGCTGGGCACGACCGACGACGCCCTGCTGGCGGCTATTGAAAGCCGCGCCCGCCCTCCCGCCCATACACCCGATCCTCCCGCACACCCCGCCTCCTCCAGGAAACCAGCCCCCGGACCGGCAGAAGCTTCCGGGGAAAAAGCTGCAGGCAAAAAGACGGTTTCAGGACGGGGACGGTCAAGTGGTTCAACGCGGAAAAGAGATACGGATTTATCTCCGTCGACGGTGACCCGCCCGTCGATGTCTTCGTTCATTACAGCGCGATCCAAATGGACGGATACCGAGTCCTCGAGGAAGGGCAGCGAGTCGAATTTTGCATTTCGCAAGGGCAGAAGGGGCCCCAAGGCAGACGAGGTGAGGTATGTGAACGGATGATCCAGCCGCACCCGCACCGATGCACGGTAAGACGCGAATGACGCCAGACGACAACCTCAGTCTCCTCAGGCGTCCTTGACACCCTTGCGTCGACCAGGGCGCCCACAGTGCCTCGCGCTCAAGGCTGGTTTCGCCAGGAGACCTGAGTGAAGAGAGCAACTGCGCCCGACAGATGCCGGCGGCCCGCTCGCCCGCCGGGCGGTGTACATCCCCAGCCGGCACAGCACGACCTTGTCCTGCCCAGCCCGGGCAGAGGGAGAGATGGGCGAGGAAGCGTTAGCAAGGCCAAGGGAGCGGTCGACCTCGTCCAGGAGAGCCGCATGGTGACGGTGCGGAGGCAGCCGTCGACAGGGGCGTGAGCGAGGACAGTCGCGGCGACGAGTCGGCGGCAGGGGAGCGGGGCGCTCGGCATCGCCCAGGCCGCGCTGCTGGGCAAAGGGGCGGCGGAGAGCTCCAGCCAGGTGTCCTCGTGGAGGTTGTCAGGGAAGCCCCAGCGCCCCCACCCTGCGGCAGGACAGCAGATGGGAAGCCAGCATCCAAAGCGTCCTGCCGCAAATCCGTACGGCCAATAGGGCAGGGGCCGGGCCGGTGGCACCCGCCGAGTCTGCGCGGCGCCCAGGCGCCAGATCTCCTGGGTGAAGAACCCCGCGGCACGCACCTCTTCGACTGCACCCCCACCCTCGCCCTACTGCCGCCAGGCAGAAGCCACGGCCGGGCGGTCCAGAGAACGTGAACGGCATCCGGCAACAGACTCAACACCAGCTGCAGCCCTGAGCCTGCAGCACCGAGTCGAACCCCGGACACACACCCTCACACGGCCGACGACGGCCCGAACAGGTCATCTCCAGGGGGAGATGACCGCACAACAGCCCACCGCTCCCGCTAACCCTCCAGCCCCGACAGCAGCAGACACGCCCCCTGACGCCCACGACACCGGTCTGCCCTCAAGCCAGCCCACCAGCGCCGCCAGGCGCCAGCAGTCCCTACGCCCAAAGCAAGCACGACCACCCAGGCACAGCCACCGACCCCCCACCACCACAAACCCCCGAGGGCCACCAGGCCCGCGACACCCCACACCCTCAACCCCCAGTCACACCACGCGGTGTGACATCACGTCACATCCAACAGCCCGTCAACAACCGGAGCGCACCAGCGCTCCGACAGAAACACACAACACAACATCCCCCAAAAGGGCCGCGCCAGCGGCCCAACAAAACCAAAAAACTAGAATTTTGCCGCCAGGCAAAATACAGAAACCCCAAAATCCACCCACAACCCAGAATTTGCCGCCAGGCAAATTCACACGCCAAACCAAGGGCCGCGCCAGCGGCCCGGCATAAACCACAGAGAATTCGCCGCCAGGCGAATTCCGGGGCGAGGAATTCCGCCAGGAATTCCCAAAGGGGCTTTATGCCCCTCC
>NZ_JBITJK010000070.1:0-23896 GCF_044459945.1 Streptomyces sp. NPDC050164
CCTGCTGAGGTGCTGGACCGGCACCTGCACCACCTGCGGACGACCCCTCACCACCAGCAGAACCAGAGCCAGAACCTAACGAAGCACTACTAGGACCTGTCCGGGCGATCATGTGACTGCTCCGCTGCCAGGCCGGGCCCAGCCTCCGGGCGGCTTGTGCCGATCGGAGGCTGGGCCCGGTGGTGCCGGATCCCGGATAGGGCGCGTATCGGGTCGTGATCAGTGAGCACCGCAGCTTCCTGGGCGGGTGCCCCATCGGTCAGTTGCGCACGTGTCATGCAAGACGATCTACCGGATCGAAGATCAGCGTGAGAGGAGAACCCGCTCATTGATCACGACCCGATACGCGCCCTAGGGGGATCGGTCGGCTTCAGGTGGTCACCGCGCGCTGACCGCGGTCTTGCGGCCTTCGGTCCCTCCGCAGGTCTGGGAGGATGGTCGGCAGCCGTCCGTACCGGGTCCGGGAACCTGCGGGCGGCGCGAGGCGGGCGGGTACGGGCAGCGGCCCGGCGGGCGGGAGAGCGGAGCGGTGCGGCACATGCCGGAGTACCCGGAGTACCTCGCCGCGGTCCTGTTCGCCGCGGGCGGCGTCGTCAACGCCCTGCTGGCACCGCACCGGTTCTCCACCGCCGTCCTGTTCTGCCTCGCGGTGACCTCTGCCGGACTCGGCGTGGCCGGTCGCAGTGCGGCAGCCCACCCGACCATCGCCACCGTCCTCGCCGTCACCGCCCTGCTCCTGGTGCTCACGCTGGGCCTGCTTCTGCTGGCCGACGGCGTCTTCCTGGTCCGGCGCTACGGACCGCAGGCAGCCCTGCTGGCGACCGGGGCCGCCGGCTGCGCGGTGCTGGCGGTGCTCGGCCTCGACGCGGTCTTCCACGCGGTCGGCGGCGAGGCGTTCGGTGCCCTCGTGGTCGCGGTGAACGCGGCCGCGGGATACCTCACTCTGCTTTTCCTCGTCTTCGCCGGCTACGTGTTCGTCCGGGGCCGTAGCACCCCCCTGCCGGAAACCACCCATGTCGTCGTCCTGGGTGCCGGGCTCAACGGCGACCGGCCCGGCCCGCTGCTGACCCGCAGGCTGGAGCGCGCCCTCGCGATCGACGCCGCCCGCGCACCGGACGCGCCTCGTGTGGTGTTCGTCGTCTCGGGCGGCCAAGGCGACGACGAGGTCCGCTCCGAGGCGGACGCGATGGCCGACTATCTGCGCGGACGCGGAGTGCCCGCCGACCGGATCGTGCGGGAAGACCGCTCCGTCAACACCGGGCAGAACCTCCGCTTCAGCGCGGCCCTCGTGGACGGCACCACTCCCGGCCACCGTGCCACGGTGGTCACCAGCGGCTTCCACGTCTACCGCACGACCCTGCTGGCCCGCCGCGTCGGCGTGCCCGTGCATGTCGTGGGCGCGCCGACCTCCCCCGCCTACTGGCTGGCCGCGACACTGCGCGAATTCGCCGCCATCCTGTGGCTGGACCGCCTCCCCCTGGTCGGACTCAGCCTGCTGCTGGCAGTGCCGGTGGCGACGGCGGTCTTCGAGCACTGAAGCGCCGGCCGCAGACCTCGTAAGAGGTCCCAACAAAGGCGCCGTACATGGCGCGGTTGAGGAGGGGAGAGGGGGGCTGGTCGGGCTGCCCGACCGGTGCGCGCAGCCCGCTGCGCGGAGTGCGCGCGGCTAGCTCGTCGAGGTCGGCGCCCAGGTTGATGAGGACAAGGACAGCACTAGATTTTGGGCCCGGGGTTCCTGGGCTGCCCTCCCATGCGGTGGTCGCTCCAGTCGATGCCGTCGTCGTGCTCCTTGCTCGACGCGAGTCCGAGGAACCCGAGGAGGGGAGCTGCGATGAGGATTGCCCCGCACAGGCTGCCGATCGCGACGTAGGCCGCAGCAGCAGTGAGGGCCCAGAACAGGATGTCGCACACGATCCTCGCCCACAGCGGGAACGGGGCACGCCACGCGTGGTAGCGGCGGTACAGGCGTACGACCTTGCCCGAAGCGCGCTTGGATCGGCCAGCCTTTCCCTGACCTGTCCTTCCTGTGTGGCCGTTGCCGTGCGGACGTCCTTTTTCTCGCTCATGGACCTCTTTGTCCCTTCGAGTGCCCCGTGACCACGCAGCTCTCCTATAGGGCGGACAGCGGTCACCCAGACCTGATGTGCGGGAGCGAGAAGAATGAAGCTGCGCGGGCATTCGGTGTGCTTGCCGACCCGCCAGGCGGTGGTGCGCTGGGCACTGATGCGCTGAGATCGCGGTCCTGGCACCTTCGCCTCACAGACACCCCACGGCCATGAGCCGAGGCGGGCTGGGGAGCTGGCCCGGGGCCGGGTGGTGGTGGGGGCCTCAGCTGTGGAAGTTGATGTACCCGTTGCCGTCAGGATCGTCGTTGCGGTTGGTGTAGGAGTGGACGTCGGCGCGGCTGCCTGAGGGCTTGTACAGGGAGATGGTGTCCTTGTCGTTGTTCCACAGGAAGTTGCAGTTGTCGCGGTAGACGACGTTGTGGGTGTCGGAGTCGGTGCCGTGGCCGCCGCGCAGCTTCACATAGTCACCGGGCTACAGGTAGTGGTTGGCGGCGAAGGCGAAGCGGTTACCGGTGGCGTCCTTGACGACGTAGCCCTTGAGGTTGATCGTCGAGCGGGACGAGTAGTTCTTCACCGTCAGGTACTCCTCGTCCGTGTTGCCCGAGGAGCAGCTGTTGGAGTCCCGGCCCGGTGCGTCGTACTGAACTCCGCGGATCTTCAACGCCGAGCTGTACTCGGCGGCGTGTGCGGGAACGAAGGACAGGACGGTCAGCGCGCCAGCCACAACAGCGGCAGCCGTGACGAGATTCTTGCGCAGGAGCAGGCTCCATGGTTGAGCGGGTGGTGTCGCCTGTGCAGGACACGCACCCGAGTCCGGTGGTTGCGCAGAGATGAGGACCGTCACCCGTTCGAAGGGCGTAGAGGCACGTCGCCTGCGGCGGTAGAGGCCGGCCCCCGGCGCCACCTGTCTCCACTTGTGGCTCCTGGGCCGCGGCGAGTGGTGGGACGCGAAGTACCGGGCACGGCAGATCGATGCCCGGTACGACCCTGCCAATACGGGCCCGTCATCGTCGGGTCGCGCACAACTCGAAGGCCAAGCCGGGGGCGGCCCGGAGGCGGTGTGATCCCGGCGACGGGGCTGGGTTACGGTGCCGCGTATGCGCACCGAGGACGCGATCATCCGACCCCTGCTCCGGATCCGGGACGTGGCGGCGCGTGGGGCCCTGTACGGCCTGGCCGCCGTGCCCCTACTCGGGATGGCCTCCCTGTTCGTCGGCGACCACCACAACCGCAGGACGTTCCTCGGCGTCGTCGGATTGTTCGCCGTCTTCATGGCCGTGGTGGGGATCCTCCTCGGGCTCTTCTTCTGGTGGACCTGCGGGGGAGACATCCGACGTTGCCGCGACTGGCATACCGTCACGGGCCAGGCCGGGCCCATCACCGTTGCGACCCCGGTCCTGCTACGGGTCGGGGTGCTGGCCCTGGTGCTGTGCCCCGGCGCCTTCGGCCTGCACTTCCTCGTGGACGGCGCCGAGTACGGCAGCTGGCTGTACGGCGACTGAGCCACGCGCGCCCGGCGCGGGCGCTTCGGCGACGTGGCCGAGCTGCGGACCGGCTGGGCGGCCCCTATGCGTCCCTGCGGCGCAGCTGAGACGCCCCACCCAATACAGCCCGTTTCACGCCCGAGCGAGACCAGCGGCGCCGTGCCCACCTCCGGCTGGGCCTGTCGTCCCTGCTCGGGCTGTCCGACGAGGCTGTGCACGACTTGGTGGCCGACGACGCGTCTCTCAAGCTGTCGCAGCGGCCTGAGTATCAGAAGTCCCAGTCCAGTTCATCCTCGTCGACTGCGACAGGCAGGTAACCGTCCACCGCCTCGCCGGTCTCCAGAGCCGTGGCTGTCGCATCCAGGAGAGCCGGGAGCGACGCCCACATGGGGTGGGGCGAAAAGGAGCATCCTGTTTCATGATCGGCATTGCCGATCCTTCCGCGGCGACGATAGGGACGCTGGTCGATGATGAGGTAGTCCCCTGCACCGTTAAAGGCGACGGGGATCCACTGCGCATGCCACCACGGCCCGTATTCCCCATCCGGGTCCCCTTCCTCTGCTCCCGCCAGCTCGTCCCCGTAGATCTTCATGCGTGTCTGCCAGGCTCTGGTGATGCTCTGCACCTCGAGTAAAGACCAGAACGGCGGCAGCAGGTCGTAGTGGCCCATGCCGTTGTGCCGCAGCAAGGACTCCACCAAGGGCTCGGGGAACGGCTGACCGATGGCCTGTTCGGCCACGGCAATTGCCGAGCGCTCCGCCGGGGGGCCAAGAGCAGCAAACGTACGAGGCGCGTGCTGGGCGAGCCAAGCCTCTATACGGGTCCACGACTCGGATATCGACGAAGTCATCCTGGGATCATGCCAGTTGGACGCGCCACTGAACGGGAGGATTCGAGACGGGTTCTGAACACACCAGCACTCGGTCGGGTGAAGACACCACAGCGGCGGAACCTGTCCGGCAGCCCACGCGTAAGTGCCGTACATGGACCCGGTCAACGAGGCGCACGTCAGCCGGCCGGGCCTGGTCGTCTTCGACGTCACTGCCGCCGACGATGACACCGCGCTCGCCTTCCAGCAGCTGCTCGCCGACCGGTGGGCGACAGCCCCCGCACAGCACACGACGCGGGATCCAGACGAGCCCGGCGTACGGCTGCGCTGCTACCTGGACCTGCGCCAGCCGATCAGCCCTTCCGCGCCGGACGAAGCCCTGGCACCGGTCAGCGCAGCCGCACCACAGTGACGACCGCGTGCCGGGTCGTGCATGCCACGACCTCCACCACGGCATCGTCGGCGGCGGCCTGTAGGAGTCGCCGGCCTTCGTGTAGACCCGCCCGGCCTGGGGGAGATCAAGGAGCCCGAAAATGTCGATGAGAAGTAGCAACGCCTGCTGCAAGGTGGATCGCGCCGACAGGGGTCCGGTGGTGGATCTGCTCGCCGGCCTGTGAGCGATGCGCGCCGCAGGTGGTGGTGCTTACCTGGCCGTCGTGCCAGCCGCGCGGCTCGAGGGAGTCTGGCGCCGTGGAAATTCCGTTGCCGGAACAGCAGCATCTTCGATCGAATGCCTCCATGACTCATGACGGCCCGGCGGACCATGTGGAGCAGAACCGACGCTTTTGGGATGACGAGGCGGCTGCATGGCACGGGCCGCTCGCCCGTGATCACTGGGCGCAGGTGGAACCGTCCTGGGGATTGTGGGCCACCCCTGAGTCGCAGGTTTCCGTGCTTCCCGACGGCATCGACGGGATGCGCGCCATTGAGTTGGGCTGCGGTACTGCCTACGTTTCCGCTTGGCTGGCCAGAGCAGGAGCCCACCCGGTCGGGATCGACCTCTCGGAGAAGCAGCTCGCCACTGCTCGCGCGATGCAGGCGGAGTTCGGCATCGACTTCCCCCTTGTCCTGGGCAATGCCGAGAAGGTGCCCTACGAGGACAACACGTTCGGCCTGGCGATCAGCGAGTTCGGTGCCTCGCTGTGGTGCGACCCCTACCAGTGGATCCCGGAGGCAGCCCGGCTTCTCGTTCCTGGAGGCCGGCTGGTGTTCTCGCGCTACTCACCGCTGTTCGCGCTGTGTGTACCGCCCGGGGGACCGGCATCCACCACTCTGTCCCGCGGCCAATTCGGCCTGACGCGGCTGGACTGGGGGAATCACGTGGAGTTCATCCTGCCGCACGGTGAGATGCTCCGTTTGCTGCGGGCCTGCGGCTTCGTCGTTGAAGATCTGATTGAGATTCAGGCACCCCAGTCTGCGGGGGATTACGAAGAAGTTTCCGCCGACTGGGCCCAGCAATGGCCCAGTGAGGAGATCTGGAAAGCTCGGCTGGCAGGCTGACAGCTCCGCAGGCACCGTGGATCGCCTTACTCATCCCGCAAAGCACCTCGATGCTCCCACCGCAAGCCCTCAAGCGTTGCCAGGACTCACAGACATCGCCCTACGGCCAAACGAGGCGTTCTCGGCCCTGAGCGACAAGTGGTGTCGGATCCCGTCGACAAAACCACCCCGCCGACGCGGGGGTGTTCCGCGTCGGACCATCGGCGCCGGCAGGCGGTACTGGTCCTCTCCGCCGATGCGGGGGGTGTTCCGGCGCATGACCAGATCGACAACGATGGATGGTCCCCGCGCCGCATAGCCCGAGGTGCTTGCCCGCCGGCCCCACCCGGCCTCACACCGCGTGGGCAAGGCTGAGCACAAGCAGAGGGTCCGTGCCAGCTGTGTCCGGCATGGACCTTGATGCAGCCTTCCACACGGCCACACGGCTACACGGCTGCCCAGTGGAGTCCGAGGGCGGCCAGCGCAGCTGTACAGGGGCGGTTTTTCTGATCAGTAGTTCGTGGGTTGGCCTGGGCTGATCAGACCGTGGCCGGGGTGCGCAAGGGCTGGTGGTGCGGGCGGCTGGAGCGGTCCTGCATGCCTGCTGTGCCGTGCAGCCGGTAGCGGCCTGCCCAGCGGGCCGCGGTGGTGTGGCTTACCTGGAAGCGTTCCGCGGCCCGCCGAAGCGGCCAGCCGTCGTCGACGGCACACCGGGCCAGACGCAGCCTGCCGGTCGGAGTCAGCGGGGCATGGTTCTGTCGGTAGTTGGTGACGTCAGTTGTTCGTGAAAGCTGACGGCACCAGGTGATGGCCCAGAAAGATGTTCGCGAATTCTGACGTCACCATCGGGGTTGCGGTGTCAAGCTGGATGTGCTCAGTAAAGGAGCACCCCCGATGCCGCCTGGCCAGTCGAAGGTCGAGTTGTACGCCGCGCTGCGGCGCGACTCCCGCGATGGCATGTCGAACCGGGCGTTGCAGTGCAAGTACGGCGTCACCTGGAGCACGGTCAACAAGGCCCTGACCTCGGCTTGGCCGCAGCCACGCACGACAACCGCTTCGGCGCGGCCGTCGAAGCTGGATCCGTTCACGCTGCTGATCGACGAGATCCTGCTCATTGATCTGGACGCGACCAGGAAACAGCGCCACACCGTCACCCCGGATCTACCGCCGTCTGATCGACGAGCACTCCTCGTCCGAGGCGTTGCGTTGACCACTTGAACCCGCACCGATGAGAGGGCGCAAGCGTCCTGCGAGCAACCGCGCGGTCCGGCCAGGGACTGAGAGTCCGGTGTTTATACCTTGCTTGCGACCACCATGTAGTTCTCGGCCTCAAGATCGAACGTGCTCAGTTCCGTTTGGAGTCCGACCCGGTGCAGCTCGACTTCGAGTTCCTCGTACCGGTAGGGCCAGCAGGACAGCAGTTCCGAGCGGACAAGAACCAACCCGGTCGCATCAACTTGCGCGATCGCAATCTCGATGTGGTGCTCCTCCTCCCAATGCGGCGCAATCTCCCAGCGGTAGACCACGACGGCATCGCGACCGTTCCGGCGGACGAGTCGGTCACTGATCTCCAGCCGGGAACCTCTGGCCCTCACGAGTTCCCAAGTGCGGGATGTGAGTACCAAGCGCCCGCCAGGGCGCAGAAGCCGTGACATCGACTCCAGAGCAGCACCCCTGCCTGTCGCGCCCGCGGCATGGTGAAGCGAGTTGCCAACGCAGAACACCATGTCGAACGTGTTGTCCTGGAAATGGTCGGGCAACTCTTCCCAGTTCGCCCGTACGGCCCGGACGGATGCCCCGAACTCCTCAGACAACTCTGCAGTTCGACGAACCATCGCCTCGCTGGCGTCAGTTGCGACAACCTGCATGCCACGACCGGCGAGGCCAACCGCCAACTGTCCGGTTCCGCACGAACAGTCGAGGACGTGAGCGTTCGACGGCAGGAGATTGAGGACGTCGTCGAACGACGCAGCGAACTCGGCTGGAGGCAACTTTGCATCCGAGATGATCCATTCGTACACCTCGGCGAGCACGTCATAGCCTGTCACAACCACTACCTCCGTCACGCGGCAGACTCACGGTAGGACGTCAGTCCATCAGCGGAGCAAGCCGGGCACCAATGGTTTTCGCAAGGATGGCTCTGACGGTGTTTGTGGGTTGTCAGTTGTCCGTCTGAGTGGATGTCACCGGCTGGTTAGCTGGGAAGTTGTTCGTGAGAAGTAGTGTCACTCGCGGGGTTGCGGTGGCAAGGTGAATGTGCTCAGTGAAGGAGCACCGCCGATGCCGCCTGGTCAGTCGAAGGTCGAGTTGTATGCCGCGCTGCGGCGTGACGCTCGCGAGGGCATGTCGAACCGGGCGCTGGAGCGCAAGTACCGGGTGGGCTGGCGGACTGTTCAGAAGGCGCTGAGTTCGGCGTGGCCGCAACCTCGGGAACCGTACGCGCCTCGCCGTTCCAAGCTGGATCCGTTCAAGCCGGTGATCGACCAGATGCTGCTGGCTGATCTGGATGCGCCGAGGAAGCAGCGTCACACGGTGGTCCGGATCTATCGCCGGTTGATCAACGAGCACGCGATGGACGACGTGTCCTACCAGGTCGTGCGCGCCTACGTCGCCAAGCGGAAGCCGGAGATTCGGGGCGAGGCCGGCCGTGGCCCGGCGCAGGTGTTCATCGAGCAGTCGCACCTGGCCGGCGCCGAAGCCGAGGTCGACTTCGGCGAGGTCGCGGTCCGTTTGCGGGGCGAGCTGGTGAAGTGCCATTTGTTCTGCCTGCGGTTGTCGTTCTCCGGGAAGGCGGTGCACCGGGTGTTCGCCTCCGGCGGTAAGGAGGCGTTCTTCGAGGGCCACGAGCACGCCTTCAGAGTGCTGGGCGGCGTGCCGTTCGGCAAGATCCGGTATGACAACCTGAAGGCCGCGGTCGCGTCGGTGCTCGGCTTCACGCGGCGCCGGGTCGAGACCGACCGGTGGACCGCATTTCGGTCCCACTACGGCATCGAGCCGTTCTACTGCACGCCGGGAATCGAGGGCGCCCACGAGAAAGGCGGCGTCGAGGGCCAGATCGGCTGGTTTCGCCGCAACCACTTCGTTCCCGTCCCCGAGATCGACTCGCTGGCGCACTTGAACATGCTGATCGACGAGTGGGATCTGGCCGACGAGGCCCGGCGGATCGGGACCCGTCCCCGCACGATCGGCGAGCTGTTCGCCGTCGAACGGCCGTCGTTGAAGCCGTTGCCCGTCGAGACGTTCGAGACCGGCCGTTGGTTCACCCCACGGGTCGACCGGTTCTCCCAGATCACCGTCCGCACCAACCGTTACTCGGTCCCGACCCGGTTCATCGGCCGCCAGGTCCGGGTCTTGCTGCACGCCTCCGAGCTCGTGGTGTTCGACGGCCGCACCGAGATCGCCCAGCACGAACGGCTGCTGACCAAGAGCGGATCACGGCTCGAGCTCGATCACTATCTCGAAGCGCTGCTGCGCAAACCGGGCGCGCTGCCCGGCGCCACGGTCCTCGAACAGGCCCGGGCCGCGGGCCAGTTCACCCCGATCCACGAAGCCTGGTGGACAGCCGCCTGCAACGCCCACGGCGACACCGCCGGCACCCGCGCTCTGATCGAGGTTCTGCTGCTGCACCGGCACATGCAGCACAACGACGTCGTCGCCGGCCTGGCCGCCGCGCTCCAGGTCGGAGCGCTCACCGCGGACGCGGCCGCGCTGGAAGCCCGCCGCATCGCCGACAACGACGAACCGACCTCGGCCAAGCCACGACGCCGAGCCACTACCGAGGCAGACCGGGCCGTCGCAGCGACCGTCACCTCGCTGACCCAGCGGCGCCTGGCGCAACTGCCCAAAGACACCCGCCCCATGCCTGACGTGTCGATCTACGACCAGCTGCTTCCCAGCCGGCGAGCCGCCGTGGCCGCCGCTGGGCGCGCGCCGGACCCGAGACCTACCCAGAAGCCGAGCAGGAAGAAGCCGCCGCCATGAGCCCTCGCCGCCGGATGAGTGAACAAGCCGCCGAAGCCGCCGTCGACCAGGCATGCCGGGTCCTGCGACTGCCCACGATCCGCAACCAGTTTCCCGACCTGGCGGCCAAGGCCGGCAACGACCAGATGTCCTACCTGGTGTTCCTGGCCGAACTGCTGCTGGCCGAGTGCGACGACCGCGCCAGGCGCCGCTCCGAACGCCGGATCAAGGCCGCCCAGTTCCCCCGGGAGAAATCGCTGCGCGAGTTCGACTTCGATGCCAATCCGAACATCGACTCCGCCGTCGTCGGCTCGCTGGCCACCTGCGAGTGGGTGAAGAAGGGCCTGCCGCTCTGCCTGATCGGTGACTCCGGCACCGGCAAGTCTCACCTGCTCATCGCGCTCGGCACCGAAGCCGCGATGGCAGGTTTCCGGGTGAAATACACCCTGGCATCGAAGCTGGCCAACGAGCTGGTCGAGGCCGCCGACGAGAAGATCCTGACCAAGACCATCGCCCGCTACGGCCGCGTCGACCTGCTCTGCATCGACGAACTCGGCTACATGCAACTCGACCGCCGCGGCGCCGAACTCCTCTTCCAGGTCCTCACCGAACGCGAGGAGAAGAACTCCGTCGCCATCGCCTCCAACGACTCCTTCGCCGGCTGGGGCAAGACCTTCACCGACCCCAGACTCTGCGCCGCCATCGTCGACCGGCTCACCTTCGGCGGCAACATCCTCGAGACCGGCACCGAGTCCTACCGCCTCGCTCACAGCCGCGAACTCGCCCGCTAAGCCATCCCCACACCATCCGGACTGCCGTCAGAAGTCACCAACATCCAGCCGGCCCGAGGCCACGAACCGCCGTCAACTTTCACGGCCAAACGACGTCAGCATTCACGGTCAAAGCCAGGGGCATTACGGTGGGACAACGAGGGCCTCCTGGATGCCGGTTGTAGATGTCGCAATCCACACCGAAACCAGGGGCCCTCACCTCTTTCAAGGACCGCTCAAGGCGTGTCGCCTGTCACCAACGTCTCCGAACAGCACAAGCTGTTGCAGGTCAGGGCGTTGGTGACGGCGCATAGTGGTGGGCAAGATTGGTGGCGAGGTCGCGAAGGTGAGCCCTGGCTTCGGTGGGGCCGTGCACAGTGATGGCGCTCCCGAACGGCAGTAGTGCTCGCACGTCCTCCAGATGCAGGAAGCGGATCGTTACCTTGCGGCCGGTGGCGGATTCTTCATGGTCGTCCCAGACGAGTCGTAGGCCAAAGATCCGTTGCGCTCGCTCGATCTGGGTCTCGTCGATGGTGGCGCTGACCTCTATCGCGTGGTTGTGTTCCCACTGAGCAATGAGCGCTGCAGCGACCGTGGCCAGGGTCTGGCTCTCGCGGATCCGTCGTGGCTGGTCGACTTCTTTCCACGTCGTGATCCGTTCGAGTCGGTACATCCGTGGCACTCGGGCACAATCGGCGACGAGGTACCAGATGCCGGCCTTGGCGAACAGCCCGTAGGGATCCACGACCAGGTCGCGTGGGCATGGCTCGCGTGGGCTGTCGTACTCGATCCGTAGCCGGCGACCTCGCCGCACTGCGCCGATCAGCGAAGCCGGAGTCGTGCCGAAAGCTCGTGCCTGACGCCACGGACGGCTGTCCACGTGCACTACGTCGGTGAGCGGCAAGAGCTCATGAACTCGACGTGACTGTGTAGCGACGATCTTGGAGAGCGCGCGCTGGCTTTCAACCGATACGTTGAGCTCCGCACGTTGCTTCTCATCCAGCCCAGTGAGCGACAGATGATCACGCTCGTCCGGTGTGAGCCGCGTGAGGTCGAGTCCGGATCCGGGCAGCATGGTCACGCCTCCGAGGCGGCCCCGGTGTGCGGTCACCGGCAGACCGGCGTCACGGAGCCAGTTCAGATCTCGGGTGATGGTGCGAAGGGACACCCCGAGTGCCGAGGCAAGTTCCTGTGTAGTCACGGCATCCCTCGATTCGAGGAGCAGCATCAGGGCGAAGAAGCGGTCTGGGGTCACACACCAACTTTTTCAGGAATTGCGACACGATGCGGCGCATATCCCGCTCAGGCTGGTGGATGCGTACCTACTACCTGTGAAAAGGAACGATCATGACCACATCCGTCGTGTCCATCGTCTACGTGAACGACGCTCCCGCCGCAGCTCGTTTCTACGGCGACCTCCTCGGCATGAGCCCCTCGTTCGAGACTCCGGGATACATCACCTTCGACCTCGGGCCAGGCGCTGACCTCGCTCTGTGGTCGGGCCAGTTCGAGGATCTGTCACCGGACGTCCCGCGCACCAGTGAGGTTTGCCTGGCCATTGACGGTGGACGACCCGACGAGCTCAACGCGACCTTCAAGCAGTGGCAGTCCAAGGGGGTCACCATCCTGCGCGAGCCTCATGATGCGGGGTTCGGGCTGACCTTCCTCGCGGCCGATCCTGACGGGAACCGTATCCGCGTTGCACCGAAGGGCTGAAAGGCCGCAATGCGGAAGGCGCGCACGATAGGTGTCGCGCCTGCCGTCGTCTGACTTCGAGAGGACGACGAGTGCCCCACGCGAATGCGCCCCTGAGCGTCGAGGGCCGTAGGCGGCTCGTGAAGCGGTGCCAGACACGTCCCATCGCCCACGTCGCCGCTGAGATGGGTATCTCTCGCGCATGCGCCAGCAAGTGGGTAAATCGCTGGCGGCTACACGGTGATGCGGGATTGCAAGACCGGCTGTCGAGTCCGCACCGGAGTCCGAACGCGACTCCAGCATGGGTCATCGAGCAGATCGAGTCCTGGCGCCGCGCGCTCAAGTGGTCCGCGCAACGGATCACCGACGAACTTGTGAGCATCGGTTTTGTGATCGACCGGCGAACTGTCAGCCGACACCTGACCCGGCTCGGCCTCGGCAAACGCCGCTTCATCGACCCAGGCGGTGAGAACAACCGGAAGCCGGGGAAGATCACTGCCCGCTGGCCCGGACACATGGTGCACCCGGATGTGAAGAAGGTCGGCCGGATCCCTGATGGCGGCGGGTGGCGGATCCATGGCCGGGACAGGGATCAGGCCAAGGTCGCTAGTCGGGCGAAGTCGGTCGGGGCAAAGCGTGGCTATGTCTACCTGCACTCCGTCGTCGATGGTTTCTCACGGCTCGCCTACACAGAACCGCTGGGCGATGAGAAGGGCGCGACAGCTGCTGCTTTCCTCGCCCGGGCGAAGGTCTGGTTCGCCGCCCACGGCATCAACCACATCCACCGGGTCGTCACTGACAATGGCGCTTGCTACCGCTCCGGCGACTTCGCCCGCATCGTCGGGCAAGGCACCCGGCATCAGAGAACCAAGCCATACACACCTCGGCACAAGGGAAGGTGGAGCGCTACCAGCGCATCATGGCCGAGGAAGTCCTCTACGCCCGCGAGTTCACCAGCGAGGACGCCCGGTCAGCCGCGATCACAGTGTGGAACATCCACTACAACTACCACCGGCCGCATAGTGCTGCCGCCGGAAAGCCGCCAGCAGCACGCCTCCGCGAGAGCGTCACCAACGTCGAGCCCTCATACAGCTAGGGTTCAGCCGGCCTTGGACGGCTCTTCGGCGCGTGCTCGGGTGCTGGCAAGGCGGTAGGAGTCGGTTCCGGTCTCAATGATGGTGCCGTTGAAGGTGAGCCGGTCGACGATGGCCGCGCCGAGGCGGGGGTCGGTGAAAGTCTTGGTCCAGCCTCCGAAGGACTCGTTGGAGGCGATGGCGACGCTGTTCTTCTCCTCACGTTCGGTCAGCACCTGGAAGAGGAGCTCGGCGCCGTGACGGTCGAGTTCCATATAGCCGAGTTCGTCGATGCAGAGAAGGTCGACGCGGCCGTAGCGGGCGATGGTCTTGCTGAGCTGCTTCTCGTCGGCCGCTTCGACCAGTTCGTTCACCAGTTTCGTGGCGAGGGTGTAGCGGACGCGGTAGCCCTTCATGGCGGCCTCGGTGCCCAGGGCGATGAGCATGTGGGACTTGCCGGTGCCGGAGTCGCCGATGAGGCAGAGCGGCTGGCTCTTCTTGATCCATTCGCAGCTGGCGAGGGTGTGGACGGTGGCTGGGTCGATGTTTGGGTTGGCGTCGAAGTCGAATGCCCGCAGGGACTTCTCCCGGGGGAAGCCGGCTGCTTTGATGCGTCGTTCCGAGCGGCGGGCCCGGTCGTCGCACTCGGTCATCAGCAGTTCGGCGAGGAACCCGCGGTATCCAGCCGTTACCCCATAGAGCACGTCCCTCACGTCAGTCCCGACAGACCCGCCGAGAAAACGGCCCCGCCTTGAGAAAACGCAGGAGAAATGACCTCTCAGGAGACGTCTTCTGGGAGCCGCCCGGCACCGGCCGGGAAGCCGACTGAGACGGAACGTGAGACGGGACACGCGAAGGTCCCGACCGGCGAAGGCGAATTCCAGGGGACGGGGCCTTTCATCTGCCCTGCTGGGCGGCTGCGGAGGATACGAGATTTCTGCCTGCTCAGCGTCGTATCCAGCCATGGTCGGCCGGTGGCCTTTCCGGTGTCCCGCGTGCTCTCCACACGCTCCGCAGGGAGGCGGATCAGCGCATGGTTTCGTACGGTGAGAAGTGGACGGTGGGCGGCTGCAACAGCTGTCCGGAGACCGAGAGAGAGCCATTGCCATCGTGAAGCCGTCCGGCCGCGCATGCGCGTGCGCTACGGAAGCGGGCCTTCGCCCGGTGGTCTCTGGTGCCTGACGGACTGGATCGGACCGGCGCCGAGCAACGGCTGCTCGAGCGTGAGGGCGAGCTGCGGTGTCTCGGCGCGGCGATCGCAGGCGCGAAGGCCGGCAGAGGCGCGGTCGTGGCGCTGGAGGGCACGGCGGGGATCGGCAAGACCCGGCTGCTACGAGCCGCGATGGAGCTTGCGGCGGAAAGCGGCGTGGCCGTGGTCAGCGCTCGCGGCGGGCAGATGGAGACCGAGTTCGCCTTCGGCGTCGCCAGGCAGTTGTTCGAGCCGGTGTTGACCGGCGCGGAGAACGGCGAGCGTGAGCTGTTGCTCGAAGGAGCTGCCGCTCCCTCAGCATGGCTGCTCGGCGGCGGCCGCGCCGATCGTCTCGGTGAACCGGTCGGCGGCGGCGATCGCAGCTTCGCCACGCTGCACGGTCTCTACGGGCTGACCGCGAAGCTGGCGGCGCGCGTGCCGCTGATGATGGTGGTCGACGACGCGCACTGGGCCGATGTGCCGTCTCTGCGGTTCCTGGGCTATCTGGCTCGGCGCGTGCACGGGCTGCCGGTGCTGCTGACCGTGGCGGTGCGTCCGGAGGACCCCGGCGCCCACGGCCTGCTGCTCACGGAGCTGGTGGCGGGCCCCGAGGTCGACGTCGTCCGACTGAGTCCGTTCACGCTCGAGGCAGTACGGACCCTGTTGCAGGACGCATTCGCGGCAGCGCCCCTCGAGCCGGGGTTCGTCCGTGATTGCTGGACGATGACGGGGGGCAACCCATTTCTGGTCACGCAGCTGATCAGCGCCCTGCGTGCCGGGGGTGCCCAGCCGACCTCGGCAGCAGTCGAGCAGGTCGGCGAGATGGGTCTGGAGACAGTGTCGCGGTGGATCAACCTGCGTCTGGCGGGCCTGCCGCCGTCGGCTACGGCGCTGGCCGCGGCCGTGGCGGTGTTGGGCGACGGAGCCGACGTAGTGCTGACTGCCCGCCTGGCAGGGCTCGACCTACCCAGCTGCGACGAGGCCGTCGACGGACTTGTCTCGATGAGCATCCTGCGCGTCGCCGATGGCCTGGGATTCGCGCACCCACTCGTGCGCTGGGCGATCTATGCGGGGCTCCCCCCGCGTCGACGGGCGCGAGGACACCGGGACGCCGCCCGGCTGCTGTGGCAGGCGGGCGGCGCGGTCGAGCACGTGGCGTCGCACCTGCTGGCAGCCGCCCCGGCCGGCGACGGGGAGGTCGTCGACATCCTGCTCGACGCCGCCCGCTCGGCCACCCAAAAGGGCGCGCCCGACCTCGCGGTGTGCTACCTCAAGCGGGCGCTCGCAGAGTCGGCACACGACACGTCCAGGCCCGAGCTGTTGCGCGAACTCGGTACCGCCGAGCAGAACGCAGGCCAGTTCGAAGCGGCCGCAGAAAACCTGCGGCGTGCGCTGGAGTGCACCGACGACATGGCGGCGAAGATCGAGATTGCGTACCGCCTGCGTACGGCACTGGTGTGGTCGGGCCGCGCGCACGAGGTCGCACCCGCTCTGGACGGCCTCATTGCCGAGGCCACCGAGCGGGACTCCGAGGGCGCGCTGCTCTTGGAGGCAGCCGTGGCCGGGGCCCTGCAAGTGGACCTCTCGACACCGCGCGGGCTACGCGACCGCGTCCGGCAGGTCGTCGGGCCCGCCTTCGCCGGCGAACCCGTCCCTCCCCACGTCTCCAGCCTGGCGGCAGTCGAGGCACTCTTCGCCAACGAACCGGCCGCTCGGGTTCTCCGCCTGGCCGAGGAGGCGGTCCGCGGCTGGTACCAGGCGCCCGAGTTCGCACGTGGACCGATAAAGGCCCAGCTCTTCGTGGCGCTTATCCTGGCCGAGAGCCACTCGCTCGCCCGGCGGCTGCTCGACGACGAGGTGGAGGACGCACGCCGGCACGGGTCGGCCGCGCAGTTCCTGAACGCGGCTGTCCTCCGTTCGACGCTCTTCCACCGGGTGGGCATGCTGGCCGAAGCCGAGGCTGACGCTCGCGCCGCGTTGGAGGCGGCGCACCTCCATCCGGGGACGGGGCCGTCCGGCAGTCGGCCGCCGGCTCACTCCCTGCATGCTCCCATGGCGGTCGCCGTGCTGGTCGACACCATGATCGAACGCGAGGAGATCGGGGACGCCGAGCGGCTGCTGACCGAGACCGGGTTGGCCGGCGCCGACAGCCCTCTGCTGCTCTTTTCCTTTCTGATCGGCGCGCGCGCTCGGCTGCGGACCGCCCAGGGCCGGACGTCGGAGGCGATCAATGAGCTGCTGGCCCTGGGTGCTCGGATGGAGGGCGCGGTTCTGACACCCGCACTCGTGCCCTGGCGGTCGCAGGCGGCACTCGCGCTGGCAGGCACCGACGCCGATGCGGCGCGTCGGCTGGCTCGTGAAGAGCTCGATCTTGCCCAGGTTTTCGGGGCGCCGGGAACGCTGGGGGTGGCATTGCGCGCGGCCGCGGTGACGGGCGCCTCGGACGAGAGGGTGGACCTGCTGCGGGAGTCGGTGGCGGTGCTCGAGGACTCGTCGGCGCGTCTTGAGCAGGCACGCTCCCTCGTCGAGCTGGGCGCTTCGTTGCGCCGCCGGGGCCGGCGCTCCGAGGCGCGGACCGCGCTTGAGCGCGGAATGGACGGCGCCTGGTCCTGTGGGGCGACCGCGCTGGCACAGCGGGCGAGCGAGGAGCTACGAGCCGGCGGTGCGCGGCCCCGTCGGCTGGCGCTCACCGGTGTCGACGCCCTCACCGGCGCCGAGCGCGGCGTCGCCGGCCTCGCCGCCCAGGGCCTCACCAACCGGCAGATCGCGGAAGCGCTCGTCATCAGCCTGCCCACGGTGGAGACCCACCTGCGCCACGTCTTCCAAAAGCTCGACATCACCTCGCGCAAGCAGCTCGCAGAGCATCTCCACGGATCGCATGAGCCCGCGTCCCCGTAAGGGAAATCGTCAGGGTTCCGGGCAGCAAAGGTCAGCATCGGTCCATCGACGCCAAGGCGCCGTCAGGCCGCCACGGTCGTGTCAGAGACGTCGTGTCAGAGACGTGGTCTCAGAGAGCGGAAAGACCCGGGAGTCGCCGCTGCGAGGCTCCACGGCCGCGGGAGGCGAAACGACATGGTGATACAGCAGGTGAGCCACCACGACTATGTGATCGTCGGGGGCGGAACGGCCGGTTGCGTGCTCGCAGCCCGCCTCTCCGAACGCGACGGTGCGCGTGTGCTGCTCCTGGAGGCGGGAGGTCCTCCGACCCTCGACCTGCTCACGGTCCCGCAGGCGTGGCCGGCACTGATGAGGACCGAGGTCGACTGGTGCTACGCGACGGTGCCCCAGGCCGGTACGGCCCAGCGCGAACACGTCATGCCCCTCGGCAAGGTGCTCGGCGGCTCGAGCGCGATCAACGCCATGGCACACATCCGTGGGCACCGGGCCAACTTCGACCGCTGGGCGCGCGAGGGCGCGACCGGTTGGGATTACGACAGCGTGCTGCCGCACTTCAAGCGCTCGGAGCACACCGAGGGACGCGACCCGGCCTACCGCGGCCTCGGCGGACCGCTGCGCCTCGCACCGGCGCACAACCGCCATCCGCTCTCCCAGGCACTCTTCGAGGCCGCACTCGAGGTGGGAATCCCCGCGACCGACGACAGCAATGGCAAGCAGCCCGAGGGCGTCTGCTGGCATGAGCTCAACATCGTCGACGGCGCGCGCCAGAGCGCGGCCACCGCCTACCTCGAGCCGATCTCCCGCCGCCCGGGCCTCACCGTCGAGACCGCGGCGCTCGCGCTGCGCGTGCTGTTCGACGGCGATCGCTGCGTCGGCGTCGAGTACGCCGTCGACGGCCGAACCCATCGCGCCTGGGCCATGGAGGAGGTCGTGCTCTGCGCCGGCGCGGTCGGCTCGCCGAAGCTGCTCATGCTCTCCGGGCTCGGTCCCGAACGGCACCTGCGCGAGCTCGGCATCGACGTCGTCGAAGACCTCCCGGGCGTCGGCGCGAACCTCCACGACCATCCGCTCGCCGGCATCACCTACGAGGCCCGCCGGCCGGTCGAGCCCGGCGCCAACCAGCACGGCGAAGTCACCGCGCTCCAGCGCACGGGGCCGGACGTGGAAGAGCCCGACCTCCAGTTCGTCTTCATCGACGTGCCCTTCCACCCACCGGACCTCCAGGGCCCTCTCAACGGCTACACCATCGGCTTCGCCGTCATGACGCCGGTCTCGCGCGGCACGCTGAGACTGGCCGGTCCTGATCCCACGCAGGCGCCGCTGATCGACCCCGACTACCTCGGCGAGCAGGAGGACGTGCGCCGCATGCTGATCGGATTCCAGCGGGCGCGCGAGATCGGCGCGGCGTCCGCCCTGGCCGAGTGGCGCGGCCGGCAGGTGCTGCCCGGGCCCGACGTCGCCCGTGGGGCCGCCGTGCGCGACTACGTGGCGCGCTGCACAGGCACCTATTTCCACCTCGTCGGGACCTGCGCGATCGGCAAGGTCGTCGATCCGCAGCTGCGGGTGCGCGGCATCGACGGACTGCGCGTCGCCGACGCGTCAGTGATGCCCTCGATCGTCTCGGCGAACACCAACGCGACCACGGTCATGATCGGCGAGCGGGCCGCCGCACTCATCGCCGACGGCGGCTGGTGAGCCTGACATGTGGCGGGAACATCATGGTCGCGCGTGAAAAACCTCAGCGTTGGCTCAGTGATGCGAAGTCAACTCACGGCTTCCCACCATGGGACTGACAACCCAATGGCGGGCCAGGACCACGGCGCCCTTGACCCGCTGACGACAAGGAGGTCGGCGATGTCTTCGCACGCGACCATCCAAGCCTCGGCCCTCATCCAGGATCGACTCTTCATCGGCGGTGACATGGTCGAGCCGGAGTCCGACGACCTGCTCGAGGTCATCTCTCCGGCCACCGAGGAGCAGATCGGTTCGGCTCCCTCCGCGACGCCCGCCGACGTTGCGAGGGCTGTCCGCGCGGCCCGTGCTGCCTTCGATAACGGACCGTGGCCGCGCATGTCGCCTCAGGAGCGAGCGGACGCCCTGGAGCCCTTCGCCGACCACCTCCGGTCGCGCGTCCCGCAGATCGCAGGACTGATCACGGAGGAGATGGGCTCGCCGATCAGCTTCTCCCATCAGCTCCAGGCACCGGTTCCCGTCATGCTCCTCGACTACTTCCGGGGGCTCGTCGCGACCTTCCCCTTCGAGCAGGACCGAGCAGGTCTCACCGGCACGTCCCGCATCCTCCGGGAGCCGGTCGGCGTCGTCGGGCAGATCGTCCCGTGGAACGCCCCGCTCATCCTCACGATGGTGAACCTCGCCCCCGCACTCATCGCCGGTTGCACCGTAGTGCTCAAGCCGGCGCCCGAGACGCCGCTCGACGCGTACGTGCTCGCCGAGGCCGCGTTGGAAGCGCACCTGCCTCCGGGCGTGCTGAACATCGTCCCCGCCGACCGCGCGAACAGCGAGGCACTGGTGCGCCATCCGCAGGTCGACAAGATCAGTTTCACCGGCAGCTCGGCGGTAGGGCGACGGGTCGCCGCCCTCTGTGGTGAGCAGTTCAAGCGGGTCACCTTGGAGTGCGGCGGGAAGTCACCCGCCATCATCCTGGAGGACGCCGACCTCGACAGCGTCGTGCCGGCCCTCATGCCCTACGCGATCATGATGTCCGGCCAGCACTGCCTGGCGCAGACCCGGATCCTCGCGCCTCGAAGCCGCTACCGCCAGGTCGTCGACGCAGTCTCCCAGGCCGCGGCCGCGCTGACGGTCGGTGATCCACACGATCCCGCCACCGAGGTCGGCCCACTGGTGGCAGAGCGCCAGCGACGCCGGGTCGAGGACTACATCGCGAGTGGGCGGCAGGAAGGTGCGGTGATCACGGTGGGCGGCGGCCGCCCCTCGCGCCTGGCGAAGGGCTGGTACGTCGAGCCGACGATCTTCGCCGACGTCGAGAGCCGCATGCGCATCGCCCAGGACGAAATCTTCGGTCCGGTACTCGTCGTGATCCCATTCGACGACGACAACGACGCCGTTCGCATAGCCAACGACTCCAAGTACGGGCTGTCGGGAAGCGTGTGGAGCAATGATCAGGACCGCGCCCTGCGGATCGCCCGCCGAGTCCGCACCGGAAGCCTGACGATCAACGGTTACCGAATCGAGTTCGGCGCGCCCTTCGGCGGCTACAAGGAATCCGGCATCGGCCGAGAGTTCGGGCCCGAGGGGCTCAGCTCCTTCACCGAGTACAAGACGATCAACCTCCCCAACGGAACGGCCGACGGACAGCCAGGCTGAGAGAAGACCCGGGAGGGCGCAGCGGCTGGCAGGTCTGCCAGAGCAGAAAGGCGCTCGGATCCGACTGAGACGGAAACGGAGACGGACAACGTCGAAGGGCCCCACCGCGAACGGTGGGCTCTTCGACGTAGTGCCCGGTGAGGCACTGGCGGAGGGTACGAGATGCGAACTCGTGAGGGGTTGCCCCCAACACGCTTTCCACGCGTGCCAAGGCCCGGTTGCCCGTGTCCGGGCAGATCACGAAGCGGCTCCACTCGATGCCCTCCACGATGGCCGCCGCGACCTTCTCCGCCGATCCAAGACCGGTACTGGTGCTCGGCGGTGGGCCGCTTTGCCTCACCAGCCGTGCATCACCGGCAGACCCCCCGCCGTCAGGGTGAGGTGGAACCGCTCGTCGTCCACGTCACTCACTTTCCCACCCGCCCTCGTCGGTGTAGGTGTGCAGCCTCAGCCGCGCGTCGGCCGCGACCTCAGGCAGCTCCTGGAGGAACCGCGTCGGCGGCACGCGAAGGGTCGGTGGCGTCGCGAGGAAGCATTCCCGGCATCGGTCGAACCAGCGCGGTCCATGGGCGGGGTCGTGGATCATGCCGCTGGTGCGGGAGAGCTGGCCGCACGCGGAGCAGGGAGGCTCGTGCTGCATCCGCGCCCAGGTCTCTGCGAAGCGGGGCGCGGGCGGGGCAGGGGGTAGGGACGCCGGGGCGACGCCCAGCTTGCGGGCGGCATCCTCGGGGTTCATTACTGCTCCCTGCTGACCTGTCGCACCGAACCTTGAGCAGTCTCAGCGAAGTCTGAGCACCAGCTACGCCGCAGGTCAGAGGGGTAACGGCTCTCGCTCGACGAGGCGCTCCAGCTTCCGGCTGATCGTGACCACGGTGGACAAGCAGAGCCTCGGCCTGCTGCGACACCGCCCTGACCTGCGCACTCAACCTTCGCTGAGACGAACTGCGATCCGTCAGGCTCCGGTGAGAAGCGCTCAAGTGTCCTTTGCCATCCAACCCAGGCGTTTGACAACGAACCCAGTCGACTCAGCCGAAGCAGGCGCCGTTAACCCACACTTGTGGGCGTTCCTCGGCAGCGGCTCGTCGAGCGTCGGGCCGCTTATGCTCTGTATTCATTTCGCCGAACTCGATCGAGTCAGGCCCGCGTAGCGGTGTGCCACTCCGCCGGGAAGCAGGTATTCGGCCAGCAGGTTGCCGGCGCGGCGGGATGGCAACCCCATGTCGTGCAGGAGTTCGTCCGCGCAGTGGATGTCGTAGGGGCCGAAGTCGTAGCCGCCGGAGCCTGGCAGTACCTGCTCCTGCCAGGCCAGGCAAGCGTCGATGGCCTCCCGCATCCCCTGCTCGTCTGGGGTGGTGCGCAGCGTCGCCCGGAAATGGCTGGTCAGCCAGTGCGCGGTGAGTTCCATGCCCATGATGTTGTTGAAGACCTGCCGGAAACCGACGAACCCGAGCCGGTCGGCGCCGGGTGGCACGATGCCTCGGTAGAGCCGCAGCCGCCCGTCGTCATCGTGCACGCGCACGCTCGAGTCCAGGAACGGGAAGACCTTGTGGTGCCCTGTGGCGAACACGATGACGTCTGCCGCCACTTCCTCGCCGGTCGCCAGTCGGAGCCCCTTGTCGGTATACGCCTCGACGGCACTGACCTTGGGGGCGATCAGGCCGCGGCGGACGGCCCGCACGTAGCCGCGCGGCATCACTCCCGCGTGGGCCAGATGGAAGGGGAGCGCGTGAGCGGGCCGCAGCTGCCTCGGCAGCCGGTACAGCCCGGTGGAAAGCAGCACGTCGCGGGTGATGAGCCACCACAGAGCCCGCTTGACCCGCTCGTCGATGCGGTCGATCGGACGGACGCAGGCCGGATCGTGGTAGCGGGGCAGGAGCGCCTCACCGAGCCGGGTGAACAGGATCCACTTGTAGTTGACCAGACCGAGCAGGAACCGCTCGGGGATCATCCAGTTCACCTTGCGCTGCACGATCGTGGCCGAGGCCGCCTCGTGTGCGGCGCGGGTGATCAAGTCCAATGCGGACTTGCCGCCGCCCACGACGACCACGCGCCGGCCGGCGAATGTCCCGGCCCGCACCTCGTTGGAGTGCAGCACGGTCCCGCGGAACGACTCACGCCCGGGCAGCTCGGGCAGTTGGGCATGATGATGAGCCCCACTGGCGACAACGACATAGTCGAAAGTCTCGCGATGAACGTCCGCCGCCTTGTCCCCGGTGGGCCGGGAGTCGACCGACCAGCCGGAGGCGCCCACCCGCCCGGGCCCCTCCACCGGCCGGATGGAGATCACCTCGGTACCGGGCCGGACGCGGTCCAGTACACCGAAGATCTCGGCGTAGTCCTCCAGGTAGCGTTGCGTGTCCACCGCGCTGGCGAAGTGCAAGCGGTTGGGCAGGTCCGCGAACTCGAAGATGCGGAGTGCGGACTGGTTGGCCAGCCCGTCGTAGCAGCCCTCTGATGACCAGATCCCGCCGACCTGCTGGTACTTGTCGAAGACCGTGACGTCGAAGCCGTTCTCCAGCAGCACCTTGGCGGTGACGATTCCCCCGGGGCCGGCCCCGACCACACACGCTCTCATTAGCTGTCACTCCCCATGGGCGATCGCCGTGTCCAGCTCGCTCATCATCCCGGTTGCGGACCTCCCTGCCCAGGGCGCCCTCCGGTACCTGAGGCATCAGAAGCTGAACGAACACGGCCACACCCCAGGACACGACGTACGCGGTCAACGCCCACAGACGGGGACGACCGCGCGCATCACGGTGCGTCAGAAACCGGGAACGCCGTATCCATTTGTCCCTGCGGCAGTCGACGACGCGGAGACCTCGACCCCTGCGCCGCTTTGCCACCCAATCCAGTCCATGCAGGTCAGCGCCATCCGTCCGACTGACTTCGCTGTCAACGGACATCAAGGTTCGGTGCGACGGGACAGAGGCCCTGCTGGGGTGGGGGTGGGCTGCGTGGCACCAGATCATATAATCGAACACGTGAACGATGCAGAGTCGTCGCGACTCGCGTTGGTACCGGCAGCACGGGGTCACTGTCCCAGGCCGTGCGCAGCCGGTTCGTCTGACGCCTGGAGGGGGGCGGCCGTCTGGCATGCCTCGGGTGACG
>NZ_JBITJK010000071.1:0-22661 GCF_044459945.1 Streptomyces sp. NPDC050164
TGCACACCTACAACCACCACCGCTGCCACACCGCACTCGAAGGTCAACCACCCATCACCCGCGTGAACAACCCTGCGGGTCAATACACCTAGGGCTGGAGCAGCCGCAGGTCCACCGAGTCCGCCAGTGCCGCCAGCCCGGCATCGCCCGGATGCAGATGGTCCCCGCTGTCGTAGGCGGGCAGGATCCGGGACGGCCGCTGCGGGTCCCGGACCACCGCGTCGAAGTCGAGCACGCCGTCGAAGACCCCGCCGCCGCGGATCCACTCGTTCACCGCGACCCGCTCGGCGTCGACGGCGGCCGTGCAGCGCGCCTCGCCCTCGCAGGGCAGGATCGTCGCCGCGAGCATCCTGACGCCCCGGGCGTGCCCGCGTTCCGCCAGCTCCCGCAGCCCGGTGATCACCTGTTCCGCCGACGTGCCCCAGCGCACGTCGTTGACGCCTTCGAAGACGACCGCCGTCCGCGCCGACGTCTGGGCGAGGACGTCCCGGTCGAACCGGTGCAGGGCGCTCACCCCGGCCGCGTCCGTGGACACCCCGTCGCCGGGATACCGGTCGGTGACCACGCGGTTGCCCGAGATGCCCTGGTTCAGCACGCCGAAGCGCGGAACCGTGGTCTGCTTCAGCAGCCGGCCGGCCAGCACGTCCGGCCACCGCCGGTTCGCGTCCACCGTGGACTTGTCGCCGTCGGTGATGGAGTCCCCGAGCAGCACCACGGACCCGGGCCCGCCGCTCACGTCGACCCCGGCGAGCAGCGGCCAGCTGGTGATCACCGAGCTGTAGGCGTCCGCGGAGCCGTCCGCCGCGTGGTCGCCCGGCCCGCTGACGTACGACCGCTGCTGCGCGAGCCGGTGCACGGGCGCCGCCGCCACCGTGCCGGGCAGATGGAAGCTGACCAGCAGGTTGGTGTCCGCCGGGACGGCGAAGCCCAGCGGATCGCTGTAGGCCTGGGCCCCGGCCGGGATCTCCACGCTTTCCGCATCACCGAAGGACAGCGGCACCGGCGTCCCGCGCGCCGCCGCGCCCGACCCCTGCGCGGCGACCGTGGCGCCGCCGATCCGTACCGGCGCCGCCGCGAAGGTGTTGTCGAACCGCACCCGCACCCGGGGCCCGCCGGCCGAGGTGTGCACCACGAGCCGCAGTGTCCGGTCCGTCCAGGGCCCCACGGCGGTGTAGCCGGCGGTCGACGTCGTCCAGCTGCCCGTCCAGCCCTGCGTCGCGGTCCGTACCGACACCGCGAAGACGTGCAGCCCGGCCGCGTGCGGCAGCCGGACCGAGGCGACCGGGCGCCCCGGCGTCAGCGGCACCGTCACGACGTACAGGCGGGCCCGCTCGGCGAGCTGCCCACCGGGCGTGTTGATGTGCGGCAGGGCCACCGCCTTCGTGGCGAGCGGTCCGGTGCGCCAGTCGGGCGCGGTCAGCCGGTACCCGGAGCGGGTGCCGTTCGCGTACGTGATCACGCCCGGGCCGCCCACCTCGGTGCCGGCGGTGCCCGCCACCAGGAAGGCGAGGGCATCCCCGCGACCCGTGACCCGTACGTCCTGGCCGGCCGCGCGGACGTTGTCCGGCTCGCCGGGCTGCCGCCGCGGCCAGGTCAGCCGGGCCCCCTGGACGGTGAGCCTGCGGCCGGGCGTCCAGCCCGCGGCCGTGAGATCCCGCGCCGACAGGGAGGCACCGGCACCGTCGAAGTCGGCCTGGGCGGGCCGGTCGTCGTCGCTGACGGCGATGTTGTCGAACAGCCGCTCAAGCGGCACCGGCGCGGCCTGCCGTTCCTCGACGGCCTGCGCCGGGACCGAAACCGGCATCAGGGCTCCGCACAGAGCCAGGACGACCAGGATCCCCCGAACACATCGGCGCACGGCCGACTCCTCCCGCTCATCGACGAAACGACGCAACAACGAAACGCAGGGACGGGACAGAAGACACGACGAAAGCCGAGGCGCACGACGCACGGTGAAACTAGGGAGACAGCTGGTGCCCGTCAACGAGCCATGCGCGAACTCGGCGTGAACTTGTCAGGAATCGGCGAGCCCGCGCGCCTGTGGTGCGTACGGCGGTACGAATGACACGCTGGACGTATGAACATCCCTTTCCTGGGCAACCGGCGCCGGAAGCTCGGGGTTCCCGATCCGGCAGGCATCGCGGAACTCCTCGCCGAGTGTGAACTGCTGCGCTCCCAGGCGTCCCGGGCGGGTGTCCGGCTGGACGACTCGGCTGCCTCGCTGGAGGCGCTGGACCAGCTCGTGCCACGCTGGCGGGACGACGAGGAGACCCTGACCTGGCTCGGCAACGACGCCGGGCTCTACCTGGGGACCGTCATCGTGCGTACCGTACCCGGAGCGGCTTGGGAGATCCGGTCCGACGGTCAACCCGTCGTGCGGCTCGCCTCCGGCCGGGAGTTCGACGTCGTGGACTCCGGTCACGAGTGGGCCGCGAACGGGGTGCCCGAGTTGTCGCAGCTGTACGCGGAAGTCGCGGAGTCGTGAGCCCCATGGCCACCACCTTTGGCCCAAAGTTCGCCGTAAATACGGCTAATGATCGAAAAGTGCGTGTCGCCCGACAAGTCCGATCTTGCCTGGATACGTTGCGGCAACCACCACACAGCTGAGAGTGAGTAGGGCTGAACATGGCCGTCGATCCGCTGATCGAGCTGCGTGACGTCAACAAGCACTTCGGGGAGCTGCATGTCCTCCAGGACATCAACCTCACCGTCGGCCGGGGGGAGGTGGTCGTGGTCATCGGCCCGTCCGGGTCGGGCAAGTCCACCTTGTGCCGGGCGATCAACCGCCTGGAGACCATCGAGTCCGGACAGATCATCCTCGACGGGCAGCCGCTGCCGGAGGAGGGCAAGCCCCTCGCGCGGCTGCGCGCCGACGTCGGGATGGTCTTCCAGGCGTTCAATCTCTTCGCCCACAAAACCGTCCTGCAGAACCTCTCCCTGGGGCAGGTCAAGGTGCGCGGGCGCAAGAAGGAGGACGCCGACAAGCGCTCCCGTGAACTGCTCGACCGGGTCGGCGTCGCCGACCAGGCGGACAAGTACCCGGCGCAGCTCTCCGGCGGCCAGCAGCAGCGCGTGGCCATCGCCCGCGCCCTGGCCATGGAGCCCAAGGCGATGCTCTTCGACGAGCCGACCTCGGCCCTCGACCCGGAGATGATCAACGAGGTGCTGGAGGTCATGAGGCAACTGGCCCGCGACGGTATGACCATGATCGTCGTCACGCACGAGATGGGCTTCGCCCGCTCGGCCGCCAACCGTGTCGTCTTCATGGCCGACGGCCGGATCGTCGAGGACCGCACCCCCGACGAGTTCTTCACCAACCCCACCAGCGACCGCGCCAAGGACTTCCTCTCCAAGATCCTCAAGCACTGAACGGGCAGGCACCGGACGGCTCATCGCATCGGACCTCGACTACGATGTGCCCTTCATCCCTGTCGGAGAGGGGGACTTCGTCGAATTCCGCCGATCCCGCCCGGGATGAGCAGACCGCCCGCCCGGTCCGCGGGCCACTCCCGCCGGGCGCGGCCCCATCGGCCACGGGGGCGGCGGTTCACATCGGCCAGGCCCGTCCGGCGGCAGCCGGAGATCACTGCTCGCGCAGCGGAACCGACACGTACGACGGGTCGTTCGCCGGCGAGGAGAAGGTCAGCTGCGCGCCGGACGGGTTGTGCTCGATGTAGAGCGGGTCGACCGTGTCGACGACCAGGGCGAGGCGATGCCCGGCCGGGACGTCGTAGGCCGTGGAGTACAGCTCCAGGTCGACGCCGAACGGCTTTTGGGGAGTGCGCCCGTGGAAGGTGTACGGCGCGCCGGCGACCAGCTTGCCGAGGCCGAGCGGCCCCACGTCGTACAGGTAGGCGACGAGGGTGCCGCTCTCCTTGGTCGGGGTGAGGGTCGTGTGCAACTTCGCCGTGCCGCGCACCTGTTGGGCCGTGGCGTACTTCTCCGACTGCCACACGGCGGCCCAGCGGCGGGGGAGCAGCGGGATGGAGGCGACCGGGGGCAGCTGGGCCACCTGGTCGAGGATGTTCGACAGGAAGACGACTCCGCCGTCGGCCCCCGAGTTCACGTTCGTACGGATCGTCGTCGTGCCCGCGAGGTCGATCTTCCGCTTCGTCGCGCCGACCGACTTCCAGTCCGGGTAGCCCTCGTAGCCGCCCGCGGAGCGGGATTTGAGCTGGACGGGCTGTTCGCGGTCGATGCCGTTGTCCTCGCCCCTGAGGTAGTGGTCGAACCAGCGCTCGGTGTCCTTCCACACGTCGTTGGGCAGCCCGAACAGGCCGGTCAGCTCGGCGGTGGCGTGGTCTCCGGGGCGCATCTCCAGCCGCTTCGGGCCGGGCAGCTTCTCGTAGAAGTCGGCGTACTGGTTGGGCGGGAAGACCGTGTCGCCCCAGGCGTTGGCGAGCATGATCGCCGCGCCGTTCTTGTTGATCTGGTCGACGTAGGTCGCAGCGGAACGTTTCTTCCCCCAGGCGATGAGTTCCGGCTCCTTCGCCAGGTTCGAGGCGTAGAAGTCGTCGAAGACCTGCCGGAGTTCGGCGCTCTGCCGGCCCGTGACCAGGCTCGCGCCGTCCAGCAGGGCGGCGGCCTGGACGTGCTGGGTGCGCCCGGAGTAGATCGAGCCGATCAGGTCGGCCCAGCCGCTCAGCGAGGCGACCGCGCGGACCCGTTTGTCGTGCGCGGCGGTGAGCAGGCTGATGCCGGCGCCGTAGGAGACGCCCGCCATGCCGATGTGCCCGGCGTCCGAGGGGGTGTTGGCGAGCGCCCAGTCGATGACTTTCGAGGCGTCGGCTGTGTCGGGCGGGCCCGCGACTTCTATCTCGCCGCCCGACTGCCAGAAGCCGCGCACGTTGTAGGTGACGACGACGTACCCGGAGTCGGCGAGCTTCTGGGCCTGGGCCAGATACTCGACCTGGGGCAGACCCCAGCTCGTGGGCATGACGAGCAGCGGGTAGCGGTGCGTGCCGTCGGCGCCGGCCGGGGTGACGACGTTGGCCTTGAGGACGGTGCCGCCGTCGCCGGTGATGTCGACGAACCGGATCGGGTTCGGTGCCGACTGTGCGGTGGGGGCGAGTCCGAGGGCTGTGCCGGCGACCAGGGTCGCCGAGACGGCGCCTACGGCGGTGGTGCGCAGGGCCTTGCGGTGGTGTCCCACGGGTCACTCCTCACTCGTGTAAGTGCAAAGTGACCAGACGGTAACTCGCCCCCTTACCGGTGGTAACCCGTCGGTAAGTTACGTGCCAGTAACGATTGTTGAGAAGCGGAGGACTTCAGGGGGCCCGGTGGCTGTTGCGTGGAGCCGGGGCGGGCAGCGGCGTCTGTGCCGCGCGGGTCACGTCCTCCATCATCTCGACGACGTCCGGACCGTACGCCTGCGAGTTGATCACCTTCAGCAGCAGCACGAACGAGTTGTTGCCGTACTTGCGGGCCAGCCGCTCGTGGTTGCGTGCGAGGTAGCGGGTGGCGGCCTGGTTGGTGATGGCCCGCTGGCCGCAGAACAGAAACACGGGTCGGGACTCGCGGCGGTCGCCGGCGGTGAGCCGGGCCAGCAGGACGTACTCCGTGATGCCCGGATCCATGCGGTAGCGCTCACCGCCGATCTGGAAGGCGCCCCGGTCCGGCCCCGGTTCGGCGTCGATGTTGACGCGCACGCCGGGCAGCATGGCCGCCATGTGCGCCATCATGCGCCGGTTCGATCCCGGGCCGCCCACGCAGAACTCGGTGCGTTCGCCGAAGCCCTGATGAGCCGTGTCCTGGGTGAGCACGTGGAGGTGCGCACCGCAGCCCTTGATCAGTGCGGAGAGTTCCAGGAGCGCGTACACGTCGAAGCGGTGGACCGCCGGCTCGGTGGCGGCCGGATCGCGGTTGACGACAAGCAGTGACTCGGAGTTCTCGGGCAGTCCGAAGAAGGCCTGCTTGCGCCGGAGTCTCCGCTTCCACAAAAAGGTACGGGCGAGCCAGCCCAGCGCGGCGCTGATACCCGCCGCGACCACCCCCAGGACGATGTTGCGCACGTCGTCATTCATGGGCGCGCATGCTAGCGGGCCCGACGCACCGGTGTTCGACGCATTCCTGACGCGGCCATGGCGATGAATTAAGCTGCGCGGACGGCCTTTTACTGGAGGTGCGGATGCGTCGCCCTGTCGCACGGAATCTGACGGTCCTGGTGGTTTCGGCCGCCGTGGTGTCGGTGGGAGCGGCGGCGCCGCCCGCCGCGCAGAGCACCGGCGGTGAGAAGACCCCCCTGGCCGTCGGCTACGGCGGCGCCGTCTCCAGCGTCGACCCGGACGCCTCCGCCGCCGGGATCGAGGTCCTGCGCAAGGGCGGCAACGCCGTCGACGCGGCCGTCGCCACGGCCGCCGCGCTCGGCGTCACCGAGCCCTACTCGGCCGGCGTCGGCGGTGGCGGCTACTTCGTCTACTACAACGCCAAGTCCCGCACGGTCCACACCATCGACGGCCGCGAGACCGCCCCGCTGACCGCCGACAAAAACCTGTTCGTCGAGAACGGCAAGCCCGTCCCCTTCGCCCAGGCCGTCAGCAGCGGCCTGAGCGTCGGCACCCCGGGCACGCCCGCCACCTGGCGGACGGCGCTGGACAAGTGGGGCAGCAAGCCGCTCGCCGGCGTCCTGAAGCCGGCCGAGCGGCTCGCCCGTGACGGCTTCACGGTCGACGAGACCTTCCGGTCGCAGACGGCGTCCAACGAGACCCGCTTCCGCTACTTCCCGGACACCGCCAAGCTTTTCCTGCCCGGCGGGCGGCTCCCCGTCGTCGGCTCCACCTTCAAGAACCCCGACCTCGCCCGCACCTACGCGGAGCTGGCCCGCAAGGGCGTCGGCGCGCTCTACCGCGGCTCGCTCGGGCGGGACATCGTCGAGACGGTCAACAAGCCGCCGGTGGACCCCGACTCGGGCTGGAACGCCCGGCCGGGCGACCTGTCCGCGAAGGACCTGGCGGCCTACCGCACCAAGCTCCAGGCTCCGACCAGGTCCTCCTATCGCGGCCTCGGCGTCTACTCCATGGCGCCGTCCTCCTCCGGCGGTACGACGGTCGGCGAGGCGCTCAACATCCTGGAGCGGACCGACCTGTCGAAGGCGAGCCAGGCGCAGTATCTGCACCGCTACATCGAGGCCAGCCGGATCGCCTTCGCGGACCGGGGTCGCTGGGTGGGCGACCCGGCCTTCGAGGACGTACCGACGAAGGAACTGCTGTCGCAGCGTTTCGCCGACTCGCGCGAGTGTCTGATCAAGGACGACGCGGTGCTGAAGAGTCCGCTGGCGCCGGGCGATCCGCGCAACCCCGCGCGGTGTGGCTCCGGCGGTACGGCCGCTCCGACGACGTACGAGGGCGACAGCACGACGCATCTGACGGTGGCCGACAAGTGGGGGAACGTCGTCGCCTACACGCTCACCATCGAGCAGACGGGTGGCAGCGGGATCACCGTGCCGGGACGGGGATTCCTGCTCAACAACGAGCTGACGGACTTCTCCTTCACCCCGGCGAATCCCGCCGTGCACGACCCGAACCTGCCGGGGCCGGGGAAGCGGCCGCGGTCGTCCATGTCGCCGACGATCGTGCTGGATCGGCACCACCAGCCCGTGGTGGCGCTGGGGTCGCCGGGCGGCGCGACGATCATCACGACCGTTCTGCAGACGCTCACCGGGTTCGTGGACCGGGGCCTGCCCCTCGTTGACGCGATCGCCGCGCCCCGGGGCAGTCAGCGCAATGCCGCGCAGACCGAGCTGGAACCGGGGCTCTACGACAGTGGCGTGAGGAAGCAGCTCGAAGCGATCGGGCACGACTTCAAGCCCAACCCCGAGATCGGTGCGGCGACGGGAGTGCAGCGGCTTCCCGGTGGGAAGTGGCTGGCCGCCGCCGAGACCGAGCGGCGGGGCGGGGGATCGGCCATGGTGGTGCGGCCTGCGCGCTGAGCTCCTTCTGTGCCGCGTGGGCGCCGGCCGCGCCCACGCGGCGGAGCCGCACCCGCACCATGCCGAGCACCCTGCGCTGCATTGTCGATGCTGATCAGAAGCTTCAGTCACACCTGTCCGGCCGATCATGTGCGGACCCAGATGCTTGTTGAGTAGCTTCTGTCTCATGCGGCAGACCATCGAGCACGATTTCGACCAGGACACCCGGCTCAACTGGGCCGGTGAGGCGAGCTGCACGGCTCAGCTCACCGATCGCTGGAACACCACCAGCGGTAACCCCAACGGTGGCTATCTCATGGCCGTTGGGATGCGCGCCCTGCACGAGCGCTCTGCCCATCCAGATCCGCTGGTGGCCTCGGCGTTCTTCCTCCGGCCGGGATCACCGGGGTCGGCCGAGATCCAGGTGGAGTCGGTCAGGGAAGGGCGCCGAACCTCCACTCGCGAAGCACGGATGTGCCAAGGGGGCCAGGAGATCCTGCGGATCGTGGCGACATTCACCGACTTCGACCAGGCGGACGGGCGTAGTCTGTCGCTGGCGGAGATGCCGGACCTACCATCGCCGGACGATCTCTCCGATCCACTTGCCGGAATCGAACTGCCCGGCATCACGGTCGCAGACCGGGTCGAATATCGGACTGCTCAACCACCTGGCTGGCTACATGGACAGCCCAGCGGTGACCCCAGCATGACGTTCTGGATGCGGTTCGCCGATGGCCGCCAACCCGACCTTGTGAGTCTGCCGTTCCTGGCCGACGCGGCGTATCCCGCGATCATGGAGTTGGGAGAAATGCCCTCGGCCACTCTTGAACTGACCATCCACTTGCGGGATCGACCTGCCCCGGGGTGGCTGGCTTGCCAGATCAACACCCGTCACGTGGCCGGCGGCTTTCATGAAGAGGATTGCGACATCTGGGACTCGCGAGGCGTGCTTGTCGCCCAATCACGCCAACTCGCCCTCCTTCCTTGAGTCTGCTGGTGAGGAGCAGGCGGCGGATCGGTGCGGGTGCCAGGTACGTCGCGACGTCCCAGTCGATATCGCCTGCGTCGGCCGCGGCCTGGACCTGCAGCAGCAGGCGTTCCTAGGCGCCGTCGGCCACCACGGCCGGTGAGGTTCATGCCGTTCTCCACGGTCCGTACTGCTCGGGCAGGTCACGCCCCTGCTCGGTCCACATCAGTCGGCGTGAGCGGGGGCCTCCGCTCAGCCGGGGGTTGAGGTGAAGGGGCTCCTCATGCACGATTGACGCCATCCACGCGATCACGGTGACCGTGCGCGGCCATACCAACTGAGCACTCCCAAGGGCACGTCAGCGAACAGACCTCCACGGCACGTCAGCGAACAGCGCGTCAGCGATCCCGATACGCATTGACCTCGGGAGTAACCAATGACACAGCGCCGTCAGACGGATTCGGCTGAAGTGGTGGTGCCGAATCACGTCTACGGATTTCCCGGCGTGGGATTCGGCGGCTATGCGGCAGGAATGCTCTCTCGGAAGCTATTGGGCGACTCGGTAAAAGTGAGCTTCCGGCGACCCATGCCCCTCGGACACCCCGTGAGCCTGCGAGCCGCCGTGGACAACGGCTACGAACTGGCCGACGCGGAGGGCACTCTCCTCACTGCCCAGGAGTGCGAAACGGTAGTTCTGCCGCCGTCCGTCCCCTCCTGGGCAGACGTCCGTATGGCCGAAAAGCAGCACCCGCTGACCGACTCGCCGTTCTACCGAGGCGACTGCTTCGGCTGTGGCGGGGACCGGGCCCCCGGCCAGGGCCTGCGGCAGACCTTCTCGCTGCTGCCCGAACGATCCCTGGTGGCCACCACATGGACGCCGGACCCGGAGCTTGCCCCTGGGAGCGACGAGTTGCCCGCCGAGCACATCTGGGGCGCCCTCGACTGCCCCGGTGGCTGGGCCTGCCGCCTGTTCAGCGATGCGCCGGACGAGACCGTGACGGCCTACCTGGCGACGACCGTGACGAAGCCGGTCGTCCTGGGCGAAGGTCACATCACCTTCGGCTGGGTCATCTCCAAGGCAGGCCGCAAGCACACGGTGGGAAGCGCCATCGCCACCCGTGACGGCGAGCTCTGCGCCCGCTCCACGGCACTCTGGCTTACCCTTCCTCGGCGGACGACCTGACGAACGGCCCCTCTCATGTCCGCTCCTGAGTCCGGAACTTGCTTGAGTGCGCTCCTTGAGGAGTACCTCTCGATGATGGACGAGCTGCTCAACTACTGGCCGGCGCAGGACCCTAGCGGGGTGCTGCCGCACTCTGCGTGCGGAAGGCCAGACGGCCGTCCTCGACGTCCACCGTCACCTGGCCGCCCTCCGCGACCCTGCCGTCCAACAACAGCCGGGACAGCTCGTTGTCGACCTCGCGCTGGATCGTGCGGCGCAGCGGGCGGGCGCCGTACTCCGGCTGGTAGCCGCTTTCGGCCAGCCATTCCACCGCCCGGTCGGTGAAGGTAACCGTGATGCCCTTGCCCTGTACCAGGGAGCGGGTGCGATCCAGCAGGAGGTTGGTGATCCGGCGCAGCTGTTCCGTGCTGAGCTGGCGGAAGACGACGATCTCGTCGATGCGGTTGAGGAACTCGGGGCGGAAGTGCTCGCGCAGGGGGCGCAGGATCTGTTCGCGCCGGGCCTCCTCGTCCGCGTCGGCGCCGCCCGACGCGAAGCCCACGGAGGCGCCGCGGCGGGTGATCGCCTCGGAACCGAGGTTGCTGGTCATCACGATGACGGTGTTGGTGAAGTCGACCGTGCGGCCCTGGGAGTCGGTGAGGCGCCCGTCGTCGAGGACCTGCAGCAGGATGTTGAAGACGTCGGGGTGGGCCTTCTCCACCTCGTCCAGCAGGAGCAGCGAGTACGGGTGCCTGCGGACGACCTCGGTGAGCTGGCCGGCCTCCTCGTGGCCGACGTAGCCGGGCGGGGCGCCGACGAGGCGGCTGACGGTGTGCCGCTCCTGGTACTCGCTCATGTCGAGGCGGACCATGCGGTCCTCGCTGCCGAACAGGGCCTCGGCGAGCGCCCGGGCCAGTTCGGTCTTGCCGACGCCTGTCGGGCCGAGGAACAGGAAGCTGCCGATCGGCCGGTCGGAGCTGGCCAGCCCGGCGCGGGAGCGCAGCACGGCGTCCGAGACGACCCGCACGGCCTCGTCCTGGCCGACCACCCGCTCGTGCAGATGCTCCTCCAGGTGCAGCAGGCGGTCCTTCTCCTCCTGGGTGAGGCTGCTGACCGGGATGCCGGTCTGCCGGGACACCACCTCGGCGATCGCCTCGGCCTCGACCACCAGGTCCTGGCCCTCGTCGATCTCGTGGTCGCCGCCCGCCTGGGTGATCCGCAGCTTCAGGTCCACGATCCGGTCGCGCAACTGGGTGGCCTGCTCGTACTGCTCGTCCGCGACCGCCTGGTCCTTGTCCCGGGTCAGCTGCTCCAGCTCCCGCTCCATGGTCCGTACGTCGGTGCCCTTGGTGCGGGCGCGCAGCCGGACCCGGGCGCCGGCCTGGTCGATCAGGTCGATCGCCTTGTCCGGCAGCCGGCGGTCGGTGAGGTAGCGGTCGGACAGCTCCACGGCGGCGACCAGCGCCTCGTCGGTGTAGCGGACCTGGTGGTGGGCCTCGTAGCGGTCCTGGAGGCCGCGCAGGATCTCGATCGCGTCCGCCGCAGTCGGCTCCGGCACCATGATCGGCTGGAAGCGGCGGGCCAGCGCCGCGTCCTTCTCGATCCGGCGGTACTCCTCCAGCGTGGTGGCGCCCACGATGTGCAGCTCGCCGCGGGCGAGGGCCGGCTTGAGGATGTTGCCCGCGTCCATCGAGCTGCCGTCGCCGCCACCGGCACCGGCACCCACGACCGTGTGCAGCTCGTCGATGAAGATGATCAGCTGCTCGGAGTGGGCGCGGATCTCGCCCACGATGTTGTTCATCCGCTCCTCGAAGTCACCCCGGTAGCGCGTGCCCGCGACCACTCCCGTCAGGTCCAGGGCGACCACGCGCCGCCCGGTCAGCACGTCGGGCACGTCCCCCTCGGAGATGCGTTGCGCCAGCCCCTCCACGATGGCGGTCTTGCCGACGCCCGCGTCACCGATCAGCACCGGGTTGTTCTTGCCTCGGCGGGAGAGGACCTCGACGGTCTGCTCGATCTCCTGGTCCCGGCCGATCACCGGGTCGATACGGCCCTGCCGGGCCAGTTCGGTGAGGTCACGGCCGTACTTGTCGAGGGTCGGCGTGTTCGTCGGGCGAGGCCGCTCGGCCTGCGGGGGCTCCGGCGCCTCGGGCGGGCTGGAGGGGGCGAAGCGGGCCGCGTTCAGGATGTGCCCGGCGGCCGAGTCGGGATTCGAGGCCAAGGCGCTGAGCACGTGCTCCGGCCCGATGTAGCCGTAGCCGCGGGCCCGGGCCATGTCGTGCGCGTCCAGCAGGGCGCGCTTGGCGGCCGGGGTGAGCGACAGCGCGGTCGGCGGCGGTGCGTCGTCCGAGGTGTGCTGGGCCGGACCCGACCGCTCGTCGATCTGCGACGCCAGCGAGTCGGGGTTCGCGCCGGCCTTGCTGAGCAGGGTCCGGGTGGGCTCGGTGGCCAGCGCCGCCCGCAGCAGGTGTTCCGTGTCGAGGTCCCGGCTGCCGTGCTCCGCGGCGTACTGCGCGGCGCCGCGGACGAGCTCCCGGGCCGGCTGGCTGAGCAGCCGGCCGATGTCGATCTGCCGGGGGCCCGGACGCGGTCCGCCGAAGAAGCGTGCGAGGAATTCTCCGAAGGGATCCGAGCCGTAGCCCTCCGGGCTGGTGAAGCCGCTGCTCATGGGCCTTCCGTTCCCGGCGTCCCCGGCGCGCGGGCGGGGGACGCCCTCGCTGGTCGACGTGCCGGGGTCGGGTAACCCGGGTGGCAGCCCGTTACACCTGGGGCGCGCTCGTAGAACACCTTCGCACGATCGTGGACAAGGGGCACCTTCGGGACATACCTGGGGATCCCGGCGTTCTTCAGCGCGCGGTCAGGATCCTCGGTCCCGACTCCGTGATCGCCACCGTGTGCTCCGCGTGGGCCGCGCGGGAGCCGTCGTCCGTCTTCAGGGTCCAGCCGTCGAGAGCCGCGTGGAAGCCGTCCGTGCCGCCTGCGATGACCATGGGCTCGATCGCCAGCACCATGCCGTGCCGCAGCCGCATCCCGCGCCCCGGGCGGCCCTCGTTCGGCACCGACGGGTCCTCGTGCATACGGCGGCCGATGCCGTGGCCGCCGAAGCCGTCCGGGATGCCGTAGCCCGCGGCGCGGCAGACCGTGCCGATCGCGTGGGCGATGTCGCCGATGCGGTTGCCGACGACGGCGGCATCGATGCCGGCCGCGAGAGCCCGCTCGGCGGTCTCGATCAGGCGCAGGTCGGCCCGGCGCGGGGTGCCCACGACGAAGCTGAGCGCCGAGTCGCCGACCCACCCGCCCAGTTCGGCGCCGAAGTCGATGGAGACCAGGTCGCCGTCGCGCAGCCGGTAGCGGCCCGGGACGCCGTGCACGATCGCGTCGTTGACCGAGACGCACAGGACGGCGGGGAAGGGGGTCGGCGCGAAGGACGGCCGGTAGCCCAGGAAGGGCGACGTCGCGCCCGCCTCGCGCAGTACGTCGTGCGCCACCTCGTCCAGTTCCAGCAGGGAGACGCCCACGTCGGCGGCCTTCTGCGCGGCCGTCAGGGCGCGGGCGACGACCTGGCCCGCCTCGTACATGGCGTCGATCGACGCATCGGTCTTCAGCTCAACCATGCCAATTACTATACCGGTATTAGAATGGGGGGCATGGTGCGCACCCCTCTCACCCCCGAAGAGCGCGAACGCGGCGAGCGGCTCGGCCGGCTCCTGCGCGCGGCCCGTGGCGACCGGAGCATGACGGAGGTCGCGGCGAGCGCCGGCATCTCCCCGGAGACCCTCCGCAAGATCGAGACCGGGCGGGCTCCGACCCCGGCCTTCTTCACGGTGGCCGCGCTGGCGGGCACGCTCGGGCTGTCGATGGACGAGCTGGCCGGACAGTGCGTGCTGGTGCCGGTCTGACGGCGCGGCGCTGAGGTTCCTGCGCCCCATGTGAAAACTGCCTGTAGCACTGCCGTAACACGGCTGGTGTTGCCTACTGGGCGGAGTGCTCCGGTCGGGCGGGAGTTGAGCGATGGCGGCGGATCGGCTCCCGGATGAAGTACGGGAGTTCGCGCATTACCTGGATGGTCTGCTGGCACGCCTGGACCCGTCCGGCGGCTGGTGCGCGGTGTTCTGGCAGCGTGACCCCGAGGGCATGCGGGCGTGTCTCGACGGGCGTGAGATGCCGCCCTGGGACGTGATCGAGGCGCTGTTGCAGGACCTCGCCGGGCAGTACGGCCCGGGGGGCGCGGGTCCGGAGACGGAACGCGCCCGGTCCCTGCATGCCGACGCGCTCGCCGCGTACGACGCCCGGCCCGGCGGCCGCGACGCCCTCGGGGACCGGCTCGACGTCATGCTCCGTGAACAGAAATACGCCGCCGAACGCCAGGCGGACCTGACCCGACTCCTCGCCACCGCCACCACCCGCGAACAGGCCGACACCCTCCGCCTCGACCTCGCCTGGGCCCACGACGACCACGAACGCGCGACAGCGCGCTGCGCGGAACTCCGGGCGCGGATGGCCGACTTGGACCGCCGCGAGCGGGGTGTGTCCCACGGAGCGTGGGGTCCCGGGGGCGGTCGGGGTGGTGGTGTGCCGGGGGCTGCCGCGGGTATGTCCCGCGGCGCGGGCGCGGCGCAGGACGCGGCTTCAAGCGGGCGCGGCCCGCGCGGCGGTGGGTCCCCGGACGACGACGGCACCTGGTCGGGCGCGTGGCGCAGGCCGAACGGCGGGGGCTTCGCGGGGGCGGACGGGGGTTCGCGGCCGGGATCCGGTGCGGGGGCGAGGTCCGGTGCGGCGGCGGAGGAGGGTGGTCAAGGGGACGGCGGTCGCGGGTATGCGGGTGACGGTCCGGTGTCGGACGGCGGTCGCGGGTATGCGGGTGGCGGTTCGGTGTCGGACGGCGGTCGCGGGTATGCGGGTGGTGGCCCGGTGTCGGACCGGGGCCGTATGCGATCAGCCTCTGGCGGCCCGTACGACCCCGGGATGCCGGCCACGCCCTGGCACCGGGCCGAGCCGACGTCAGCCGTGACGGGTGCCGCCGGTCGTGATGACCCCCGGCATGCGGACGCCGGCGCGGAGGCGGAGCGCCGGGCCGATGCCCAGGACCGCGAGTATCCGGTGGGCGGGGCCGCCTCTCGGGAGGCTGCGGCCGGTGGGGCGTCCGGGGAGTTCGGGGCTCCGGTCCGCCGAGTTGATGCCAGCGACGCCGAGTATTCGGCGGGCGGGGTCACGTCCCGGGAAGCCGCAGTCGGCGGTGCTGCCGGCGCCTTCCAAACCCCGCCCCGAACCGACCGCACATCCCGGGAAACCGCAGCCGCCGTCACGCCCGGCGCCTTCGCCGACCCGGCCCCGGCCGATTCCGAGCCCGCAGCCCCCCAGCCCGCCACCCCCAAGCAACGCAAGCGCCGTCGCGGCAGTGCCCGTTTCGCCGGGATGGTCGAAGAGGACGCCGCGCCCGTCGTCGTGCCGTCCGCTGCCAATCCGGTGCTCCCCGAGCCCGCCCCCGTGACGGGCCGCCGTACACCGCGTGGTGCGCGGTTCGCGGGGGCCGCCGAAGAGGTGGGGGAGGAGCGGGCGGCGCAGCCGCCGGGCGTGGCCGTCGGGGGTGTGGCGGAGCGCAGGGATGTCGTGCAGGCCGTCGAGGCCCTCGCGCGGCTGCGGAAGGAGGGACGCAGCGGCGAGGCGCATGCCCTGCTGGTCGAGGCCACGTCCTGGACCCCGGCCCGGTTTCCGCTGCTCGCGGACGAGCTGGAGCGGGCCGGGCTGGGCGCGGACTGGCAGACCCTGCTCTGGGAGGCCGCCTCGCTGCCCGCCGGGCGGCTGGTCGCCGCGGCGGACGCGCTGGGCGCGGCCGGGCGCGTGGCCGACGGGCAGCAGATCCTGCGGCAGGGGGTCGCCCGGCCCCCGGGCGAGGTCGGACAGGCCGTCCTCGGACTCGTCGCCGAGGGGCGTCACCGCGAGGTACGCGCGCTGCTCGACGCGTACGTCAGGGTCCGCACCCCCGAGGAGGCGGCCCGCAGCGCCGAGCCCGGTCCGCAGACTCTCGTACCGCTCCTGCTGGAGGCCGCCCAGGGCGTGTCGGAGGAGCGCCGCTGGGACCTCCTCCACGCCCTCCGGGTCGCCGGATTCCCTGCCTGACCGGGCATGTCGTGCCCCCGGCGACTCACCCACAGGAGTGCGAATCGCGCCCGGCACCGCGGGTTGGCGACGATGGTCTTGGCAAGCCCGGGCCGGAGGCTTACGTTCGTGGCTCTACGGCCCGCTTCTACGGGCGTAGAGGCGCTGACGTCGCGTCGAAGGAGCAGCTCATGGCCAACGTCGTACGTGCCGCCCTGGTCCAGGCCACCTGGACCGGCGACACCGAGTCCATGGTGGCGAAACACGAGGAGCACGCCCGCGAGGCGGCCCGCCGGGGCGCGAAGATCATCGGTTTCCAGGAAGTCTTCAACAGCCCCTACTTCTGTCAGGTCGAGGAGCCGGAACACTACCGCTGGGCCGAGCCCGTGCCCGACGGGCCGACCGTGCGGCGCATGCGGGCGCTCGCGCGCGAGACCGGCATGGTGATCGTCGCGCCGGTCTTCGAGGCGGAGCAGCCCGGCTTCTACTACAACACCGCTGCCGTGATCGACGCCGACGGCACCTACCTCGGCAAGTACCGCAAGCACCACATCCCGCAGCTCAAGGGTTTCCGCGAGAAGTACTACTTCAAGCCCGGCAACCTCGGCTGGCCCGTCTTCGACACGGCGGCCGGCAAGGTCGGCGTCTACATCTGCTACGACCGCCACTTCCCGGAGGGCTGGCGGCAACTCGGCCTGTCCGGAGCCCAGTTGGTCTACAACCCCTCCGCCACCCACCGGAGCCTGTCGTCCCACCTGTGGCGGCTGGAGCAGCCCGCGGCCGCCGTCGCCAACGCGTACTACATCGCCGCGATCAACCGCGTCGGACAGGAGGAGTACGGCGACAACGACTTCTACGGGACGAGCTACTTCGTCGACCCCCGCGGGCAGTTCGTGGGCGACCTCGCCAGCGACAGCCAGGAGGAGCTCGTGATCCGGGACCTCGACCTCGACCTCATCGAAGAAGTGCGGCAGACGTGGGCCTTCTACCGCGACCGCCGCCCCGACGCCTACGAAGGACTGGTGCAGCCGTGACCGACGACCTGCTGGGCCGCCACCGGGCCGTGCTCCCCGACTGGCTCGCCCTCTACTACGAGGACCCCCTCGAGATCACCCACGGCGAGGGCCGCCACGTCTGGGACGCCCACGGCAACCGGTACCTCGACTTCTTCGGCGGCATCCTCACCACGATGACCGCGCACGCCCTGCCCGAGGTGACCAAGGCGGTGAGCGAGCAGGCCGGGCGGATCATCCACTCCTCGACCCTCTACCTCAACCGGCCGATGGTCGAACTCGCCGAGCGGGTCGCCCAGTTGAGCGGCATCCCGGACGCCCGCGTCTTCTTCACCACCTCCGGGACCGAGGCCAACGACACCGCCCTGCTGCTCGCCACGACGTACCGGCGCAGCAACACGATCCTGGCGATGCGCAACAGCTACCACGGCCGCTCCTTCAGCTCGGTCGGCATCACCGGCAACCGCGGCTGGTCCCCGACCTCGCTGTCCCCGCTCCAGACGCTGTACGTCCACGGCGGCATGCGCACCCGCGGCCCGTACGCCCATCTCGGCGACGACGACTTCATCGCCGCCTGCGTCGACGACCTCGTCGACCTGCTCGGGCACACCCGCCCGCCGGCCGCGCTGATCGCCGAACCCATCCAGGGCGTCGGCGGCTTCACCTCACCCCCCGACGGTCTGTACGCCGCCTTCCGCGAGGTGCTGCACGAGCGCGGCGTCCTGTGGATCGCCGACGAGGTGCAGACCGGCTGGGGCCGCACCGGCGAGCACTTCTGGGGCTGGCAGGCCCACGGGCGCAACGGACCGCCGGACATCATGACCTTCGCCAAGGGCATCGGCAACGGCATGTCCATCGGCGGTGTCGTCGCCCGCTCCGAGATCATGAACTGCCTCGACGCCAACAGCATCTCCACGTTCGGCGGCACCCAGATCACCATGGCGGCGGGCCTCGCCAACCTCAACTACCTGCTGGAACACGACCTCCAGGGCAACTCCCGGCGCGTCGGCGGCCTGCTCATCGAGCGGCTGCGGGCCGCCGCCGCGCACGTGCCGGCCGTACGGGAGGTGCGCGGCCGCGGGCTGATGATCGGCATCGAGATCACCAGGCCGGGGACCGACGAGGCCGACCCGCAGGCCGCGGCGGCCGTCCTGGAGGCGGCCCGCGAGGGCGGCCTGCTGATCGGCAAGGGCGGCGGCCACAACACCAGCGCCCTGCGCGTCGCCCCGCCGCTGTCCCTCAACGTCGCGGAGGCCGAGGAAGGCGCCGCGATCTTCGAGAACGCTCTGAGGAGCATCCAGTAGCAGTGAACTGAACAAGGGAACGGCACGATGACCATCACCTTGGATTCCCTGGGGCCCGCGCTGTCGGTCCGGCAGGTCCTCGCCCTGGAGCGGGTGCTCGCCGGGGAGCCCGAGGTGGTGGCCGGCGCGAGCCATCTCGACCGGCCGGTGCGCTGGGTGCACGTCGCCGAGGCCGCCGACGTCGGCGTGATGCTCAGCGGCGGCGAGATGGTCCTCACCACCGGCGTGCTGCTCGCCGGCGACGAGGACAAGCAGGCCGAGTACGTCCGGTCGCTGCACCGCGCGGAAGCCGCCGCCGTCGTCCTCGGACTGGGCCGCGCCTTCCCCGCCGCACCGGACGTGATGCGCCGGGCGGCCGAGCGCTGCGGACTGCCGATGGTCGTCCTGCACCGGCCCTTCCCCTTCGCCGAGCTGACCGAGGAGGTCCAGTCGCGGCTCGTGCGGCGCAAGTTCGCCGCCGTCAGCCTCTCCGAGGCCGTCCGCACCGAACTCACCGCCCTCATCACCGCGGGCGCCCCGCTGCAACGCCTGCTCGACGAGGTCGCCCGGCACAGCGCCTGCCCGGTCGTCGTCACCAACCTCGCCCACCGCGTCCTCGGCACGGCGGGGGAGCGGCCGGCGGTGGACGACGTGCTGCGCGACTGGGAGCGCATAGCCCGCCAGGCCGGCGGCACCGAGGGCGACGGCTGGATCCGGGCCGAGCTGGGCGGACGCGGGGAGCGGTGGGGCCGGATCGTGCTGTGCGGCTACCGGGGCGACACCGCCACCGGACGGCTGCTGGCCGACCGCGCCGCCGAGGCCCTGGTCCTGCACCGCATGCTCGGCGGCGGCGCCGCCTGCTCCTGGGAGGAGCAGTCCGCGCAGAGCCTGCTGACCGACCTGGTCAGCGGCATCGTACCGGCGCGGCAGCTGCTGCCCCGGGCACGCGCGGCCGGGCTGCCGGTCAACCGCCGGACGTTCGTGCCGCTGGCCGTCCGAGACACAGACACCGCCCGACTCGACCGGCTGCTGCGTCTGCTGGGCCTGCCCGGGCTGGTCGCCGAACTGGCCGACGGAGCCACCGCCGTGCTGCTCAGCCTCCCCCGCGACCAGGACGCGGACGCGCTCGCCGCGCACTTCGCGGCCCGGCTGCGCACCGAGTCCGGCCCGGCCCGCACGGTGGTCGCCGCGGCCGACCCCCGGGTCGTCTGGGACGACGTACCGGCCGGACTGCGCGAGGCCCAGCACGTGGCGGACGCCGTCGCCGACTCCGCCGCCGCCCTCGTTCTCCCACCGGTCGTCCGCCTGCGGGACGTCCACCTGCGGGGCCTGATCCGCCTGCTGCGCGACGACCCGCACGTGCAGTCCTTCGCGGAGCGGGAGCTGGACGGACTGCTGCGCGAGACCGACGAGGACCTGCTGTCCGTCCTGCGCACCTACCTCGCCACCGGCCGCAACAAGTCCCGGACCGCCCAGCTCCACCACGTCTCGCGGCCCGCCCTCTACCGCCGCCTGGAAGTCATACAGGTCCGTCTCGGGGTGGACCTCGACGACTTCGAGCAGGCCGCCTCGGTGCACATCGCACTCCTCGCGCACGACGCGCAACAGCAGTGAAACACCCGACCACCTGGGAAAACGGCGGTGAAACATGGGCTCACGGCAGAGTGACACGGTGACACGCCGCACGCCCTCAGACGTGACACGGTGCAACTCAAAGAGCACGTCCCGGCTTCCTAGGCTCACGGCACACCGAGCGACCGGAGGTCCCGATGAGCCGAGTGATCCGTGCCGCCGTCTTCCAGACCGCCTGGACGGGCGACAAGGAGTCGATGATCCAGGTCCACGAGCAGGCGGCCCGCGACGCCGCCGCGCAGGGGGCCCAAGTCCTCTGTTTCCAAGAGCTGTTCTACGGACCGTACTTCTGCCAGGTCCAGGACCCGGCCTTCTACGAGTACGCCGAGCAGATCCCCGAGGGCCCGATCGTCCGCCGCTTCCAGGCCCTCGCCAAGGAGCTGGGCATCGTCCTGGTCCTGCCGATGTACGAGGAAGAACAGCCTGGCGTCCTCTACAACACCGCCGCCGTGATCGACGCGGACGGCTCCTACCTCGGCAAGTACCGCAAGACCCACATCCCGCAGGTCCGGGGCTTCTGGGAGAAGTTCTACTTCCGCCCGGGCAACAGCGGCTGGCCGATCTTCGAGACCGCCGTGGGCAGGGTCGGCGTCTACATCTGCTACGACCGCCACTTCCCCGAGGGCTGGCGGGCGCTCGGCCTCGCGGGCGCCGAGATCGTCTTCAACCCCTCGGCCACCTCGCGCGGCCTGTCCGGCTACCTCTGGCAGCTGGAGCAGCCGGCCGCGGCGGTCGCCAACGAGTACTTCGTCGGCGCGATCAACCGGGTGGGGGTGGAGGAGTACGGCGACAACGACTTCTACGGGACGTCGTACTTCGTCGACCCGGAGGCCCAGTTCGTCGGCGAGGTGGCGAGCGACAAGGAGCCCGAGCTGGTGGTCCGCGACCTGGACATGGCCAAGCTCCGAGAGGTCCGCGACCGCTGGCAGTTCTACAGGGACCGCGCGCCGGGGGCCTACGGACCGCTGACAGCTCCCTGAGAGCGTGCCTGGGCTGCATCGTCCTTAAGGGGCGCGGGGCTGCATTCGACATGCGGCTACCGCCGCGCGGGCGCGACCAGTCACCCACAACCCGCACCAACCCACAGCGAGGAGCGACCACGACATGAGCAGCCGTACAGTCATCCGCGGCGGCCTCGTCATCACCGCATCCGACGAGATCCACGCCGACGTCCTGATCGAGGACGGCCGAATCGCCGCCCTCGCCACCTCCGGCACCCCCGCCGCCGAGGCCTTCACCGCAGAGCGGACGATCGACGCCACCGGAAAGTACGTCATCCCCGGCGGCGTCGACGCCCACACCCACATGGAGCTGCCCTTCGGCGGCACCTTCGCCTCCGACACCTTCGAAACCGGCACCCGCGCCGCCGCCTGGGGCGGCACGACCACGATCATCGACTTCGCCGTGCAGAGGGTCGGGCACGGCCTGCGCGAGGGCCTGGACACCTGGCACGCCAAGGCGGAGGGCAACTGCGCCATCGACTACGGCTTCCACATGATCGTCTCCGACGTGAACCAGGAGACGCTCAAGGAAATGGACCTGCTGATCGAGGAAGGTGTCACCTCCTTCAAGCAGTTCATGGCCTACCCGGGCGTCTTCTACAGCGACGACGGCCAGATCCTGCGCGCCATGCAGCGCTCCGCCGAGAACGGCGGCCTGATCATGATGCACGCCGAGAACGGCATCGCGATCGACGTCCTGGTCGAGCAGGCGCTGGCCCGGGGCGAGACCGACCCGCGCTACCACGGCGAGGTCCGCAAGGCCCTGCTGGAGGCGGAGGCCACTCACCGCGCCATCAAGCTCGCACAGGTCGCGGGCGCGCCCCTGTACGTCGTGCACGTCTCGGCGATGGAGGCGGTCGCCGAGCTGGCCCGGGCCCGCGACGAGGGGCTGAACGTCTTCGGGGAGACCTGCCCGCAGTACCTGTTCCTGTCCACCGACAACCTCGCCGAGCCGGACTTCGAGGGCGCGAAGTACGTGTGCAGCACCCCGCTCAGGCCCCGCGAGCACCAGGCCAAACTGTGGCAGGGGCTGCGGACGAACGACCTCCAGGTCGTCTCCACCGACCACTGCCCCTTCTGCTTCGTGGGCCAGAAGGAACTCGGCCGGGGCGACTTCTCCAAGATCCCCAACGGCCTCCCGGGCGTCGAGAACCGTATGGACCTGCTCCACCAGGCGGTCCTCGACGGGCACATCTCGCGCCGCCGCTGGATCGAGATCGCCTGCGCCACCCCGGCCCGGATGTTCGGCCTCTACCCGCAGAAGGGCACCATCGCGCCGGGCGCCGACGCCGACGTCGTCATCTACGACCCGCACGCCGAGCAGGTCATGTCGGCTTCAGAGCACCACATGAACGTCGACTACTCGGCGTACGAGGGCAAACACGTCACGGGCCGGGTCGAGACGGTCCTCTCGCGCGGCGTACCCGTCATCACCGAGCGGGAGTACACCGGGCACGCCGGGCACGGCGTCTACACCCCGCGTTCCACCTGTCAGTACCTCAACTAGGGCGTGTTTTTGAACTGAGCTCCTGAACACGCCTCAGGCCGTGATGATCTCGGTGTGGGGCGTGGGGACCTTTCGGACGATCAGTGGTTGG
>NZ_JBITJK010000072.1:0-17505 GCF_044459945.1 Streptomyces sp. NPDC050164
CGCAATCCACACCGAAACCAGGGGCCCTCACCCCGTTCAAGGACCACTCAAGGCGTGTCGCCCGTCACCAACGTCCCGGGACAGCACATCTAGGCCTTCACCGGACGACCTGGTTCAACGATCCGGAGCTGGCGGAGCGGGAGCCCGTAGCCCTCGTCAACGAAAATCTCAGCGATCACTCCTTCGCCAGTGTCAACTGGGGGTACACGGCCGGGGACGCCACGTGGGTCGACCGCTCCACGGACGGCGGTAAGACATGGACGCAATGTGGCCCGTCGGGTTTGTGCTGTTGGAGGTCGAGGTTGTTTTCGATGTCGGTGATGACGTCGGTGAACATGGGCACGTCGACCGCCCCGGCCCGGCTCGTGCCGAGGTCGCTCTCGGCGAGGCGGGACACCCAACTTGGGGCGAGGGGTGGCCAGCCTCGCTCGCCGCGTTCCCCCTGGGGCAATGGATCGCCGATCATTGAGTCCGGCTCCACTAACCATCCCGGAGCTGAGGCACGAGGGCCTTCCCCTTCCGGTACGGCCAGTTACCACCTCCGGCAGCTGGGCGCGGCCGGTTTCGTCGAGGAGGACACCGAACGCGGCAACGCGCGCGAGCGCTGGTGGCGGTAGGACTACTCCTCATCCCTTCCTACTTTTGCTGGAAGGACAGACCGTTGATGAGACAGATGTGGTAGCCCACATAAACGGCGAGCTGGTGGTGTGGGAGCGGGACCGGCTGGCGTTCGAGCGGCTGCAGCAGCGTCTCGCGCGGCGCGGGTCAGGTGCGGCCGAGGCGGCGCGCCAGTGGCCGGCGCACTACGTGGTCTTCGACTTGGTCCATTCTTCCCGCCCGTACCGCCAGGTGTTCAGACCCACCGCCTGGCCACCATGGACCGCATCGTGTGCTTGCACAACCGCGACCCCCTTGCCGACCGGGGACCACTGTCCCTGGAGCAGCTGGCCGACCGGCCGGTCGTCGGCTGGTCACCGAGGATTCCCAAGGCCTGGCGGGACTTCTGGTCAGTCGACCCCAGACCCGACGGCGCCCCCGTCCTCTACACCGACCATCAGACCACCGAGTGGGAACCCGCCCTGACCGCCATCGGCCTCGGCGAGGGCATCCAGTTCCCCCCAGAACCCTCCCGATGGCTCTACCAACGCCACGGCGTTGCCTACGCCGAGGTCACCGACCTCGCCCCCTGCTGGACCGCCCTCGCATGGCGCACCCAAGACCGTGACAAACCCACCGTCACCGCCCTACGCACCGCAGCCCGAACCATCACCGCCCGCCACAGCACGGCCCGCAACGGCTGAAGTAAGACGGTCCACTTCGCCCGGCCCCGACAGGCTCACCGGCTCAGTGGATGGCAGGGTGGGCTTGATCCGCTTTGACGGACATCCGAGATCAGGGGTTCAGCCCCGGGAGGATGTCCATCATGGAGAGCATGGGGAAGAAGAAGCCTCGCCCTCGTCGCTCGTTCACGCCGGAGTTCAAGGCGGAGATCGTCGAGCTGTGCCGACGGGGTGACCGCTCGGTCGGTCAGATCGCCAAGGACTTCGATCTGACCGAGACCGCGGTGCGTGACTGGGTGAAGCAGGCCGAGGTCGATGCGGGCGAGCGGGACGGCCTGACCAGCAGCGAACGCGAGGAACTGGCCGCGCTGCGGCGGGAGAACCGCCGTCTGCGTAAGGACGTCGACATCCTCAAGCGGGCCACGGCTTTCTTCGCGTCAATGTCAGGCTGTTGGCAATCGGCGGGTGGACACGGGCCGAAGCCGCCTTTGGTGGTTGGTCCTTGATGTGCCGCCCTCTGGTGGCAGGATCTTGTCGACCGGCGGGCTGGCTCGTTTCTTCGCTGCCCCGTACGGCGGTGGCTTGTCGGCGATGTGCCGCCCGCGGGTCGCAGGCCGTCCGGTGCGGTGTGGCTTGATAGGAGCGTGCCGCTGGCCCGATTGAGGCGTGCCCCCGGCACCGGACGATCGCCCTGAGCATCCGGCATCGTCGCAGGGAGGCACGTTGATTGTCGTCGGGATAGACGGACACAAGAACACGCACACGCTGGTGGCAGTCGATCCGCTGGGCAAGCAGCTGGCGGAACTGACCGTGGCCGCCAGGCCCGCTGGCCATCTCAAGGCGCTGGCCTGGCTGCACGGCTTCGGTCCGGTGTTGGTAGCAGTCGAGGACTGCCGCCACTTGACCCGCCGGTTCGAGGCCGACCTACTCAACAGTGGGCACGCGGTGATGCGGGTGCACACCCGGCTGATGGCCGGCGCACGGCGCTCGGCCCGGGAGCGCGGGAAGTCCGACCCGATCGACGCTGAGGCGGTGGCACGGGTCGCTTTGCGCGAGCCCGACCTGCCCAAGGCGTGCCTGGACGGGCCGAGCCGGGACATCAAACTGTTGGTCGACCATCGGCGATCGCTCGTGGCCCAGCGCACCGCGATCGGCAACAAGCTGCGCTGGTTCCTGCACGAACTCGACCCGGAGCTGGCCGTGGCCTCTCGTGGTCTGCGTCGCCTGTGCATCCTGGACCACCTGGCCCAAGCCTTGATCCAGCATCGCGGGACGCTCGCGGCCATCGCTGCCGAACTGGTGGCGGACTGCCGCCGTCTCTCGGAACGCATCAACGCGCTGGAGAGCCAGATCAGTCGTTTGGTCGCCGCCCGAGCACCGCATCTGCTGGCGATCCCCGGCTGCGGCGTTCTGGGTGCCGCGGTCATCATCGGAGAGGCCGCCGACGCCACTCGGTTCGTCTCCAAGGCCGCCTTCGCCCGGTTCAACGGCACTGCCCCGATCCCCGTCTGGTCAGGCAACAAGGTCCGCGTCCGGCTCAACCGGGGCGGCAATCGCACCGTCAACCACGCTCTCCACATGATCGCTGTGACCCAGGTGCGAGGCGACGGCGAAGGCGCCGCCTACTTCGCCAAGCAACTCACCGCCGGCAAGACCAAGACGGAGGCCCTGCGTCTGCTGCGGCGTCGCATCTCCGACCGCGTCTACCGAGCGTTGCTCGCCGACCAAGCCGACCTCGGCCAACCCCTCAACCCGCTACCAGAAACGCCCATGAGCCTGGCCGCTTGATATAGGAGCATCAAGGAGACCCGGTGACGGTGCACCCGTTCATCGAGGCGGAGAAGCGTGCAGGTCACAGCGTCAAACGAGCGTGTGAGCTGCTGAAGGTCTCCCGGACCGCCTTCTATGCCCGCCGCGCTGCCAAGCCTGGTCCCCGCGCGGTCCGTGACGCCGAGCTGGCGGAACAGATCGCCGACGTCCACACGAGATCGCGGGGAACCTACGGTGCCCCGCGCGTCCATGCCGTGCTCAAGCGGACAGGCGCCGGATGCGGCCGCCGACGTGTCGCGCGGCTGATGCGGGCTGCCGGCCTGCAGGGCCGACACCGCAGACGACGGCACCTGACGACGATCCCTGACCCACGAGCTGCTCTGCGGCCCGATCTCGTCGTCCGGGACTTCCAGCCCGACCCCGCTGGCCTGGATGCCCGCTGGTGCGGCGACATCACCTACATCGCCACGGAGGAGGGCTGGCTCTATCTGGCCACCGTCATCGACATCGCCTCCCGTCGCGTAGTCGGCTGGGCGACGGCCGACCACCTGCGGACCGATCTGGTCGCCGATGCCCTTACGACCGCCTGTCGGAAGCGCCGTCCCACCCGGCCGGTGATCTTTCACTCGGATCGTGGCTGTCAGTACCCCAGCCAGCAATGCGCCGCACTCACAGACCAGTTGGAGGAACGCCTGTCGGTCGGCCGCACCGGACAGTGCTGGGACAACGCACTCGCCGAGTCGTTCTTCGCCACCATCAAGAGGGAGTCGCTCGGCGCCGTCTCCTGGCCCAGCCGGGCCGTCGCCCGGACCGCGATCTTCGATTTCATCGAGGGCTGGTACAACTTGCACCGTCTGCACAGCAGCCTCGGCTATCGCAGTCCCGCCGAATACGAGACCGCACTCGCAGCCTGACCACCACACCGATGGTGTCCGTCAAAGCGGAACAAGCTCAGGCCCTGTGTGTGTCCGTCGAAGCTGTTGCACAGCGAGAGGGAATCCAGCCAAACTGATGCTCGGACCGTCCGTGTCGAGGGGGACTTGTGGGGGAACGGGCCAGGGTACTGTCAGGCCGGTTTTATGACCGATGCAGACGCAGGTCTGCCTCATGAGCCCGGTCCTGGACACCGCGTTCATGGCGCCGCAGGACCGGGAGGAAGTGCTCCGGCACGCGCTGTGGGAATCCATGGTGGCGGTCGATATCGATCACCGTCCTCCGGCTGAGGACATCTCCGTTCGCGTGGGGTTCGACGCCGTTGGGCCCCTCAGGATCTGTTCGGCGCGGGCGACCGCGGCCACTCTCCGTCGGACGGAGCGGCTGGCCCGAAAGGACGAGGAGCCGGCCGTCTTCCTCAGCCTTCAGACGAGGGGCACCAGCCTGGTGGTGCAGAACGGTCGCCAGTGCCTGCTGAGGCCAGGAGACTTCGCCGTCTACGAATCGAACACCCCCTACACACTTGTCTTCGACGAGGGAATCGACGACCATTTCTTCCGTTTCCCCCGCGCGGCACTCGCGCTCCCCGAGCGGTTGCTACGAGACATCACCGCGGTCCCCCTGGGACCCGACAACCCCATTGCGCGCCTCGCCTTCACCTACTTCTCCCAACTGGCCGTCAGCGACGACATGCACCAGGGCGTGCACGCCGACGCCGTCGTGGAACCCAGCATCGAACTGCTCCGTGCCGTCTTGGCGTCCCAGCACGGTAACTCCAGCCTGGCCAGAGAACCGTTGGAGGCGACACTCAGTCGTCGGATCACTCATTACATCCGGGCGCACCTGGCTGATCCCGATCTGTCGGCGGCACGGATCGCCGCCGCACACGGCATCTCCGTACGTCACCTCTACGCGGTGCTGTCCCGGTCGGGCATCAGCCTCGGAGACTGGATCCGTGCCCGCCGCCTGGCCGAATGCAGGCGAGAGCTGGCCGGCCCGAACGGCCGACTGCGGACCATCGCAGCGATAGGACGGAGTTGGGGCTTCGTGGACGCGACCCACTTCAGCAAGATCTTCAAACAGGCATACGGAACCTCGCCTCGGGCCTGGCGCGACCAGAACCACCCCCGCTCCTCCGCGTGATGGTCTCCGCGCGGCCGCGTTTCACGTGACCGACCTTGGACGCTCGGTCTGGGGCTGCGATCAGGCGACCAGTGCCAGTTCTCCGGTTCCGGTGAGTTCCGCGGTCGTGTCCTCACGACGGGCGAGGCATACGCCCGCCCCGCCCATCACAAGAGGGGCACCAAACCCCGCCGAACTGGATAAACGACAAGCTCAGAACGGGGGATCGTCGTGCCAGGGGCCGTCCGACAGCTCGGACGGCCGGGGGTGCGCCGCTGGAGGATGGCCAGGGCGTCCTCGACGCGGCCGAGGTCGATGAGGTAGCCGGCCAGGTCATGGCTGTTCGCGGAGGCGTGCTGTTCGAGGACGGCGACGGCCTCCTCAGTACGTCCGGCGCCGGCGAGCAGCTCGGCGATGTGCGGCGCCGCGTACGAGGTGGCACCCTCGGGGTGGGAGCGGGCCTGTGCAATCGCTTCGTCGACGCCGTCAGCGGTAGCCGTATCCAGTACAGGTCCCACTCCTCCTCGCCCCCGCGGGCTGCGGCGAGGCATCGTGATCGCGTTCATGATCTCGCGCAGATCATGCTCGGGCGGGCGTCCGATGTCCAGGGCATGCCGGCGACGCTCGGCCCGCCAGGCGCTCAGCACCGGCTCGATCAACGCCCAGCGGGCATCGGACAAATCACTCGGATACGGATGACGTTCGGCCACGACCGAGATACCGCTGGCCAGGGGCGTGCGCCCCCAGAGGTACACCGCAAGCAACGGGAGCACGGACCACGCGACGGGCGCCTTGGGACGAGACAGGCGTAAGCCATCGTCCGCCCCAGCCGTCACCCCATGAGACACATCCGCCGCACTCACTCCAGCAGCTCCACCGGAACAACGACCCGGCATCGAAAGATGCAGGAGTAAAGCGCACCCCAAGGACGAAAACGACCTCTGAACCGGCCGGACACTCAAAGCACAGAGAGACCCCGGAGGAGCAGTCCTCCGGGGTCTCTTGCTGTCGACAGGCGAGCAGGTCAGCTGGTGCCCAGACGGGCGTCCAAGAGGATGGGGGGCAGCTGCTTGCCGTCGGGAGCTTCCAGGTCGATGCAGTCCAGTACCGCGCCCGTGGCATCCCAGACGCGTCGGCACACAGCGCCGCGAGCAGCGTCGATCATGGTGAACCGGGCGAGGTAGGTGCACTGGACCAGTCGCGGCAGATCGGCCCCTTCCAGCTCTACATGAAGGAAGCCATCCTCGTCAGGCACCTGGGAGACGGTCTCGTAGGGGAAGGTCTTGTAGTGGCTGAACCCGTATTGGCACTGCTGCTGGACAACGCGCCATGTCGCTGGGGCGCAGACCAGTTCCAGGGCGTGAGACCCCAGCGGCCTTCAGCAGCCGCTCGCGCCGCAGCTGGAGTTCCAGACGTGACACTGTCACGTTGGCTGTCCGGGTGGGATGATCTTCGGGTTGATCACGCTGGAAAGGGTCGTCCGTGGACAGCGCGCCGCCGTCGTACAAGGGGCACCGATACCCAGTCGAGATCATCTCCCACTGCGTGTAGCTGTACCACCGCTCCCGCTGTCACTCCGCGAGGTCGAGGAGCTGATGCTCCAACGCGGTGTCGTCGTCTCCTACGAGACCGTCCGCCGCTGGTGCGCCAAGTTCGGCCAGGCCTACGCCAACGGACTGCGCCGCCAGCCCCGTCCCGGGGACAAGTGGCACCTGGACGAGGTCTTCATCAAGGTCAACGGCGAGCAGCGGTACCTGTGGCGGGCCGTGGACGCCGACGGCAACGTCCTGGACGTCCTCGTGCAGAACCGGCGGGACACCGCCGCGGCCAGGCGGTTTTTCCGCAAACTGATGAAGAAGACCCACATGGTGCCCCGGGTGGTCGTCACCGACAAGCTGCGCTCATACGGCGCCGCTCACCGTGAGGTCATGCCCTCGGTCGAGCGCCGCTCCCACAAGGGCCTGAACAACCGGGCCGAGAACAGCCACCAGCCCACCCGGCAGCGCGAACACGCGATGAAGGGCTTCCGCAGTACCGGTGGCGCCCAGCTGTACCTGTCCGCGTTCAGCGGCATCTCACCCCACTTCCGGCCCCGCCGCCACCTCAGGACAGCCTCCGACCACCGCGCCGAAATGACCGTCCGCTTCGTGATCTGGGACCAGATCACCGGCACTGCCGACCAGCCCACCACGGCCTGAGCACACGCCCGGACCCCAGGCCCACCATGCCCCGCCGCGCCGTCAGACCGTCACGTACCCAACAACGTGACAACGCCCCTGGAGCTCATCGGCGCGGGCCGCGATCTGGGCGGCTTCGCGCAGCTCGGTTTCCCGGGCTGCGGCGGCCGCGGCTTCGGCGGCGAGCTCCTCCTGGACGACGCCGTCGGTGTCCGGGTCGTAGACGGTGCCGGAGGGAGCGGCGGCGAGCAGCTGGTCGATGCGCTCCCATTCCGCGAGCTCCGCCCGGCCGCGGGTGTCGTCGGCCAGGTGCTCGTGGCGGGAGTCCTGGCGCGCGTCGAACCGGGCGTCCTCGAGGGCCGCCGCGACGGCGGCCGCGTCCATGCCCTTCGCGCGGCGGCGGACCACACGCCGGCCGATGCGGGCGTGGGCGACCGGCTCACGGGGCGCGGCCGCGCGGGGAACGGGACGGCGGGAGTGCGCCGGGGCGGCCAGGGGCTGCTCATCAGGGCCTCGCATTCGGGATGCGGAATAGGGTGCGGGCCGCCGCCAGAGCGCTGTACGACGGCCCGCGAATAAGTGTGACTGAGTGCCACAGTTGGTCAGTCTGAGCGGTGCAGGTGGCCCGCTCGGAGCCCCAGAGCCGAGATGGCCCCTCCTCCGGATGGAGCGCCTCAACGCGCGGTCGAATCGTTGAGACGGTCGACTGGGAGAACCCGAGGCCCCTCAATGAGACGGAGTGATCATGGCCATCATCGCTGTGTTTGACGTGCCCGGCATGACCCAGGCCCAGTACGAAGAAGGCACAAACAAACTGAACAAGGGACGCGGACTGGTCAAGGCCAGTTCGGACTGGCCCGTCCCCGGTCTCATCGCCCACATTGCAGGCCCCAGCCCGACCGGTTGGCATGTGACGGATGTCTGGGACTCCGAGGAGTCCTTCAACCGGTTCGGTGAGACCATCCTTCCGATCCTGCGAGACCTCGGATTCGCCGATGTGCAGCCGAAGGTTTTCCCGGCCTTCAATGTCGTGACCGCTTGAACTCGGAGCGATGATCAAGTCCGTCCGAGTGTCGTCGACCGTGAACGCTAAGGCTGGCCAAGAAGGCCGCTAACTGGCCAACCATGGCGCTCAGTCACAATAATGAGCCGAAGCGCGATAGTTGTCACCGGCGAAGCCGGCTGAGCTGGCGAATGAGACCTGTTGGCTTCGTTCACGTTCAGCAACAGCGTTTGTCGATGAGTTTCAACAGCAGTTGGCGATCAGCACGCTCGCAGATGTTCATGGGAAATGACGGCAAGGTCGTCAGTGAGGGCGTTCGCGCCGATCACGGGGATGACCGGCCCCTCCGGGGAACAGGCACAGTAATCTCGGGCCATGCCCGAGACATCGGTGGCGCACTTCTACGACGAACTGGCTGACGACTACCACCTGATCTATCCAGACTGGGACGCGAGCATCCGTCGGCAGGGGGGGCGCCCTAGACGCCCTGATCGGTCAAGAGCGCGCGGCGGTCCTCGACTGTTCCTGCGGCATCGGCACGCAGGCCATCGGTCTGGCGCTGCGCGGGCACCGGGTCACCGGGACCGACCTCAGCCCCCGCGCCGCCGCCCGCGCTGCCCGTGAGGCCGCCCGCCGGAACCTGAGCCTGCGCACGGCCGCTGCCAACATGCGACGCCTCCCCTTTCCTGATGGCCGGTTCGACACAGTCGTCTGCGCCGACAACTCACTGCCTCACCTGCTGACTGAACAGGATGTGCACGCCGCCCTGGCAGAGATGCGCCGCGTGCTGCGTCCCGACGGCCTGCTGCTGGTCAGCACACGCCACTACGACGACCTGTTGCGCGACCGCCCGGCTTCGACGCCTCCTCAAGTCCACAGGAACGTCGACTGCGCCGAGGACGAAGAACGGACCGTCACCTTCCAGCTCTGGCACTGGCACGACGACGGCGAGCACTACGACCTGGAGCACTTCCAACTCCTTCCGGCAGGCGGCGAATGGCGCGTCCAGGTCCGCCGTACTACTTACTGGGCACTCGGCCAAGACCGGCTGGCCGGCCTCGCAGCCGAGGCCGGGTTCGTCGACCTCGAGTGGCGGATGCCGCAGGAGACGGGCTTTTTCCAGCCGCTGCTCGTGGCCCGCGCCGGTGAGTAGGTGACTCCACCTCTCGGCGTGGGAGGGCAGGTGTCAGCCAGCCTTGGCGGGTTCCTCAGCGCGTGCTCGGGTGGTGGCGAGGGGTGATGGCGCTCTTTGAAATTGGCCACCCCCTGCTCAGGGGTGTCCCCACACCTGCTCGCGATTCCCCAGCTGTGGAATGACCTCCTGGGGCAGGGGTCCGTTTGTCCTCGGCCGATGATTAGGTCTGGTTCGCGATCCGGCGGCCGAGCTGTTCGAGGAACTCCTGCAAGCTGGACGGGGTGACCTCGGAGCGGGGCCGTACTCACGGAAGTGCTCCGCCGCCGTCGCAGGTGAGTGGATGAAGCACGCGCTGTCGACGTCGGGCAGCGAGGCCTCACCCATCACCCAGTAGAGCGGGGTGGGCCGTTCGCGGGTGGGGCTGAGCTGGGGCTTTGACAGAACTCAAACCGCCATTCCCAGTCGCGTGGAGATCATTACCCAAGTGCGTGCATAGCGCAATCATGTAGGCCTCGGGCCCTCCGAAGCAGTGCCGCTCCGCCGACCTGATCGGCTGCAGCGTCATGGGTTTTCTCGTTACTCCACAGCGCGGCCGATGAGTTTGTGGCTCCCGGCCAGTCCAAGCTCGTGACACCCTAGGAAAGGACACCGCCATGTCAGAGCTTCTCGTCGACTTCATCACCTCCCTAGACGGCCACGCATCGGGAGAGGGATGGCCCGGGTTCTGGGGCCTCGAGGGCCCGGAGTACCTCGCATGGCTCGGTGAGCAGCCCGAGGTCACCTACCTGATGGGAGCGAACACCTACCGCCTGATGTCGGGCTTCGCCGCAGGCGAGGTCCCGAATGGCCAAAACGAGTTCAGGCCCGAAGAAGAGGCGTCCGTCGACGAGCTCACGCAAGCGTCCAAGGTGGTGTTCTCCTCCTCACTCGAGGAGCCACTGACGTGGGCCGACTCCACGCTTGTCCGCGACGACGCCGTCGAGGCGGTCCGCGCCATGAAGTCGAGTGGCTCGGGGCTCCTCAGCACGATCGGCAGCCTCAGCCTGTGCCGGTCCCTGCTACGAGCCGGACTCGTCGACCGCTTCCGGGTCGTGATGTTCCCGGTGATCACCGGGGCCACGTCCCACCGGGGAGTTCAGAGCGGAGTGGATGTCCTCATCGAGGCGCTGGAAGGCCACCACAAGCGGGGATGTGAAGGTTTCCTGGTTGAGCCGGTCGGGCGTGCCCCTCAGCACTCGCCTACGGGGCGGCGGGCTCGGCGGGCTATATCCATAAGCCGTAGGCGACCAATCCCTGGACTGCGGCAACACAAGACCGTCGATGAGGACGACGTCCGCTGCTTCCCGCAGCTCAGAGAAGGCAGCAGACATGTCGGCCGCGAAGCTGTCAGGTGAGATCTCTCGTCCGGCCGCCAGGGAGTCAACCGCTTGAGCCTGAAGCTGGAGTACTGCACGAGTACTGCTACGGATCTTGATCAGACGGTTGACCTCAGCCTCGGCCAGCTCCGATCGGCGAGCGCGCGCCGCACCTCTGTTCTGGAGCAGAGGCACGGCGACAGCCGCTCCGGCCCCCACTAAGGCGCCACCTAGTGCCCCGACCAACCCATAGAACGCTGCACTGTCCGCCATGGAAACATCATCTTCTAAGTGCAGCGCAGTTGCTGTCCCCGAGCCGGATCGAACTTCAGCGGCACAAACTCGCGCTCGTCAAGGTTCGTGACACCGGGCAGCGATCGGCAAGCGGGCTGACCTCACCGCCCTGCACGAGCGGCTGCCGTACTCCGTCGAGCCGATGGAAGGCTGGCAACGTCCCGAGGACTACTGGCTCGCCACGACGCCCGCGTACCCGGACTCGCCGAGCTGGTCGGAGCAGGAGCAGCAGGAAATCGCGCCGCGCTGCGGAAGAAGAACGCGAGCTCGCCGCCGTGACTCTCACGCACGCCTTCTGGAGTGAGGTCGCCGCACCGGATCGTCCGGACGCCCGCAGTCAGCTCAAGCATGCTCTCGTGGCGGTCGCGGACGGCGGGGAGCAGCAGGTGCAGCCGTGGCAGGCCGGCCCCCGACGTGTTCAACGAGGCGACGGGCCATGAGCGTTCGGCCATGATGACGACAGCGTTGAGGGAGGGGCCAACATGCGGCTGACGATCGACACCGAGACGGACACCTACGAGCAGGCGCTCGCCGCTGTGCAGACCGCCTACGGGCTGCGCCCCGCCGTGCCCTCCGACTGGCCCGACGCCCCGGCCTCCGAACCCCGACCCGGCCCGGAGGACCTGAGCGAAGAGAACTTGGTGAGGGCTGGACGCTATTCGAAGTGATCGCGTCCCTGATGCCCGGAGCCAGGACGGTACTGCGGCGCATCGTCGAACTGGGCGGCACCGCCTCGTACGACGACGTCCAGCAGTACTTCGCCGAGCACCCGAGAGACGCTGGCAGCGAGGCGGGCCTTCTCGTAGCGGGCCGCCGACCGAGCGCCGGTCAGCGGGCGGATCACAGCCTGGTCCTCGATATCGTGCGGGTACAGAGCGCGTAGATCGGCAGTCATCATCCGGCCCATCGGGCGGGTGTAGCCCCCCCATGGCGGTCTGCACGATCTGTTCGTCCAGGCCGGGTTCGTGGGGTCGACACCGCGCAGGACGTGGGCGAAGTGGCGGCGGGCTTCGGCGAGCAGGTGCCAGCGCCGGAACCCGCCGCCAATCTCGTACACCACGGCCGTGACGTCGACGGCGGCCAGGGCAGCGTCGACCACCGGCCACACCCGCGCCCACACCGCCGCCGCCGCCCGCGCCCGCTCCGCCAACTGGTAGATGGTGCAGGCGCCGAACGCCCGGATCGCCGACTTCCACCAGGCGTCGCGCAGCTCGGACAGCGACCGCGCCACCTTGCAAGCCTTCTGCGACCATGGGCCTTCACACGGGGGTGGCTGCTGATGCGTCAGATGCGGTGGATACGAGGGGTGGTGGCCGTCTCGGGTGCCGCCCTGGTGGGTCTGGTCCTGGGCGGGTGTGCGCCTGCCGGGGACGCTCAGCCCGACAAGGGCGGGGGCACGACCGCTTCCCCGGTCCGCTCCGCGTCGGCCTCGCCGGTCGACGGACCGTGGCGTGCCTGGGTGAGCTCGCTCTCCGCCGAGAAGGCGCCCGGGGCCTGCGGTGCCACGCCCCACCAAGTCGTGTGCAGTACCGCCTCGGGCGGTCTCGTCGGTAGGTCCCGGGCCGACGGCACCGTCAACTGGGCCGTGCCTGGCAGCGGCGGCGGCAAGAGCGGCCCGCTCGTCCTCGACTCCGCCGACGAACGCGCCTTCACTAGTGCCGAACGAGTGCTGCGCGCCGCGAACCTGCGCACGGGCATACAGGCCTGGTCCCGGCAACTGCCCGCCGGACGGGTGGCCGTCGGCCTCGTGGCCGCGGACAGGACCGTCTACGCGCTCGACGCCCCGAGCGACGGCGGCGACGACACGGACCTCGCCCTCGGTGCGTACCGGGCGTCCGACGGTTCTCTCATCTGGCGCGAGGAGCTCCACGCGGACCCCGACGGCGGCCTCGCTGCCTTCGGCAGCCGGATCTACACCACCGACGGCACCAAGGCCACCGCCCGCGACGCCCGCACCGGCACCCCGAAAGCGACCACTCCCCCAGGCACCGAGTGCCCCCGCCTCCTTTCCGGTGGCGGCTACCTGGTCTGCACCGGCAGCCCGGTGTCCGCCTCGGACACTTTCCCGCCCCTGCAACGCCTCGCCCCCGCCACCCTCCGTCCGCTCGCCACCGCCGAGGACAGCGGCATGAAACCCGAGAACGGCCTGGTCTCGTCCAACGGCGTGCTGGTCCTGTACGAGGACAGCGCGGAGGACCCAGGCGCCGGCGCCTGGAACGCGTACGACCTCGAACACCCCCGCAGGCTGTGGAGTTACCCCACCTCCTCACAGGAGGCAGGCCTGGCCCACAGACGGTTCGTCACCTTCACCGACGCCTACGGTCCCCCCAAATCCCGCCTGATCAGCATGGATCTGCGCGCCGGACCCGAGGGGACCGGAGCGGCGGCGCCACGCATGTCGCCGCCCCCGCCACAGGCCTGGGACGGCGAACGCCCGGCGCTTATCGTGCCCGGAGGCGACGCAGGCCACGTCGTCGTCGTGGCACGGATCCACCTCGCCCTGCGCTCCGTCCCGCTGCCTTGAAGGCCGTCGCGCGGGACGGCCGACCGGTCGGGGCCTACCAGGGGCCCCCAAGATCCCCGAGCGGCTCGCGTTCCCAGACTGGGAACTTACTCCCCGGCGCGAGCGAGGACGAACCCGCTCTCGTCACGGTCGGCAGCTCCTTCGCCCACAGGTGGGAGAGCCGCGCGGCGTCGAGGACCAGGGCGTGGGCGCCCTGGAACTGGGCGGTGAGGGTGCGCAGGACGGTCGTGCTGCCGCCGCCGGTGCAGGTGACGCCCGGGATGCCGCGTGCCCAGGGGTGGGAGATCCGCTTGTAGTCGAGGATGAACGCCTGCGAGCCGTGGTGGAGCATCTGGCAGGTGATGCAGCGCAGGGTCACCGACTTGCCGCCGCCCGTACTCGCGTTGACGAGGATGTGGGGCGATTCCACGTTCAGGTCGACGGCGACGGTCTTGCCTCCGGTGCCGATGCCGAGGAGGGGCGCAGACTCCGGTGCCTTGGCCACCAGCTCGCGGACCTTGGGTCCTTGAAGACGGCCTTCTTCGGGGACTTGCGGGTCTTCTTTGCCAGCACGTACGGCTTGCGCCCTGCCGGGTGCCAGGAGAACGTCACGCCCTCCAGGGCGAGCTTCTGGGGGATGAGGTCCGCGACGACGTCGCGGGAGAAGCCCAAGCTGGTGGGCAGGTCGACGCGTATCTCCGCGTCGTCGTCGGAGAAGTTCTTCGGAACGTGGAGGTAGCGGCGGGGGCCGGTCTGCTCCGCGATCCCCAGCGGCACGGCGAGCGCCTGGTGCAGCGGGGCGACCCACTCACGCATCAACTCCCGGCGCTCGCGGGTCAGCACCATGTACGCCGCGCCGCCGACGGTCAGGACGGATGCCGCGCCGATCCCGCCGCTCTCCAGAGTGGCCAGGGCCTGCTCCCGGTTGTCCCACAGCTTCTGGGCGGTCTGCACGGTGGTGTCGAGATCCTGGGTGGCCAGGTAGCCGGTCTCCCAGACGCCGGCCCCAGCGCGACACGGAAGGACAGGCGCCGCCACCCGGGCTTGTAGGAGCGGCGGCGTACGCGGCCCTCCACTTTCGGCAGGACGCGGGTGCCCGAGCGTCAGAAGGTGGTGTCGGTGCGCTTCACGCCCAGGTCCCGGCCGGCCAGGATGCGGCCGATGCCGAACATGAGGGATTCGGCGGACTCCTCCACCTGCTTGTCGAACTTCGGCTGGTGGGTGAGATCTCTTTTGTAGTGGCTCGCGAGAGCACCGGCCAAGAGGGCGGAGTGATCAGACAGCTTCTGCAGCTGACCTCCAACTGGCAGGGTGTCAGCCTCTGGGAGGTCGTCCGTTTTTCAGGTGAACTTACCGCTTTCATGAGGATACGCGCTAGACATCCTCCTACGCTCTTATCCGGCACGAGCAGTACAGACACGGTGTGCCTGCCCTCTTTGGGCTCGATGACCGTCGGGGGTTCGCATGAGGCCGGGACAGGCCGGTTGGTGGGGCTCGTTGCACGCCGTTCGTATCGGCTGGTCATCGGCGGCATGTGGGTGGGGCAAGACTCTGGGGCTGGCATCGGTGCTTGCCGCCGCAATGAGCGCGAGCTCGACGGCGGTGCTGTTCCTCCCAGTCGGCGTCGGAGTGCCGGCTGCGCATGGTCTAGCCGCCCTGTCGCTGCTTGGGCGTGCCAGGACGGCCGCCGGAAGGGTCCGCCTTCGTCTTACGCTCCTAGCGGTGTCTGTGGCAGCGGGTGGCCTTCACCACCTAGTGGTCAATCAGCTCCCTTCCTCTCGATGCAACCCCGCTGGCGGCTTCCACTTCGTCCTCCAACTGCTAGCGGCCACCGGAATCACACTGTGTCTGGTGCTGGGAGTCGCCGGGTTAGCCGTCGCGGTGGCGGACGGCGGCACGACGCTGATCTGGCTGCGGCGAGTCCTGGACGGATGGATGATCGCCGGCTCCCTGCTCACACTGGGCTGGGTGCTGCTGCTGCATCGTGCCGACCAAAGCGGCAATGCCTTCGGGTCCTTGCAGGATCTAGCACGCGTGGTGACCGACATCCTGGTCTTTGGACTTCTGGTGGCACTGCGCTACTCCCTGAAGCGTCCTGAGCGCACAGCGACAACGGTGGGTGTCCTGGCCCTCGTCGCGTTGTCCGCAAGCGACATGCTGCGCATCCTCATGCCCGCCCCCGGCACCTGGTACGGCATTCCTTGCTCGGCGGCCTGCTCGATCACTGGCCTGCTCCTCATCGCCGTTGCCCCATGGCTGGCCGGAGGCACCAGCGTCGTGGACGTCGACCAGCGCATCATGCCCGTTGTCGGGGTCGTGGCCGCTTTCGTGCCCGTGGCCATCTGCGTCCTGGCCTTGACAGCTCACACCATGGTCGGAGGCCGCACCGACATGGTTCTGCTGGTCCTGGCGGGTTTGCTGCCTATCTCGCTCGGTATCCGCCAGGGCATCATCCACGCCGATCACCTGCGTATTACTCGCGAAGCCACCACCCGGGAGGCGCTTTACCGCGCCTTGGTCGACGGCACCCGCGACGTGATTACCATCGTCAGCCTGGACGGCCACGTGCTCTACGTCAGTCCTGCCGCTCATCACGTCTTCGGTTACCGGCCTGAGGACCTGCTGGGTGCCCGTCTGCCCCTGTACTGCCACCCCGACGACCTGACGCCGCTGATGCAAGCAGTCGAGACGCTGCGGCAGGAAGCCGCATCAAGCATCCCCGGTCCGGGCCGCCGCGTGTCCTGCCGGGTCCGCCACGCCGACGGACGTTGGCGCCACGTCGAGTCGACGGTCAGCCACCACACCGAGGGAATGATCTTCAGCAGTCGCGATGTGACCGACCGGGTCATCCAGCGGGAACAACTCGAGCACCTGGCCTTCCACGACGCGCTCACCGGACTGCCCAACCGGGCCCTGTTCGCCGACCGAGTCGCGCATGCCCTGCGGAAGCGAACCATTCGCGTAGCCCCACCCGCAGTGCTCTTCGTGGACCTGGACGGCTTCAAGGCTGTCAACGACTCGGCTGGACACGCGGTGGGCGACGCTCTCCTGATCCACGCCGCTCGTCGGCTCCAGGCATCCGTACGTGCTGAAGACACCGTGGCCCGCCTCGGCGGTGACGAGTTCGCCGCCCTCCTGGAGGGAGAGGCCGGGACACACCCCTCACGTGCCAAAGACGTCGCCGAGCGAATCCTGTCTGCCCTGACACAGCCATACCAGATCGCAGGCAAAGAGGCATTCGTCTCAGCCTCCATCGGCATGACACTCGCCCTCCCGGGCGTCACACCAGACGAACTCCTCCGCCAAGCCGATGAAGCCATGTACGAGGCGAAGAGAGCAGGCAAAGGCCGCATCCGCATACACATCCCCCAGTCCCGCCAAACCGGCCACAGTCCGTCACCCGAGGCATGCCAGACGGCCGCCCCCCTCCAGGCGTCAGACGAACCGGCTGCGCACGGCCTGGGACAGTGACCCCGTGCTGCCGGTACCCGAAAACCCCTGATTACAGATGTGACATTTCGCTGCACACCATTTGAGCACCGACAGGGCGTCAGGCAGCGCGCCAGGCAGCACGCTTCCACAGTCACGTGCTCGGCCTCGACCGTCGTGGCTGGTTGCGCGAGGGGTGCTGCTCGAGCGCGGGCCGCGGCGGACACTGGCATTGGCGACGTTCAGCCATTGCCATGCGCCGCAAGATACTTGCGGCGCATGGCAAGGCTCCGACGGCGCAGGTACTCGCGGCAGGTCTGACTCCAGCATGATCGGCCGGACAAGTCCTAGTGACCTGAGTCGGAGATTCGTCGGCAGTAGGCGGCTACTTTGTCGAGGATCTCGTCGACGGTCTTGGTCCAGATGAACGGCCTGGGGTGTTCGTTCCAGTCGGCGAGCCAGGCGCGGATGTCGCGTTCCAGGGCTTGGACGGAGCGGTGGACG
>NZ_JBITJK010000073.1:0-15478 GCF_044459945.1 Streptomyces sp. NPDC050164
CTCTCGACTTCGCTCGAGCAAGGGGGGACCCCCATCGCGTCGACGCCCTCCTCCGCCTTGCAGAGGCACGCACCAGACCCCGCTCGCCGGCACCGCGCAGAACAGTCGCTTCCCTGCGACCTGATCCAAACGACAGACCCTAGCTGCGGGGCCTCAGCAACAACGCCGAGCACCTGACAACCGGCCTCGGAATTGACGCCGAGCACCTCGAAGCCCCAGCGGCCGGACAGTCACCGCGCGCTCAACGCCCTGCGCGCCACCTCCCTGCCGATCGGCAAGGACGCCGTAGCCGCAGGAGACGGCGCGTTCAGAACATGCACCGTGCGAGGCCCCTCGCGGATCAGGAAGTCGTCCACCAGCGTGCCGTCACGCAGCACCGCCTGCGCCCGAACCCCCGCCGCCGTCGGCACCAGGTCGTCCTCGGACACCCCGGGCAACAACCTCCGCACCTCCTCCGTGAACGCCCCCTTGGACACCGACCGCCGCAGTTCCCCCGCCCCGTACCGCCAGTGCCGACGGGCGATCCGCCAGGAGCCCGGCCAGGCCAGCGTCGACCCCAGCTCCCGCACCCGGACCGTCCCCCACCCGTACCCCTCGCGGGCCAGCGCCGGCACCGCATTGGGCCCGATGTGGACACCCCCGTCGATCCCGCGCGTGAGATGCACCCCGAGGAACGGGAACGCCGGGTCGGGGACCGGATACACCAGGCCCCGCACCAGCTCCGGTCTGGCCAGCTCGTAGTACTCGCCCCGGAACGGCACGATCCGGACGTCCGGGTCGTCCCCGGTCAGCCGGGCGATCTCGTCGCTGTACAGGCCCGCGCAGTTCACCAGCACCCGCCCGCGTACGACATCCCCGGCGGCCGTGAGCACGGCGACACCCCGCTCGGGGCGGCGGTCGACGCGGACGACCCGCGTGCCGTAGCGGATCTCCGCGCCCGAGCCGTGGGCCAGCTGGCGGGCGACCGCGACGAAGTCGCAGATGCCCGTCGTACCGACGTGTATCGCGGCGAGGCCCCGTACCTCCGGCTCGTACTCCGCGATCTGGGACGCGCCCAGTTCACGGACCGGGATGCCGTTCTCCCGGCCGCGCTGCACGAGCGCGTGCAGGCGGGGCAGCTCGGAGCGGTCGGTCGCGACGATCAGCTTGCCGGTGACGGCGTGCGGGATGCCGTACTCGGCGCAGAATTTGACCATCTCGGCGGCGCCCCGCACCGCGTAGCGCGCCTTGAGGGAGCCGGGGCGGTAGTAGATGCCGCTGTGGATGACGCCGCTGTTGCGGCCGGTCTGGTGCCGGGCCGGGCCCGGTTCCTTCTCCAGGACGGTGACGTGTGTGCCCGGTGCGGCGCGTGTGATCGCGTACGCCGTCGACAGGCCGACGATCCCCCCGCCGATCACCAGCACGTCACAGTCGTACGCGATCTCCGGCACCCGGGTCACCTGCACCACCTCCCGCTTCGATAGTGCACTGCGCCACTGACAATGCCTTCAAACGCGGGGACGGCAGCATGCCTGCCCGGCTATGCCGGAGCCATCAGCAGCGGCCGGGCGCGCTCACGCAGCTCGACCACGCGTGGTTCGTCGCCGTACGGCTCCAGCCGGTGCAGGAGATCCTTGACGTACTCGGTGGTGCGGGCCGAGGAGATGCGCCCGGCGACCTCCACCGCCCGTACGCCCTGCTCGCACGCCGCGTCGAGGTTGCCCGACTCCAGTTCGGCGACCGCCGAGACGACCAGACGCAGGCCGTGGGAGCGGACGAACTCCTCGGTGGGCTTGGAGAGGGCCTGTTCCGTGAAGCGGCGGACCTGGCGGGGCGCCTTGAGGTCGCGGTAGCACTCGGCCGCGTCGGCGGCGAAGCGGTCGTAGGAGTAGAAGCCGAGCCAGCTCGGGTCGTTGTCGCCGGGGCGGGCGCGCTCCAGCCAGCTCTCGGCCGCCTTCAGGGCGCCGCCGGCCGCCTGGGCGTCACCCGCACGCGCGTGTGCCCGGGCCTCGACGAGGCGGAAGAAGCTCATGGTGCGGGCCGTCGCCAGTCCGCGGTTGCGTTCCAGGGCGGCCTGGGCGAGGTCCACGCCCTCGTCGCCGAAGCCGCGGTAGGTGGCCTGGAGGGACATGGAGGCCAGGACGTAACCCCCGAGGGGGACGTCCGCCGCCGCGCGGGCCAGGCGCAGCGCCTGGATGTAGTAGCGCTGGGCCGCTTCCTGCTGGCCCGTGTCGAAAGCCATCCAGCCCGCGAGCCGGGTGAGTTCGGCGGAGGCGCCGAAGAGGGCCCGGCCGACCTCGTCGGAGTAGGAGCCGAGCAGGAGCGGGGCCGCCTCCACCCTCAAGCACTCGGGGACCATCGACGAACGCCAGTCGCCGCCGCCGTACTTGGAGTCCCAGCGCCGGGCGTCCTCGGCGGCCTCCCGCAGCTTCTGCACATCGCTGTGGCCGACTTTGAGCGGTGCGCCGGAGCCCTCGCCGGGGCCCACATCACGCGCGACCGAACTGTCGGCCGGGGTTATCAGCCACCGTGAGGCGGGCGTTGCGTACGCGCTCACCGCGAACGATCCGGCCAGCGACTGCCAGATGCCGCCGGAACCGGCGCGGCGGCCTGCGAGGTCGAGGCGGTACAGCTCCGTCGCCGACTTCACCGCCTGTCCGACGTCCCGCGGGAAGGCGAGGCCGACTTCGGGCGCGGGGTCCGCGTCCGCCAGGCCGATCTCGTGCAGCGGCACCGGGCGGCCGAGCTTCTGGCCTATGGCGGCGGCGATGAGGTGCGGCGCCGCACCCTGCGGCACCATGCCCTTCGACACCCAGCGCGCCACCGACGTTTTGTCATAGCGAAGCGTCAGTCCTCGCTGAGCGCCAAGATCGTTGACGCGCCGCGCGAGGCCTGCGTTCGAGATTCCCGCGAGGGCGAGAACGGCGCCGAGTTTTTCGTTCGGCCCGCGTTGCTCCCTGGACATGAGCCACCCCTCGACACAGACGGCTGCCGACGTTGGCATAACCACGCGGCATTCGTAAACCCAGCGTAGTTCGCCGCATCCCAAGCGTTAAGGGGCATTGTTCCGGTTGGCGGGATTGTGGTCCGTACTGAAGTGCGGTTCAGATACGGGCTGTTGCGGTGTGCTCCCACTGTGTGGCCGTGCGCCTGCCTGTGCGCTCTTCTCCGGCCATCGCGGGAGCGGTTCCATGGTCATTGCGTGGGTCGGCCCGCTGTACTGGATCCAGTGGGCTGGGGGATGCCGCCGCCTCCATCCCCGCGGGCGGCGGAACGGTCCGGGAGGCGTGCTCCGTCTCCCGGACTGCGCGACCGTGCGGTGGTACGCAGAGCCTGTACGGAGAGTGTTCGACGCTGCGTGCGTGACAGGGATTTGGCCGAAAATCGACCCCGTCGGTGATGGGGTATCAGGCCTCCTACCACGGTACTTGAGGGCGCGTCGGGCGTATTTGGGGCGTGAATCGGGGGCGCATTCGCGCCGCAGTCGTACTGGTGACGTGTCGCTGACGTGCCTTGCCTCCTGACCGTCCCTTCTGTTCTTGCCGCCTCCGCCGCCGTCTTCCCCTTCTGTCTTCCCTTCCGTCTTCACTGCCGTCTCCTCCGCCCGTCTCTTCTTGTGGCATGGGGGAGTTCGGGGCGTTCGTGGGTGTTCGGGGTGGCGTGGGTGGCTCCGCCGGGGCGCGTTCGGCGGAGCGCAAGCGGCGCGGGCACACTCTGGAACGCTTCCTTCATGGCAGCATGGTGAACCGGTTCGTACGGTGCACTGGTTGTCCACAGCCTGTGGAGGCGGCGATGCGGTGGTTGGTGGGATGGAGCAGCACCGCCGCGGGAGCCGTCGCTGCCGGCTCGGCGGGCGCCACGGGATCCGACGGCGAGACCCTGCATCCTGTGGGCTCCCAACTCCTGTGGGGCGACCCCGATCCGCTGTGGGCGGTCGGTGACTGGCGCCCCGACGAGGTGCGGGTCGTGAAGGCCGACGACCGGACGCGCATCGCCGTCCTCGGCATCTGCGGCGCCACCGACGAGCAGCTGCGCGTCGCGCTGTTCGCCGCGCGCGGCGGGGCACTTCGGCATCTGACCGCCTGGCCGGGGAGCTACACCGCGATCGTGCAGGTCGGCCGGAGGGTCACCGTCTGCGGCGACCTCGCGGGCGCGCGGCCGGTGTTCCACACCCCCTGGGCCGGCGGTACGGCGTATGCGACGGCCGCGCTGCCGCTGGCCGACCTCATCGAGGCCAACCTCGACTTCGGGCACCTCGCCGCGCTGCTGGCCGCCCCTGACGTGCCCGCCGCGCTTCACGACTCCACGCCGTACGACGGCGTGAAGCGCATTCCTCCGGGGCATGCACTGATCCTGCGCGCCGGGGCACGCGAGATCGCCGGGTACGAACCGGTCGCCTCGCTGGCGGTGGCGGCGCCTTCGGCCGATCCCGACAGCGCGGTCGACGCCGTGCGCGACGCGCTCGTGGAGGCCGTGCGGACCCGGCTGTCCGCGCCGCGGCACGTCCCCGGGGCGGACATCGACCCCGGGCCCGTGCCCGGCATGGGGCCCGCCGAGCGGCGTGCCGCGCGCGGGATGCCGGTGCCCGGGATCGGGGCGGACCTGTCCGGCGGGCCGGCCTCGGGGACGCTCGCGCTGCTGGCCGCGGGCCTGCCCGGGATGCCGGGCACGGTGCTGGGGCACGGCACGGGCGCGGGGGAGCGGCTGCTGGCCGTCACCTTCAACGACCTGGCCGTCACGGGGCGCGAGGCCGAGCTGGAGCGGGCGGGTGCGCTGGCGGCGAACCCGCGTCTGCACCATGTCGTCGTGGCCGGCGGCGAGCAGACCCTTCCGTACGCCGACCTGGAGGGGCCGCTGACGGACGAGCCGGGCGCGTCCCTGGTGACGGCGGCCCGGCACCGGGCGCGACTGGCGGCCGGCAGCGCGGACCACTTCACGGGCTACGGTGCGCGACAGGTCCTGGACGCCCACCCCGCGCGCCTGGCCGACCTGTTGATGGACCGCAAGCGGCGCCATCTGGTGCGGCCCGTCGCGGCGCTGGCCAGGACGGACGGCTCGGTGCTGGTCCCCGCGCGCGTGTACGCGGCGGCGCGACGGCTGTCCCGTACGACGTACCGGGCGGGGCTGGAATCGCTGGCCGAGCGCCTGCTCGACCACCGTACGGACGACGATCTGGACGCGCCGGGGGGTGCGGTGGAGGCCTCGCTCGCCGCGCTGACCTGGGGCAGACCCGGGGCGGCGGCGCGCTGGCTGACCGGTGAGGCGCTCGCTGAAGTCTCGGTTCGTCTTCAGGCGGCGACGCACCGGTCGGAGCTGGTGGGGCCGGGGCAGCGGCCGGGTGACTTCCGCGCGCGTGCGGCGCTGGCGCGGTATGCGGCGGACCTGCGGGTGCTGGAGCAGGCCGCGGAGATCCGCTTCCAGCGGCTGCACGCGCCGTTCCTCGACAACCAGGTCGTGCGCGCGGCCCGGGCGCTGCCCGAGGCGCTGCGGGTGCGGCCGGGGGCGCGGGCGGCGATCCTGCGTACGGTGCTGGAAGGAGCCGGCGTCCGGGACCTGCCGCCCGGGTGGGGCGCCCCGACCCAGGCGACGGCGGCGGCTGCGGCGCGTACGGGGCTGAGGGTGGCGGCGGACTCCCTGGTCGCCCTGTTCGACACGCCGCTGCTCGCGGAGGCGGGCCTGATCGAGGCCCGGGTGGTCCGCAGGGCCCTGCGCTCCGCGGCCGCCGGCGAACCCCTCCCCCTGGACGGCCTCGCCGACCTCGTCTCCCTGGAACTGTGGCTCAGCCGCCTGCTGTCCCGCCGCGGCACCTGCTGGACGGGCACACCCGCCCGGCAGCGGGCCGTACCGGCGGGGATCGCACCGCAGCAGGGGGCGTTGGGTGCGGGGGCCGGGGTGCGGCGGGTGTAGCGAACGCCGCCTCGCGAGCTGAGCTGCGTGCATGTGCTGAGCTGCGGGCAGTCGTGCCGCTCGGGGCGGCACGGCTGCTCGGTGCCGGGGACCGCTGGTGTGCCGACCGTCCCCGCCCCATGCTGGAGCACGCCCAGGCGGAACGGATCGGGGCAGCCACCCGCGCCGCCCTGGGTCCTGCCCGGTGCGAGTCGGAGCGCGCCCTGGGCGCGAGCCTCACTGCGGAAGACATTCTGCGCGAGCTGGACCAGGCGCGGCACTTATACCACCGAGAACTCGTACACCACCGAGCCGAAAGCCGCTAACCGCAGGTGAACTTGGACTCCGCCCAGTCCGCCAGGACCAGGTTGTCGAGGGCGCTGTGCGGTTCCACCACCAGCCGTACGGTGCTGCGGCCGGTGAGATTCACCTGGACGGGAACCGCCGGGTCACCGCCCTCCACCAGCCCGGACCGCCACAGCCGGACGCCGTCGGCGTAGACGGAGAAGTACACCTTGCCGAGCTTCAGCGTCAGGTCGTCCACCCCGACGTGCGCCTCGTAGGAGGAGCAGGAGCGGTTGAGGTCGATGGTGACGGAGGAGCGGCCGTGCACGGTGACGCCGTGCGTGTACCGCCGGTCGCCGGACGACAGGCCGTACCGCTGCCAGACCCAGCTGCTCGCGCCGATCCGCATCTCGGGTTCGGTGCCGTCGCCGCTGATGTCGTACGACAGTTCGCTCCACTGGTAGACGGCCGGGGCGGGTGGCCTCTCGGTCGGTGTCGGTGTCGGCGTCGGCGTCGGTGTGGGCGTGGGAGCCGGGGGCGGTGTCGGCCTCGGGGGCCCGGCCGGCGGGGTGGGCGTCGGGGTCGGGGCCGGGGGCGGTGTGGACGTCGGGCTGGTTCTGGGGGTCGGTGTCGGCGCGGGCCTCTCGGCGCGCGCGGGCACGATCGCCGGTGGCCGCGGTCCGGGTTCCCGCTGCGAGGGAGAGGGTGTGGGCTCGGCGGGCCGGTCCACCGGCGAGGACGGGGTGGGAGTCGTCCTCGCCTCGTCCTTCGGCTTCTCGTTGCCGGCCAGCGCCAGCACCACCGCGGCCACGACGCCCACGGCGACCACACCGGCCGCGATACCGGCCTTCACCGGCGCGCCCACCCCCTCGGAGGCCGCACCACCTCCGGCCCCACCGGACGAGCTGCTCCCCGCAGCCCCATCCGCCGAACCGGCGCCCGCCGCCGACCCGCCCGACGAGCCCCCGCCCGGCGCCGAGGCCGCACCCGCGGCTCCGGCCGCCCCCGCTCCCGCGCCCCCGGCGATGAGCCCGGCCGCCTTGGCGTACCCGGCGGCACCGAACCAGCCGATGACCGCGACCGGCACCACGGCGGGGATACCGCCGGCGACCTCCTCGATCTGCATCGCGGCCAGCCGGCACTTCGCGCACTCCTCCAGGTGCTTGCGCAGCCCCCGCTCGGCACGCGTGCGCAGCCGGCCGCGGGCGTACGTGCCGAGCTGGTCGGCGTAGCGCGCGCACTCCTCGTCGTCGGTGAGCGTGGCGCTGACGTGGGCCTGGAGGTAGGCCTGCTTGAGGCCCTCGCGGGCCCGGCTGGCGAGCACGCGCGTGCCGTTGGCGTCCAGCCCGAAGAATGTGGCGACCTCGCTGGGCGACTCGTCCTCGACCTCGGTGTGCCACAGCACGGCCTGCCACCGCTCCGGCAGCGACCGGAAGGCCCGCATGGCCATGGACCGCTCGGCCTCGTGCATCGCCCGCACGTCCGCGCCCAGGTCGAGCGTGTCGTCGTCGGGCACGTAGGAGCCGCGTGCGGACTGGGCGGCGAACACCGCGAAGTCGTCGACGAGCTGTTCCCGCCGCGCCGACCGCGTCCAGGAGGCGGCGACGCGCCGGACGGAGGTGAGCAGGTACGCGCGTACGGCGTGCTCGGGGCCGGAGCCGCCGCGTACCGCCTGGAGCATGCGGGCGAAGACCTCGGCGGTCAGGTCGTCCGCGGTGTAAGCGTCGCGGCAGCAGGTCCGGGCGTACCGGCGCACGGCCTGCGCATGGCGCCGGTACAGCTCCTCGTACGCCGTGTCGTCGCCCGAGCGCATCCGGTCGATGAGATCGGCGTCGGAGGGCGGCAGCTCGCGCGGCGGCAGGACGCTGTCCTCACGCCATGCGCGCTGCGGCGGGACCGAGCCGTCGGCGGGATGCCCGCCCGGTGGGACGCTCGCGCGTCCGCCCTGGCTCGGCACCCGGGGTGGGACCGGGCCGCCGGCCGTGGCCTCCCCGTCATCGCTCGACTCGTCCCGCCCGTCAACGCTCATCGCGGAAAGCCCCCGCCAGCCGCCCAACACGTCCAGACCACCCGGTCAGAGTGCCATATTGGCTTTTGGTCAGAACCCCGGAGTCCGGACCATCACTCATCCGTCGGGATTTACCGCACGCCAGTACTAGTCGTCACTCGTCCGGGGAATGATCCCCTGTCGCCCCGGCCCGGAAACCGACCGGACCGACCGACGGGCTCAGCCGACTGGTGGTTCGACCGGCTCAGCAGCCCCGTGCGTGCGACCGGCAAGCCGCTCGTGCGTCGACCGGCCCAGCCGCCGCGCACGTCGACCGGCTCAGGAGCCTCGTGCGTTCGACGCGCAAAGCCGCTCGTGCGTTCGACGCAAAGCCGCTCGTGCGTCCGCCCGGCCCAGCAGCCTTGTGCGTCCGACCGGCCCAGCCCCGTGCGTCCGACGGGCAAAGCCGCCCCCGTGCGTCGACCGGCAAGCCGCCCGTGCGTCCGCCCGGCCCGGCCGACCGGCAAAGCCGACCGGGCCGTTCGACGGTCCACCCGTTCCCGCAGTCCGCCCGGCCTCACGCCGGCCGCGACCGCAGCCCCTCCAGCAGGATGTCCAGCAGCCGGGTCGACGCGGCCGCCTGCTGTGCCGCGTCCGGCAGCGAGGGCGCGGCCGTCGCGATCACCAGCAGCACGTCCGACACCGACACGTCCGCCCGCAGCTCACCCGCCGTACGCGCCCGCTCCACGAGCTGACCCACGACCTCGAGCAGCGCCGACGCCCCGGCGTCGTCCTCCGCCGCGACCGCCGTCGCCGGCACCGAGGCGACCGCCACAGGCTCCTCCGGCACCAGCCGCAGCTCCGCCGAGCCCGGCTGCATGCGCTGCTGCGGCACCCGCGCCTGACCGGCACGGTCCTCCTCGACCGAGACCCGCAGCACCTGCGGCGGCAGGAGCCGCCCGGCGCCGGAGGCCACCGACGTCCGCAGGAAGCGCGACAGCGCCGACCACGGCTCGTCCTCCTGCCCGAGCGCCGCACGCGCCTGGTCGGTCAGCCGGGAGGTCTCCTCCTCGGCTATCCGCCGCACCAGGACGTCCTTGCTCGGGAACCGCCGGTACACCGTGCCCACGCCGACCCGCGCGCGTCGCGCCACGTCCTCCATCGGCGCGCCGTACCCCAGCTCGCCGAACACCTCGCGCGCCGCCCGCAGCACGTGCTCCAGATTGCGCTGTGCGTCCACGCGCAGCGGCGTCGTCCGCGATCCGTTCCCGCGTTCGTTGCCCGCCGTCGCGCTCATCGTCACGCCACCCGCCGCGACAGCGGACGCGGACGACCAATGAGAGTCCTGAACATGCATATGTATTCCCCCGGTAATGACGTCTCCCCCCGGAGACACTCCCCGCCATTCGATGCCGGGACGGAGGAACAGGCCCGGGTCCGCGGGTCCGTCCGTCGCGGACCCGGTGAGCGCATCCCCCTACACCCCGTCGACACACGAACATAGTTGAGAGGGAGTCAATTCAGAAGGGGCAGGTTCCGCACGGAGCGCCCACCGATCGGAGTACGGGCCGTATACGTCCCGAATGTGCCCCCGAGCACCCCCCGTACCACCACCACTGACCTGCGCATACTCATCGCAGCTCACCTTTCCGGCCAACTCCGCGCGCTCTCCCGCTCCGGTCACACAATTCGTCGAGGCTGTGGACAAACGCAAGCGGTGGGTGCGTCATGGGATGGTGAAGGAACGTGCGCGCATTCTCGTTGTCGGTGGTGGCTACGTCGGGATGTACACGGCCCTGCGCCTCCAGGGCAGACTGAAACGGGAACTGGAGCGGGGCGAGGTGGAGATCACGGTCGTCACCCCCGACCCGTACATGACGTACCAGCCGTTCCTTCCCGAGGCCGCCGCCGGCGCCATCTCCCCCCGCCATGTCGTCGTACCGCTGCGCCGCGTCCTCGACCGGTGCCGCGTCGTCATCGGCGAGGCCACCGCCATCGACCACGCCAAGCGCACCGCCACCATCACCACCCTCGCCACCGAGGAGGAGGGCACGGGCGGGCAACAGCTGACGTACGACGAACTCGTCCTCGCCCCCGGCTCCGTCTCGCGCGCCCTGCCGGTCCCCGGCCTGGCCGACCACGGCATCGGCTTCAAGACCGTCGAGGAGGCCATCGGCCTGCGCAACCACGTCATCGAGCAGATGGACATCGCCTCCTCCACCCGCGATCCCTCGATCCTCGACGCGGCCCTCACCTTCGTCTTCGTCGGCGGCGGCTTCGCCGGCGTGGAGGCACTCGGCGAACTGGAGGACATGGCCCGCTACGCCGCGCGCTACTACCACAACGTCCAGCCCGAGGACATGAAGTGGATCCTCGTCGAGGCCTCGGACCGCATCCTGCCCGAGGTCGGCGAGGAGATGGGCCGCTACACCGTCACCGAACTGCGGCGCCGCAACATCGACGTACGCCTCCAGACCCGCCTGGCGTCCTGCGCGGACCGGGTCGCGGTCCTCAGCGACGGCGCCCGCTTCCCCACCCGTACGGTCGTCTGGACGGCCGGCGTCAAACCCCACCCGGTGCTCGCCGCCACCGACCTGCCCCGCAACGACCGCGGACGGCTCAAGTGCACGGCCGAGCTGACGATCGAGGGCACCACGCACGCGTGGGCAGCGGGAGACGCCGCGGCCGTCCCCGACGTCACGGCCGGCGAACCCGGCCGCGAGTGCGCCCCCAACGCCCAGCACGCCGTCCGCCAGGCCAGGGTCCTCGGCGACAACATCGTGCACGCCCTGCGCGGCGAACCCCTCACCACCTACACCCACAAGTACGTCGGCTCGGTCGCCTCCCTGGGCCTGCACAAGGGCGTCGCCCACATCTACGGACGCAAGCTCAAGGGCTACCCCGCCTGGTTCATGCACCGCGCCTACCACCTCAGCCGCGTGCCCACCTTCAACCGCAAGGCGCGCGTGCTCGCCGAATGGACCCTGGCCGGCCTGTTCAAACGCGAGATCGTCTCCCTGGGTTCACTCGAACACCCCCGGGCCGAGTTCGAACTCGCGGCCGGTGGAAAGCCTTCCCAAGACCCCCCGCACAACCCGAAGGGGTCGTCCTGACCGGACCCAGGAACTCCACCGGCCGGCCCGGCGTCTGACGGATGCCGGTCCGGTCCGCTCACTGCCAGACTGGTCCACCACCGCGGGCGTGCCACCACACGTCCCGGTGCGGGCCCCCGGGGCCCCGGCCGGTTCCGGTGCCGGCCGCCGACGACTACACGAGGCAAGGATTCGTGAACTTCACGCGCTGGAGCGCCCGGCTCCCCGGAACGCAGCGCCGCGCCGCAGCGCGGACCGAGCAGACGGCCTCCCCGGACCGGCGGGGGGAAGGTTCCGTACCCGCCGCCCGTGCCGAACAACTGACCGACGAGCCGCCGCCCGTACCCGCCGTCGACGAACTGCGGGTGCGCGAGGTCCTCGACCGCGTCCCGTCCCTCGTCGCCCTGGTCCACGGCCCCGACCACCGCATCGCCTACGTCAACGACGCCTACACGACCGCCTTCGGCGTACGCCCCCTCGGCGAACGCGCCCGCGAAGCCCTCCCCGAACTGGACGCCCTCGGCCTGTTCCCCCTCCTGGACCAGGTCCAGCGCAGCGGCAAGCCGCGCACGGTCAAGTCCCGCAAGGCCCCCGACGGCCGCTCCTACACCTTCACCTGCACCCCGGTAGCCCAGGGCGACGGCAAGGACGGCAGCGACGGCCGCGGAGTCCTCGTCTTCGCCACGGACGTCACCGACCACGCCGAAGCCGCCGAGCGCCTGCGCGCCAGCGAACGCCGCCAGCGCGAAACGGCGGTGACCCTCCAGAGGTCACTGCTCCCCCAGGAGCTCGAAGAACCCGACGACCTGCGCATCGCCGCCACGTACCACCCCGGCGGCACGGAGGCCGCCGTCGGCGGCGACTGGTACGACGTCATCACCCTCGGCGGCGGCCGCACGGCCCTCGTCATCGGCGACGTCATGGGTCGCGGCGTCCGCGCCGCAGCGGTCATGGGCCAGCTCCGCACGGCGGTCCGCGCCTACGCCCGCCTCGACCTGCCCCCGCACGAAGTCCTCCAGCTCCTCGACGGCCTGGCAGCCGAGATCGACGCCAACCAGATCGCCACGTGCGCGTACGCGGTCCACGACCCGAACGAGGGCAAGCTGGTCTACTCCTCGGCGGGGCACCTCCCCATCCTCGTCCGCGACGAGAACGGCACGGTCCTGCGCGCCGACGAACCCACCGGCCCGCCGCTCGGCACCGGCGGCTGGATGCACTCCTCGGGCTCGATCCCCCTCGGCCCCGGCTCCACGGCCGTCCTCTACACGGACGGCCTGGTGGAGCGCCGCGACGCCGACCTGGACGAGGGCATCGCCGCCCTGGAAAGCGCCCTGGCCGGCGCCACCGGCACGCCCCAGGTCGTCTGCGACCGCCTGGTCCGCTCGGCGGGCGTGACCCCCGACCACGACGACGACGTGGCCGTCCTGGTCCTCCAGCACCCGGCCCGGACAGGCCCGGAGAGCGAGCTGTTCCGCAATGCCGCGCTGGACCTCCTGGGCGGCGTGGAAGCGGCCCCACGCGCGCGTGCCTTCGCCTCCGGCGTCCTGACCAGCTGGCGCTTCCCCGCCGATCTGCACGACCTGGGCGTCCTGGCCACCAGCGAACTGGTCGCCAACTCCCTCCAGCACGGCACCCCACCGATGCGCCTGCGCCTGCGCCGCACCGACCGCCGCCTGATCATCGAGGTCACCGACGGCGACGACCACCTCCCAAGGCGCCGCCGCGCGGAACCGGGCGACGAATCGGGCCGGGGCATCGCCATAGTCGCCACGATCGCGTCGAGCTGGGGCTGCCGCCGGACACCGGGCGGCGGCAAGGCGGTCTGGTGCGAGTTCGCGCTACCGCGTACGCAGACGACGTAGCGGAGACCCAAGCAGGGACTGGAGGGGTTGGGGGAGGGGATCAGACGTCCGCGGACACGGGCGCCCCACCCCGCGCCAAAACCCGGCTCTTCGCGAGCCACGGCTGATCCTGCACATCCGTGAGCTGCCGCCCCAGCAGCACCGCCAGGAAGGTGATCCCCAGCGAGAACAGCAGGAACGCCACGATGTACGGCGCGTGCAGCGAGGCCCCGAGCGGCCCGCCCACCGCCGGCCCGACGGCCAGCGCGAGCTGCTTGACCAGAGCGAACGCGGAGTTGTACTGCCCGACCATCCCCTCTGGCGCCAGATCGGCGACCAGCGGGGCGACCGTCGGCGACAGCATCGCCTCACCCAGCCCGAACAAGGCGTACGTCGAGACGAACGCGGCCGTCGCCATCTCCTGGCTCCCGTGCCCGAGCCCCGCGTACCCGGCGACAGCCCAGGCCACGGCCCAGATCAGCCCGACAGCAGCGATCACCCGCGACCGCCGACGCCGCTCCACGAACCGCAGCACGGCGAACTGCGCCACGACGATCATCAGCGTGTTCGCCGCCAGCGCGGTCCCCAGCGCCGACGTCGATATCCCGGCGGCCTCGACCCCGTACGCACTCAGCCCCGACTCGAACTGCCCGTAGCAGGCGAAGAACAGCACGAAGCCCAGCACGCACAGCTGCACCATGGCCCGGTTGCCCAGCAACTGCTTCCAGCCGCCCCGCCCCGACGCCACGGGCGCGCCCTCGATCCGCGGCGCGTGCGGCGTCCGGACGGTCGCCATCACCACGACCAGCAGCAGGAACATCGCCGCCTCGATCGCGAAGAGCAGCGTGAAGGAGGCGGCGCTGGACGTGTCGACGAGATGACCACCGATGAGGCCGCCCACCCCGAGCCCGAGGTTCTGCAGGAAGAACTGCATGGCGAACGCCCGCGACCGGGTCTCCGCCGACGAGCAGTCCACGATCACCGTCGCCAGCGCCGGCTGCATCACGGCCTGCCCGGCCCCCAGCAGGGAAGCCGACCCCAGCACGGCAGCCGCACTGCTCGCGATCCCCAGGCTCAGCGCACCCAGGGCGGCGGTGACCAGGGCGGCGAGCAACACCGGCAACGGTCCACGCCGGACGATGGCCCGCCCGGCGAACGGCAGCACGACCAGCGCCGCCACAGCGAAAACGGCGAGTACGAGACCCGCCGTCATGGCTCCCAGTCCCCGTACCTGCGCCACATAGACGTACAGATAAGGAACGGTGAAGCCGAGCCCGAACGCGCTGAGTGCGTTGCCCACGTGGATCCGGCGCATCGCTGCGCCCATCGCCCTGGCCACGTTCACCTCTCTCACAAGTTAGGAGTGAAGACTTCGAAACTAAACTTCGAAGCTAAAGAGTACAGATCCAAGGACTTCAAGGCAAAGGACGAGCGTGCGATACTGCCGCCCATGGGCGACAATCCCGGCCCCAGCGAGCCGACCCTCGAAGAACAGATCGCCGCATACCAGCGCGAGTTCCAGGACCTCGACCCCCAGGTGGAGCAGATCGTCTCGGCCCTGTCCCGCCTGAACCGCCGCATGAACGTCGCCTACGGCCGTCAGACCGCGGCCCTCGGCATCAGCAACGCCGAGTGGGAGGTCCTCAAGGCCCTCGTCCTCTCCGGCGCCCCCTACCGTCTGGGCCCCAGCGACCTCGCGAAGCGCCTGGGCCTGACTCCGGCCGCCATGACCCACCGCATCGACCGCATGGTCGGCGAAGGACTGGTCACCCGGGAGCGGGACGAGTCCAACAGGGTCCGCGTCATCGTCGAGCTCACCACCGGGGGTCGCGAGAAGTGGCTGGAGGCGATGCGCCTGGCGTCGGTCTTCGAGGAGGACCTGCTCCAGGACCTGGCCCCGGAGGAGCGCACCGCGCTCGGCGAGGTCCTCACCCGCCTCTTGCGCCGAGTCGAAGACGCCCAGCCGGACGCCGGCGGCCGCCTCTCCGACCTGGACTGACGCCCGCACAAAAGATCTTGACAGCGGTCACTTGACAGTCCCCTCCCTGATCCGTAAAGTTCTTCGGGTTGCCGGGGAGCCGTAACGGTTCTGCGACAGCACTCTCGCCGCACGAGCGGCATCCAACCACCAGCAAGATCGCTCCCAACGGGGTTGATTTCGGCGTGCCCGAATTCAATTCGAATTGGGACTCGACGACCTGATCGACTCCGAACCGGCTTCGATTTTGGAAACGCCGAGAGAACGCGCTAAGGTTGGACACGTCGGAACGGCCCAACAGCCGCGAAGACGAACCCCGCTGACTGGGGGTCAGGTCGAGAAAAAGATCTGATAGAGTCGGAAACGCAAGACCGAAGGGAAGCGCCCGGAGGAAAGCCCGAGAGGGTGAGTACAAAGGAAGCGACCGTTC
>NZ_JBITJK010000074.1:0-14840 GCF_044459945.1 Streptomyces sp. NPDC050164
CTCCGCGACGGCACCTTCTACGAACCCCGCCTCCCCGAAGCAGCCATCGCATGACCAACCCAGGCTTGACGAAGGACATAGAGGCACCCCCCCCCCGGCCAATCTCCGGGGCGCGGCGGCGGACCGGATCGCCGAAGCCCTGGGCCCCCCCGAACATGATCGGCGACCAGGCGAACGTGACGGCCTTCGTGGTCCGGCGGTTCGTCGACCGGGGGCTGCTGGTCGACCTGAGCGCGAACCCCGACGGGACACTGCACCACCCCGGCCAGGTCGCGGAGGTCTGCCGGCGCGAGGACCTGGCGGAGCTGGGCGGCGCCGGCACCCCGCTCGGACCGGAGCAGGCCGCCGCCCGGCTCCGGGTACGCCGGGCCGACTTCGACTGGATGGTGCGGCTCGGATGGATCCGCTCGCCGCAGTCGATCGAGGTCCTTCGGCACCTCCCGGGCCGGGGCCGTCGACGTCGCGCTCTGCACCACGGCACCGGTCGACGCGCTCGCCGCGCGAAGCGACTTTGACCGGGTGCGCAAGTACTGCGAGATCGAGGACCGTGAGGTCGACCAGGGCGAGATCGGCAAGGGCTACCAGCTGACCAAGGAACAGGTCATCCCGATCAGCGACGAGGAACTGCGGGACCTGCCCCTGCCGACGGCGAAGGCGAAGGCGATCGAGATCGTCGCGTTCGTTCCGCTGGAATCCGTCGACCCCCTGAAGATCGGCGAGGGCTACTACCTGGCGCCCAGCGGGCAGGTCGCCGCGAAGCCGTACAAGCTGCTGCGCAGGGCGCTCGACCGGAGCAGCAAGGTGGCCGTCGCAAAGTACGCCTGGTCCGGAAGGGAGAGATTGGGCCTGCTGCGGGTGCGGGACGACGTGATCGTGCTGCACGCGATGCGCCGGCCCGACGAGATCAGGTCGCCTCTTGTTCACGAGAACCGACAGCATCAGTACATGAGATTGGGAGGCGTCCGCGGCGCGTCGTGTTCGATGTTCATGAGAACGACAGCGCCCCGCTGTCGCAGCGCCTCGCATCGGGAAGCCGCGATGAGGCCCCGAGCAGCTCTGCGTAGTGTTCCGATTCCTTGGCATCCGGTCACGGAGCCCGCGCAAGAACCCGTTTGGCGGGCCACCGCGACCACTGCTACGTTTCCGGAGGCCGTGCGAGAGAACGAGGAGGTGGTACCCGTGAACGCAGTATCGACATGGGTGCTCCCCTCCGGGGTCACGGTCGGGCGATAGGTCGTCCGGGAGCGCCGTTCATGAGCACTCCCGAAAGGCACGACCATGCACTTCACCTCTGAACAGCGTCTCGACGACGGTGTCCTCGAGCGCGAATTCACCCTCGGCGAGATCCCCGGCATCCTGTGGACGCCCGCGTCCCCATCCGCACCGGCGCCGTTGATCCTGCTCGGCCACCCCCCGCTCGGACTGCGCAAGATGTACCCCCGGCTGGCGGAACGGGCCCGGCAGGCCGCAGCGGACGGCTTCGCCGCGGCCACCATCGAGCTCCCCGGCAGCGGTGACCGGCCCCGTTGGGCCAGCGCCGAGCAGGCCCGCGCCGACCTGCGCCGGGCTATGGAGGCCGGCGAGCCGGTCGATGACGAGATCATCGACGCCCTCGTCCTCCCACTCGTCGAAAAGTCGGTCCCTGAATGGCAGGCCGCCCTGGACGCCCTCCTGTCGCTGCCCGAGATCGGCGGCCCGGTCGGGTACTCGGGGGGAGTGATCTCCATCGGCATCCGGCTCGCGGTGGTCGAGCCGCGCATCTCGGCCGCCGTTCTGTTCGCCGGGAGTCTCGTGCCTGCCACCATGTTCGAGCAGGCCCGCCAGGTCACCATTCCGCTGCACGTCCTGCTGCAGTGGGACGACGAAGGCAACGACCGGCAAGCGGCCCTGGACCTGTTCGACGCCTTCGGCTCCAAGGAGAAGACGCTGCACGCCAACATGGGCGGGCACACCGGCATCCCCCAGTTCGCGGGGGACGCCGCCGCCCGGTTCTTCGCCCGGCACCTGAAGTAAAGCCGGGGCCGTCAGGCCACCAGCAGGCGGTAAGCCGTGTTGGCCAGGATGCTGCTCGTCGAGGGCAGGTCCCGGCGCTCCTGTGCTGTTCATGCCGTGGGCCCTGCCAACTCGGCAGGGCCCACGCTGCCCGAAGCCATGAACTGTTCGATTTCTGCAGTGCTTCGGGTGCTGCCCAATCTCGTGTCCAGGTGCTGTCGGTTCTCGCGAACAAAGCCAGTCGCCGCAGGAACTGCTGCCGCCCGTCGAGCTGAGCGACGAAGAGATCCACAGCGCGCTCGCACTCATGGACACCATGACCCGCGAAGACCTCGAAGGTGAGGAGTTCCAGGACACCTACACCGAGGCCCTCTCCCAGATCATCAAAGCGAAGCGGGAGCACCACGAGCCGCCGAAGCTTCAGGAGCCGGAGGCGAAACCGGGCCAGATCGTCGACTTGATGGCCGCGCTGAACGAGTCCGTGCAGAAGGCCAGGGCCTCCCGCGGCGAGGACGCCGACATGCACGAGCTGCCGGAGAAGAAAGCCGCGAAGAAGCAGCCGGCCAAGAAGACGGCAGCGAAGAAGACCACGACGAAGACCGCGGCCAAGAAAACGTCCGGGCGCCGGCCACGCAGCGCCTAGTCGAGGAACTCCAGCCCGTTGTCGGGCTCGCACTGCGGGCAGGGCTCGACCCCCTCGGCGAGGGCGTGCAGTGCCTGCTGCCGGGTGACGCCCTTCGAGCGCTTCCCGGCGTTCCAGCAGCCGCCGACGTGGACGTAGACCGCGTCCCTGCCGGACAGGCCCCGCTCGATCAACCAGTCCGGCTCCGGTGGCCGGGCCTCGATGCCGCGCTGGAGCTCCTCCTCGCGCCGCTCTGCGTCAGCGATCTGTCGCCGCACCCGGTCCAGGGTGAGGATCAGCCAGGTCTCCAGGGTACGGAGGCGCGGCAGATCAGACGGCAAATCGTTCACACGCTCGATTCCAGGAGGCAGGCTGCCCCACGCACCCAGAGAGGCAGAGGAGACCCATGAACATCGCCGAGGCGGCCCGCAAGCTCGGCGTCGACCCGGCCGCCCTGTGCCCCGCATCGGCTGAGCCTCGATTCACCGAGGTCTGGGAACGCATGCAGCAGGAGCCGCCATGCTCCGCCTGCGGCCGGCCGTCCCGCACCAGCAGCGCCGTCCGCGACCCGGTCCACGGCCCGCGCTGGCTCGACCGATGCCAGGACTGCTTCCTCGCCACCCCGCCGACCCTGCGCCGACCGCTCAGCCAGGCCATCACCGACATCCGGGAAGCAGCGGCCGAAGTGCACCAGCGCGCGGTCCTCCACACCGACGAGGACGGCTGGCAGGACGAGCCGAGGGGATGACCCCGAGCGTTTTCACCTCACCCTGCCCACCGGCGGCCGGACGCTGACGACCGGCTGGTGGGCCAAGGCCCGGCGGTCGAGCGGCAACCACAGGCCACAGGACCGCCACCGAGGCCAACAAGCCGCCGTTTTCAGCTCGGAGACGTTGGCCGCCTGGGGGGGGGCGGGACAGCCCGCAGCAGCTCCCACAACGGCCGTGAGCCCGACGCCCACACGGCCAGCGTCTGGCGGTCCACCACATGCAGCCGCTGCTGCTTGGCGAAGTCATGGCCGCTGTCGAGGCCCTGGCGTCCGGTATCCCCGTCATCGCACACCCCACGCCGGGACTGCGCGAAGCGCTCGGCGACGCGGGCACGTTCGTCGACCGCGCCGACTACCGGGCCTGGGGGAACACGATCCGCGACCTGTACCGCACCGGTGACCCTCGCGCGGAGGCGACCGCGGCGGCGTTGGAGCGCAGCGCCGTCCTCGCCGACCAGACCCGCGAGGAATTGAAGCTGTGGACCAGCGCGGTCCAGGAGCTGACCGACGCCTGACGCCGGCCGTGTCGCGCCACGCCCCGCTCACGTCGGGCGAGGCCGCGCCGTCACAGCAGCCGCCCCTCCTGCAGGTGCACCCCCTCGGCCGTGACCCGATCCGTCCGCTCGGAGCCACCGACGACGCGAATCCAGCTGTCCACGGTCAGCTCACGCTCACGCATCACGATCTTGAAGCCCCCGTACATGCCCGGGACGGGGAACCAGCAAACAGGGTGGTCGAGTTCGGTCAGCACCTCGGCCTCCGGCAGGCGCATTCCCTGCTGAGTGGCCAGATCCGAGCCGTCCTCGAGGCCCGCTCGGTGCCGGATCAGGCGGTGCAGGTGCTGCTGCAGGCGGGCGAGTACGTCCGGCGGCACGAAGTGCCTGGTTTCCGGACGCAGCAGCCCCGTGAGGTGCCGGTGACCGCGCCGCTCGGCGATGTCCACAGCGCGAGTCCCGTCAGCCGCCCTCAGCGTGCGCCAGGCGCCGTGCCTCAACAGACGCTCGACCGTCTCGGCGCAGGCACCGTGCCACGCGGCCTGGTGCAGCGGGGCGTAGCCACTCCTGCCCTCCAGACGCGCCGAGTTGGCCCAGTCGGGATTCTCGTCGAGGACCTCGAAAACGGTTCGCCAGTCCCCGTCCCGGGCGGCGTCGGCAAGCCTGTCGCGCAGTGCCGCGTACTTGTCCTTGAGCGATGACCGGCGAGTGACCCCGTCCCAGTGCGCTACGTGTTCATCAACCACGTCACCGAGTGTAGGGGCGATCATGTGCGGGCCAGATGACCAGGGCTGCTGCCAGAGGCCCACGGTCCGCGGTGGCGTCATACAGGCCCGATCACCTTCTTGTGTATGTGGCTGTAGACCACGGACGTCCGTACATCGGCGAGTTCCGGACGCTTCGTCAGCTTGTCCAGGACCACGGCGTGCAGATGGTCGGTGTCGCGGACGGCGACGTGCACCAGGAAGTCGTCGTTCCCCGTGAGGACGAAGACCGAGATCACCTCGGGCATCCTCTCGAGGAAGGCCTGGAACGCCTCGATCACCGCACGCGTCGGCGGGCGGACCCGAACGGCGATCATGGCCTGCAGCCCGCGGCCGATGGCCGTGAGGTCGGCCTCCGCGTGAAACCCCGTCAGGATGCCGCGCTGGCGCAGCGATCGGATCCGCTCCAGACAGGTGGAAGGGGCGATACCGAGCACCTGGGCCATCTCCCGGTTGGTGCGCCGACCATCCTCCTGGAGCATCCGTACCAACGCCGAATCAAGTTCGTCCACGCTTGCCTCACTCTGCCGGATTCCGAAGGTAATTCGGAGTCTATCCGCTACCTTCGACGATCTTGTTAACGTCCCCGTTGAACGGCTGACGTTTGTTCGGTCGTGGTGTGTTCGGTGGGTCAGTGGAGAGGGGCGACTTCGGATGCAACGAGGACCAAACACACGGGCGGTGTGCGCGGTTGTGGCGGCCGCGCTGTTCTGGAGCAGTTCCTACGCCGTGACCAAACGGGTGCTGGAGGATGTCGGCCCGCTCAGCATCGGCGCCATCAGGTTCACCCTCGCCGCCTTACTCCTGTGCGTGCTGGTGAGGACGAACCGGCGCCACCGGCCGGCCCGTCCGGACGCGCGACAGCGGCGGCAGCTCTACCTGAGCGGATTCCTCGGCATCACCGTCTACTTCGTCCTGGAGAACGTCGGCGTCGATCTGTCCACGGCCTCCGACGCGTCGCTGATCGTGGCCACGTACCCGCTGATGACGATGCTGCTGGAACTGGTCGCCTTCCGCACCCGGATGCCGCTGCCACGTGTGGCGGGGGTACTCCTGGCCACTGTCGGCGCCTTCCTCGTCGTACGCAACGGAGCCCAGGTCGGCGGCGGTCCGCGCTGGCTGGGCGACATCCTGCTGCTGCTCGGCGGGGTGGCCTGGGCCGGCTACAACGTGCTCGGCAAGCGCGCGAGCACCGGCCAGGACGCCGTGGGCGTCACCTACTACCAGACCCTGGCGGGCGCGGCCGGCTTCCTGCTCGCGTCCCTGCTGGAGGCCGGCGACTGGCGGACGCCGGACGCTACCGCCTCGTCGCTGCTCGTCTATCTGGCCGTGGCGTGCTCGGTCGGCGGCTTCCTGCTCTACAACTACGGACTGCGCAGGATGACGTCGAGCGTCGCCGTGAACATCCTCAACCTGGTCCCGGTCTTCGGCGCCATCGGAGCCGTCGTGATCAACGGGGAGTCGATCCGGCCGGCTCAGGCAGCGGGTGGCGCCATCATCATCGTCGGGGTAGCGCTGGGTGTGATCGAGCGAGGGCGCGGAACCACGGCGAAGCCGGATGCGGACGAGGCGGTCAGCCCGGTGGCGGCATAGGTGCCGAAGGGCATGCGAGACCGGCCGATATCAGCATGTGGGGCGGGGACGCGTCGAGCAGGCTGCCGGTGGTCCCGCCGTCAAGGATGCTCCCGACCTCGCGGGACCATCACGGCTTATCCAGCGCTCTCGGGAAGAGCCTCGGCCTTGGATGCCGCCGCCTCCGGCGAGTCGGCAGCGGTGCAGAAGACCGAGCTGCCTTGCCTGGTGCGCTGGGCCTGGCTCCTGGCCACGAGATTTTCGAGCGTGGCCGAGCCGTAAGCACGCCATGTTGTGGCGCTTTGTCCTAGTTGTGCTGGGGGCAAAGATCCGCTGGTTTTGGGCCGGGCTCCTGATCTGCCGGGAGGTCTTGGCCATGCCATGTCCCCCGATCTCGAACTTGGACACAGTCCGGGTCACCCGAGTCGACTCGTGTGGGCGGCCGGTGTGTGGTGAGGACGAGGCGTTTGTCTTCGACTGCCTCGCCAGCATCGCGATGAACCCCAACGCCGACGAGGGCGACGACATCAGCTATCGGGCTGCGAACGGCCGTCAGTGCGGGTTCCGGAAGGGCTGTGCGACGTTCAACGGCTACGACATCGAAGTCAACTTCTCTCGGTGTCGCCGGAGTTCATCGAGATCACCACGGGCAACCCTGTCGTTTACGGCTTCGACGGGCAGCCGATCGGCTACGACGACTGCTCGGTGCAGTGCCGCACCGGCTTCGCCCTGGAGTTCTGGGCGGAGGCGCTGGGGGAAGACGTCTGCGAGGCCGAAGCGAGCGGTGGGGCCCGGCTGTACTACCTGATCCCGTGGGTCTACCAACGGGATGCTCGGCGACCTGGAGATCGGGTCCGAGGCGGTCACCCTCCAGCTCACCGGCGCCACCCGGTCCGGTGGCGGGTGGGGTGCCGGCCCGTACGACGTCATGCCGATCGACGCGGCCGGCACCGCGGGCCCGATGCTCACGCCGGTCGGGGCGAACTGTCACCGGCGGTACTTCCTCACGTCCGTGCCGCCGCCCGAGCCGGTCTGCGACTACGTCCCGGTCGAGGGCGACCTCTGCCCAGCGTCCCGACCGTGACCGCACTCGACCTGGTCGTGCCGCTGCGGGAGGCCCCCGTCAACCAACAGCTCGGGTACGCCCTGCGCTCATGGGTGGCGGACCTCCCGCATCGGCGCGTGTGGATCGTCGGCTACAAGCCGGCCTGTCTGCCGGGTGGGGCACATCCCCACCCGGCAGACAGGCACGAAGTACCAGAACACCACCGTGGCCATGCGCGCTGCCTGCGAACACCCGGAGATCAGCGAGACGTTCCTGTTCGCCAACGACGACATGTTCGTCATGGAGCGGCTGGACGCCATGCCGGTGCTGCACCGCGGGCCCGTGCGCGAGGTCGAGGCGTACTGCGCGGCCCGCACCTGCGGCCAGTACCTGCGCGGCATGCGCGAGACCCGTGACCTCCTGGTCGACCACGGGTTCCCGGACCCGCTGTCGTACGAGCTGCACGTGGCGCTGCCGGTGGCGAAGGCCGGGATGCTCAAGGCGCCTGTCGACGATGCCCGACAGCCTCGCCAACGGCGAGGCCGGCCGCGTCATCCGCAGCAGCTTCCCCCGCCCGTCGGCCTGCGAGCTGCCAAGGCGCTGATGCCGCTCCAGACAGGCCCGTGCGAGGCATGGCCGACAGAACTCTGCTGCGACACCGAGAACGCCGAGGCGGAGGACATCGAGCGGTGGACGCTGGTGGCCTCACAGATCCTGTGGGCGCTGTCCGGCCGCCGTATCGGCCCCTGCCCGGTCACCGTGCGGCCGTGCAGGCGGGCCTGTCTGGAGTCGGCAGGGTCCTTCTCCTTCCAGGCCGGTGTGGGCACGGGCCCGTGGATCCCGTACATCGGCACCGATGGGCTGTGGCGCAACGCGTCGGTGCGCGGCTGCACGCGAACCCGGCAAAGATCACCATTTCTCGTCTGGCGCCCGGCGCCCGGCGCCCACCGCGAGTGGCGCTTAACCGGCGCCCCACCAGAGCGAACACAGTCCCGTACCCAAGGCATACAAGCCTCCCCCTCGAAGCCACACGACCAGGACCGCCCATGGCGACAGCATGCATCGACAACCGGTCCCACCAGCACCACACACCGTGATCAAGGAAGCCCCGAACCAGTCAGAGAATGATCGAACAGCCGTGTCATTCAAGTCGTATCCTGCGGTTGAGGCGACCGGTGCTGGTCGCTCAGAACAGGACACTTGACGATGACGACTCCCGCGCCGCCGGCCACCGAGCCCGACCCCTCCGCCATGACCTGCCCGGGCGATCACGTCGGGCCGTGCGCCACGTGCCAGCGCAAGACCCACAAGTACGGCCGCGGCGGCTGCCCTCTGTGCCAGTGGTGCATGGCGCCGGCCATGGAGAAGTGGGGCCCGGGCGTGCGGTACACCAACACGCGCTCCTGACAAACACCTTCAGCGGTCCGAACTGATGCCCCGGAAGCCCGGACCGAGCCCGCGCCACCTCGGTGGCGTTCGCCCCGAGCCACCCGCCCCGGACACCGACGCCGCGCTGCCCCGCCCGGGCGCCTGGCCGTCCACGGTGATCCCCAGGCGCCGACGCGCCTGGGCGGTGGCCGTCGCCACCACGGCGAGGGCCTGCGCGAGGCCCTCCCCGACACTGCCAAGAGTGTCGGTGAGGGCGTCGATCGCGTCGAGGACACCCTCGGCCGCCGCCGTGCTCCAGCCATTCGGGCCCACGAGGTCCGCGAAGTCACATGCACTCCCGACCGTCTGCTCGGCCGCCTTCTCCACCCCGGGCCCGGCCTGCGCCGACAACTCCACGACCACACAACGACCGTTCCGCTCACAAGAAACCGGCGCGCAGCGTCACATGGGAAGATCGACAGCGCGTCTGAGGCACGGCGTCGCGGGCGACGCCGACGCCGACGTTCCCCGGCTGTCCGTGCAGCCGGTCAGCAACGGCGCAGCTTTTCGGACCAAGCCCGCAGCGGGGCAGCGAGAGCGAGGTTGTCCCCGCGGCTCACGGCCTGGAGTAGTTGAGCGCACACGGTCGCTTCGGCGGCAAGGCCGGCCGGGCTGCCCAGCACGGGCAAGACGGCGCGGACGCGGGCCGCGGTGTCCGGCTGAAGCAGGGTGTAGGCGTGGAGAGTGGCGGCGTCGAACCCCCTCCGGAGCGCGGCCCCAGCCCTCCCAGTCCAACAGCCGCAGCGGCGACGTGAGATTCGCCCAATGCACATCCGCATGGGCTGTCGCCCAGCAGGAGACCGCCGGGGCAGGGATGCCCACGAACTCGGGGATCGCCCGCTCCACGTACTGCTGCCGTACGGCGACACCGTCGGTGCCGACGGCCGCCACCTTCTCCAGCGTCCTCGCGACACCAGGAGCCCGGCAGCTGGCGCTCGTGCTGGAGAATCGGGTCGCCGGACAGGACCGGCTGGCCGACACGCACCGACAGCTCCGCCCGGTAGGCGATGCCGTCGTCGACGGCATCGTGGACGGCCAGGAGCGCGAGCCGGTGCCCGTCGAGGTCGCCGAAAGCGTGCTGGGCATCGAGGGCGCCGTCCCACAGCTTCCCCGACGCCTCGTCCGCCGACGCGAACACCAGCCGCAGCCAGGCGGACTCTCCGGCGGCAACCGACGATAACCCCGTGACAGAACCCCCACAGTAGGTATGATCACGAAGCTGACGTACCGTCAATCCACGAACGCTCAGGGCGACTTGCGGACCACATACCGCCGTCACCCGCCCAAGCGCCGCACCGTCCGCTGGCCAAGTCGTTGGCGTCAGCGCAGGGTGAGCGGGGTCTCGGAGGTGACGCGGGTCAGCTTCTGCGGGTTGAGGTCGTGGCAGAGGCCGGTGATGCGGGAGTTGTCAGAAGTCCCGCCGCGACGGTGGTGGCACGGCGCGCGCGCAGGCTGCTGGCCAGACACAGCACTGCGCCGAGCGCGAGCCAGGTCACCAGGACGATGACGGGGTGAGTCGCTCCGTGGCCGTCGAAGAAGGCCGTGGAGCGCAGCAACTGGCCACCTGCCCCTGGCGGCAGCAGTTGGCCGAGCGTGCCGGACCAGCCGGGCAGCATCTCGGGTGCGGTCGAATTGCCTGACAGGGGATTGCCGATGAGCATCATGACGACGGCGCCGAGGCCGAAGCCGGCGTAGCCGAGCAGTGACTGCAGCCCGATGATGCTCAGAGAGGTGGCCGCCACGGTCAGTGCGATGGCACCGGAGTTGGCAGAATAGGAGCCACCCAGGGAGCCGAGCCAGAACTGCAGGATCGCTGCCACGGCCAGGCCGGCGGTGATCGCGAAGGCGAGCGCCCCCGTGACCCGGCGTGCAGTGCCGCGGACGAGTCTGGTCAGCAGCAGCGCGGCCAGGAGGCCGCCCATGACCAGGGGCAGGGCTCCGGCGGCCAGGCCGGCGCCTCGGGGGTCGTCGGCCGGCGGGGTGACGAGGTCGCGGATGGGGGACGTCCCGCTGGTGCCGTGTCCCTGCGCCTGGCTGAGTCCAACCGCGACGCTCTGCAGAGTCTGGGCGACCGCCGCGCCGGCGGCCGAGGCGGTGATGACCTGCGGGGTGCCGGAGCTGACGTCGATCGCCCCGTACACCTCCCGGTCGCGTATCAACTGTTCGGCGGCTGCGGTGCCGGCGACCTCGGTGATCGCGAAGCCGTCCGGCAGACGTTGGTCGAGGGCGGCGCTGACCTGCTCGACTGCGGCGGTCGGCCCGGCGACCGCGATCGGCACATCGTGTACGTACGACCGCACCGACGGCCAGGTAAAGGCCGTGAGCAGCACACTGATGATCAACGTGAGCAGAGCGACCGCCCTGGCCACCGTCGGCCAGGGCGACGGCGGTATGCCGGTTGCGTGCGGGACCGGAGTATCCATGCCTCTCCTCGGTCGAAGCCTGTATGTGCTGTGGATGGGTGGTGTCCGAGCCGACGGCGTCAGCGCAGGGTGAGCGGGGTCTCGGAGGTGACGTGGGTCAGCTTCTCGGGGTTACGGATGAAGTAGAGGCCGGTGATGCGGGCGTCCTCGACACGGACGGCCATGACGCCGTCGAGCTCGCCGCCCACGTATACGGCGAGTGCGGGGCTGCCGTTGACCACGGTGGGTTCCCAGGTGATGGTGGCCTCGACCTTGGCGGAGCCGCCGAGGTAGAAGCGGACGATCTTCTCGGCGCCGATGACCGGATGGAGCGCGGCCCTCTTGAGGCCGCCGCCGTCGCTGAGCAGAACGACGTCGGGGGCGAGTACGTCGAGGAGGTCCTGCGGGTTCCCGGTCTCGATGGCGCGCTGGAAGGACTCCAGGGCCGCCCGGGTCTCGCTCAGGGAGGCCGTTCTGCGGGGGCGGCGAGCGCCGACGTGCCGGCGGGCGCGGTGCGCGATCTGGCGGACGGCATCGGGGCTCTTGCCTACGGCCTCGGCGATCTCGTCGTAGTCGACCTCGAAGACCTCGCGCAGTACGAACACCGCCCGCTCGGTCGGTGAGAGGCTTTCGAGGACGAGCATCATCGCCATCGACATGCTCTCGGCGAGTTCGATGTCCTCGGCCACGTCCGGCGTGGTGATCAGCGGTTCGGGCAGCCACTGGCCGACGTACGCCTCACGGCGGCGCTTCATGGTGCGCAGCCGGTTGAGCGCCTGCCTGGTTGTGATCCGCACGAGGTACGCCCGCTGGTCGCTCACCTGTCCCAGGTCGACCTTGACCCAGCGCAGCCAGGTCTCCTGGAGGACGTCTTCGGCGTCGGCCGCCGATCCGAGCATCTCGTAGGCGACGGTGAACAGCAGGTTACGGTGGGCGACGAACTCTTCGGTCGCCAGGTCGGTGGTGTGGTCGGTCATCTCTCGGTCCCTCTCCCTCGAATGCCTCGTCAGGCTGCCCGCCCCGCGATGGCCGACGCCCCGCCGTGCTTGGCCTGCGGCAGTTACCCGCGGTGGTCGCCCTTGGGCCAGGTGCGCACGATGACATCGGTGTTCTCAGCCATGGACGGCTCCTCCGTTTTCCAGAGGGCGGACCGTCTTCTCGATGGACGGATCCGGCGCGGCGGTCAGGCGGCGCTTGCGCTTGGGCAGGCCGAAGGTCGGGTGCGAGGTGCCCCACAGCGCTCCCTTTTCGATGGCCGCCTTGATCCGCGCGGCCTTCCGCCCGCCCATGTACGTCGGCTTTGCCTGCCCCTCGCCGTCGACCGACTGCCAGAGCCCGTCCCGCCGCCCGAGGCTGATGGCGTTGTACAGGTAGACCAGCTTGACGTTCGCGATCTTGCGGCCGGTCAGGCGTCCCACGATCGCCTCGATGGCCTGTCGGCCGGTGTAGCCTGCCGAGCCGCAGGACATCGGCAGCGGACGGCCGTTGTCGCCGACGGCATGGACACTGTCGCCGATGGCGTAAACGTTCGGGTGCGAGACCGACCGCATGGTGCGGTCGACGACGATCCGGCCGTTCCCGGTGACCTCCAGCCCGCCGGCGGCGGCGATGGGGTTGACCGCGAACCCGGCCGTCCACACGGTTGCGTCGGACGCCAGGGCGGTGCCGTCAGCGCACAGCACCCGCGTCGCTTCGACGGCTTCGACGCTGGTGTGCTCCAGGACGGTGATGCCCAGCCGCTCGCACGCCTGGCGCAGGTGGCCGCGGGCTCCGGCGGAGAGCCTGGCGCCCAGCTCACCGCGGGCGATCAGCGCCACCGACAGGCCGGGCCGGGCTTCGGCGATCTCGGTGGCGGTCTCGATGCCGGTCAACCCGTCGCCGACGACCACCACACTCCCGCCTCCGCCCCTCCCGCCCAGGCCGTCCAGGCGCTCGCGCAGACGCAGCGCCGAGGGCCTGGCGGCGACGTCGAAGGCGTGCTCGGCCACGCCGGGGACACCGTGGTCGTCGCCGTGGCTGCCGAGCGCGTACACAAGCGTGTCGTAGCCGAGGTCGCCGCCGCCGTCGGCGTCGGCCACGGCGACGACCCGGCGCTCGGGGTCGACGGCGGTGACACGGGCCACGCGCAGCCGGATCCCCGTGCCCGCGAAGACATCGGCGAGCTGCGGAGCCTCGATGTCCCGGCCGGCCGCCAGCTGGTTCAGCCGCAGCCGCTGGACGAAGTCCGGCACGGCGTTGACCACGGTGATCTCGGTGTCCGCCGGGGACAGCCGACGGGCCAGGTTCCCGGCCACGTAGGCCCCGGCATAGCCGGCGCCGAGGACGACGATGCGGTGCTTCATGAGTTGCTCCTGTCGGCTCGCTTGCTCCCGGTGAGTTGAGCGGAACGGCGCCCCGAATGCTGACGGGAACTGACACCTGCGTATCCGCTGTCGATCACGACCGCCTCGATCCTCTCGGTCATGTTGTCTCCTCTGTCTCAAGGGGGTTCGGCCTCAAGACACCGCGCGACTGATCGCTGTGACAGCCTGTGAGGCAAATCACCTCCACAGGCATGGGCTCGGCACGCGAAATCCTCACTCACCTCCACACGGGCCCGTCTGCGGGTCGGCGGGCAGCTCCTTTTGCAGGTCCCCTTTTTCCGCGCCCCGGCGGCGTGCTGGTGAGCCCGGCATATCGTGGAGTCGACGTTGATGTCCCAGGTGATCAGGTCCTTGGCATCGGCGCGATCACCGGCTCTCCGGCCTCTCCCCACACCCTGCTGCTCGGCAGATACGACGCCGAAGGCCGCCTCCAGTACGTCGGCCGCACCACCACCCTCGCCCGGACAGCAGGCGCTGCGGTCGCTGGCCTGCTCGCTCTGGGACGGCGCGGGCATCCGTGGACAGGCTGGTCGTTCTCCGCCGGATGGGGGAGCCGGGAAAAGCTGGTCGTCACGCTGGTGGAACCCGAGCTGGTGGTGGAAGTCGCCGTCGACGTCGCCCGCGACGCGTCCGGCCGCTGGCGCCACCCCGCACGCTGGCACCGCGCCCGCCCTGACCTCTCTCCCCCGCCGACGTCCCCCATCTGACGTCGCCGCCGCGCTCACGGTGGCACGACGCGGCGGCCCCGCCCGGCGCGCAACACCGGTGAGCGCGCCCGATCCCCGGCTGCGTCCGCGCCGCCCACCCCGCCCTCCCTCATCCCCAGCCGCGCCGCGACGCATGTGTCACGCCTCCTCATCCCAGGGGAAGCCATCCGGGTCCGCGGCGGCACAGCTCCAGACCCGCTCATCGTCATGGCCGCGGATCTGGTCCAGGAACGGGAAGTCGTCCGGCTGCACGGCCAGTTTGGCGACAGGGGTCACTGGTACGGGACTTGCCCGCTGGGCCAGCTGCACCGAGACATCGCCGACCCGCATCCGCGGCTGCAGCTCGAAGGTGCCGGCGGGCAGCAGGTAAACCGTGCCGGGGCGCCAGGGCTGCTGCTTCAGCGCCTGCGCGCTGATGGAGAAGTAGTAGTGCGGCTCGCCGAGCTGGAGCCGAGGCAGGGTGTTCACCCAGACCGCGACGGCGATCCCCTTCACGTCGGCGGCGAGCGCCTGGAGGCGGTTGTCGAGCAGGTGCTCCGCTTTGCCCGCTAGGGTCTGTCGTTTGGATCAGGTCGCAGGGAAGCGATTGTTCTGCTCGGTGCCGGCGAGCGGGGTCTGGTGCGTGCCTCTGCAAGGCGGAGGAGGGCGTCGACGCGATGGGGGTCCCCCCTTGCTCGAGCGA
>NZ_JBITJK010000075.1:0-12213 GCF_044459945.1 Streptomyces sp. NPDC050164
CCAACCACTGATCGTCCGAAAGGTCCCCACGCCCCACACCGAGATCATCACGGCCTGAGGCGTGTTCAGGAGCTCAGTTCAAAAACACGCCCTAGCCCTGTTCGAGGCGGTATCCGTGTCCCCGCAGTGTGGTGATCCGCGGCAGTCATGCGGGGCGGGCGGACGCCTCAGCCGCGTGGGTGAGGCGGCGGCGCAGTCCGGCCATGGTGACGTCGAGGGTCTTGGTGGAGCCGAACCAGTTCTCGTCCCAGACTTCCGCCATGAGCGTCTCGCGGGACACCGCCGCGCCCGCTTGCCGGGCGAGGACGGCGAGGAGCTCGAACTCCTTGGGGCGGAGCGGGATGTCCTTGCCATGGAGTAGGCAGCGGCGTGCCGTGGTGTCGAGGACGAGGTCGCCGATGCTGATCGGTTGCTGCCGGGGGGAGGCGATGGTGCGGCGGCGCAGGTGGGCGCGGAGGCGGGCCAGGAGGACGGTCAGGCTGAAGGGTTTGACGAGGTAGTCGTCGGCTCCGGCGTCCAGTCCGGCGATGACGTCGATGTCGTCGGTGCGGGCGGTGAGGATGATGATCAGCAGGCCGGGGTGGCGTGCCCGCAGGGTCCGGGCCACGTCGAGGCCGTCCACGTCGGGCAGACCCAGATCCAGGAGCAGCACGTCGTAGGAGGTGTGCGTGGCCTCGGCGAGGGCGCCGGTGCCGGTGCGGCTCCAGGTGGCGGCGTAGTCGTGGCTGCGGAGTCCCGTTTCGAGGTGGCGGCCGATGGTGTCGTCGTCCTCGACGACGAGGACGCGGAACCGGCTGCGGTCCGGTGCGGCGGGCGTGCGCATGAGAGGCAGCGTAGAGGCTGGTGGGGCGTTCACAGGTCGCGGAGTTCCTCGACGGCGGGGCGGGTGGCGCGGCGTATTCCGTTCAGCGCGGCGGCCAGTACGGCTGCAACGGCGGCGGAGGCGGTCAGCGTCAGGTAAGCGGTGGGGACGGACAGGGTGGCGGGCGGGGGGTCGAAGACGCCGGTCAGGACCTTGACCAGCATCTCTGACAGGGCCCAGCCGATGAGCGCGCCGCCGGCCAGGCCGCCCGCGGTCAGCAGGATCGCCTCGGTGAGGACCATGCCGCGCAGGTGGCGTCGCGTGGCGCCGAGGACGGTGGCGATGGCGAAGGTGCGGCGGCGTTCGGCGAGCCCCAGGGCGAGGACGAGGCCACCGGCTCCGGCGGCGAGCAGCACCGCGAAGGCCAGCTCGATGCGGGTCAGCCCGGCGAGGTCGACGGAGGTGAGACTGGTGCCGACGGTGCCGCGGGTCTGGGTGAGGTCGGTGACGGTGGCGCTGGTGCCCAGGCGGTGGCGCAGGTGTGCGGCGATGTCCTTCTGGTGGGTGCCGCCGGTGTCGAGGAGGAACGCGCCGACCGCGTCGTTGCCGGTCGCCTTGGCGATGTAGGAGGCGTTGGCGACGAAGAAGCTGTCCTTCGGCGCGGTCGGGAACTCCTTGACGATGCCGGCGTAGTGGAAGGGCACTGTGCGCAGGGCCTTGGTGTGGCTGTCCTGGATGCGGAGCTTGATGGTGTCGCCGGGGGAGAGCTGGAAGTCGCTGACGGTCTCCGCGCTGACGAGCAGCGCGTCGGGGCGCTGCGCGAGCCGGTGCAGGAGGGCGCGGGCGGTGCCTCCGGCGAAGTACGCGTCCTGCAGGGAGGTGGCGGAGGCGATCGTGTCCGGGTGTACGCCGTAGAGGTCCTGGAGGTCGGAGCCGACGTAGGCGAAACGGTGCTGGAGCGGCTCGACATGCCGTACGCCGGAGACCTTGAAGGAGGCCGCCGCACTGGGCGGTGTTCGGGATCCGGGGGGTTCGGTGACGGTGACGTCGGCGCCGTTGGTCAGGCGTGCGTCGACCTCCGCCTGCTGTTGGTACGTGGAGTTGAAGGTCGCGGTGGACACCGCGAACGAGACCGCGAGGGCGAGCAGCACCACCGAGCGGGCCATGGGACGGCGGCGGCGGGCGAGGACGGCGGCCGTCGTGCCCGCCATGTTCGACGCGAGTGGAAGGGACAGCCGGGCCAGCACGCGGCGACCGTGGGTGAGGGCGAGCAGCGTCAGGCGCCACAGCAGCAGGGCGGCGCCGGCCCACAGCAGTGCAGGGCCGAGGAAGGCCCAGTACGACACGGAGATGCTCGGCACGCCTTCGAGGGCGAGGACGAGGGCGTACTGGTTGCCGGAGGAGGCGCGGAACACCAGCCAGGAGGCGATCAGCAGCAGGAAGTCCATGCCGCAGCGCATCCACCAGGCACTGCGCGGCGCGCGTACGGCCGTCTTGCGGGTGTCGGCGACTGTGACCGTGCGCAGGTCGCGCAGCGCGGGGGCGAGTACGGCGCCTGCGGCCACGGCGACGCCGAGGGCGAAGGCCAGGGCGTACCAGGTGATCCACGCGCCCGCGGCGGTCCCGAAGGAGGCCGCCCCGAAGGCGATGTGACCCGTCAGCGCCGCGATGCCGAGGCCGGCCAGGGAGCCGGTGGCACCTACCAGCGCTGCTTCCAGGCCCGCCAGGGCGGCGATGCGGCGGGGCCGCAGTCCGCGCAGCCGCAGCAATCCCTGCTCCTGGCGGCGGCGTTCACCGCCCGCGGAGGCCACCGCGGCGGTCAGCGCGGCGGCCAGCACCGCGCCCGGCACGCCGAGGAACAGGAAGAGGATCTGCGCATACAGCGCGTCCTGACGGGCGGAGTCGAGCACCGCGCCCAGGTTGTTGCCGACGAGTACGCCGCCCGAGGCGCGCGCTTCCAGGTTGTGGGCGGCGCCGGTCACCGCGGTGAACGAGGCGGCGGGGTCGGCGGGCAGGTGTGCGTCGCGTGCGGCGTGGATCTGGGTGGTGACGGCGGCGCCGGACGCGTGCCCGGTCAGGGAGGCGAACTGCGCGGCGGGCAGGAGGACCACGTTGTCGGGCGGGGCGGTCGGCTGGGACTGGCTGGGGGCACCGACCCTCTGGAACAGCGAGTCCGCCTGGGGCAGGTCGACGACGCCGTCCACGCGGACCTGGCGTACCCCGGCCCCCGGGAGCCGGATGCCGATGGTGTCGCCGGGGGCGGCGTGCAGGTTGGAGGCGGTCTGCTGGGCGAGCAGCACCCCGTCGGGGCGGCCGGTCAGCGGGCGGATCTCGCCGGGGAACAGCCGGCGGTAGCCGTCGGGGAGGCCGAGGACCATGCCGGGGCCGGTCGTCTGCGTACTGCCCTGTGAGGCGGTCGTGAAGGCGGTGCTATGGGCGAAGCCGACGGGCACGGCGGCTCGTGTGCCGGGGGCTTTGCGTACGAGGGACAGCACGGATGACGGGTTGGTGCCGGGCTGTACCTCCACCTGCCAGTCCACGGCGACCGAGCGGATGGCGCGTTGCGTCATGGTCGCCTTGGACGCGGTGAGGAACGAACCGAGCGCTGCGATGAGGCCGACGGCCAGGGCGATCCCGGCCATGGCCGCGAGCAGCCGTCCGGTGCGGTGGCGGGCCAGCCCGCCCGCCCACGAGGCGTTCATGAGGTCTCCTTTACATCCGCCGCTACAGCGGGTTCGTCGGCTTCCCCGACGGTGACCAGGCGGCCGGCGCGCATGGTCAGCCGGGTGGTGAGGCGCCCGGCGACTGCGGGGTCGTGCGTGGTGACGACGAGGGCCGCGCCCGTGCGGTCGGCCGCCGTCAGCAGGGCGGCCAGGACACGGCCGCCGGTGGCGTGGTCGAGGCGGCCGGTGGGCTCGTCGGCGAGGATCAGACGGGGTGCCTGGGCCAGGACGCGGGCGGCGGCGACGCGCTGCGCCTGGCCGCCGGAGATCTCCTCCGGCAGTCGCTCGGCCAGCGCGGCGGCGTCCACCAGGGCGAGGGCGGCGGTGGCGGCCTCACGCGCGCGGGTCTCGGGCACGCCGGCGAGGACCAGCGGCAGGGCGGTGTTCTCCACGACGTCCAGCGCCGGGATCAGGCTGTCGCTCTGGAAGACGAGCCCGATGTCACGTGGACCGGCCAGAGCGGGCCAGGCGACGCTGCCGCTGGTGGGCTGCTCCAGCCCCGCAAGCAGATGCAACAGCGAGCTCTTGCCCGACCCCGAGGCGCCGACGATCGCCAGCCGGTCACCGGCGCGCACTTCCAGGCTCGCGCCGTGCACCGCGACGACCGCGTGCGGGCCGCGGCCGAAGGTCAGGGCAGCGTTCTGACAGGCGACGAGCACATCGTCCTGCGACAGTGAGGCCATCGTGCCCTTCCGGAGCGTCTCGTCATGCAAGGGCATCGCGGGCCTCCTGCCGTTCCGCGCGGTCTGCTCCTGCGGAGGCATCGCGGACCCTTCCGTCGTCCAGGGCGATCACCCGATCGGCGATCCTGACGGCCTCGGCGCTGTGCGTGACGATCAGTACGGCACAACCCGTGGCGGCACGCTCGCGCAGCATCTCCAGGATCAGCCGCTCCGTGCCGCCGTCCAGCTCGCCGGTCGGCTCGTCCGCGAGCAGGACCTCGGGGGAGTTGGCGAGGGCGACGGCCAGTCCGGCCCGCGCCAATTCCCCGCCGGACAGCTCCCGGGGCAGCGCGTGCGCCCGCCCCGCGAGGCCCACCTGGTCGAGCAGGTCCCCCGCAGCTATGCCCGGCCGGCCGTGTACGGCGCCGTGCGCCAGGCGGATGTTGTCGCGCACGCTGAGGTGGGCGACGAGGTTGCGAGCCTGGAGCAGGACGCCGATGTGGCGGGCCCGCAGCCGGGCCCGTTCGGTTTCCGGCCGGTGGCTGATGCGTACGCCGGCGACGCGCACCTCACCGCCCGAGGGCTCTTCGAGACCGGCCAGGCAGGACAGCAGCGTGGACTTACCCGCCCCGGACGGCCCGACCACCGCGACCGTCTCACCGCGCTCCACGCACAGGGACACCCCGCGCAGCGCCAGCGTCTCCTCCTCGCCCGCCCGGAAGAAGCGGTACAGCTCCCGGGCGGTGAGGGCGTCGTCATACGACGGTGTGGTCATGGCGGTCACCGCCACGCGAAGGAGTCGCTGACGATGCGCCAGGGATCCACGTTGTCGGCGGTCACGGGCCCGGACAGGGTGAGGTCCACCTCGCGGCCCTGCCGGTAGAAGGCATACCGCTCGAAAGCGTCGCGAACGACCTTGCCGGTGACCGTGTCCGGGGCGGAGTCGCCTTGGTAGGTCAGCAGGACGGCCCGCCCCGCGTGCCGGGTCACCTGCGACACCTTGGAAGCGGCCAACTTTTTGACCTGCCCGCGCAGGTGGGGAACGACCTGGTTGGTGACCAAGCCGGCCGTCGGCGCCGTGGAGGCGGAGGAGCTGGAGATCTGAACGCGGTTCAGCTTGTCCGTGAAGACGATGGTGCCGCCCTGGCTGGTGCGGGCCCAGCCCTCGGGCACCTTCACCGTGAAGCCGCCGCCCGGCGGCTGGTAGGCGACGAACGCCTGGTTGTCGGGGATGTCACCGGCCGGGTTCGCCTCGGTGGGCGCCGCGGAGGCGCCGGCCGAAGCGGACCCGGAGCCGGTTCCCGACCCCGTGCCCGACGAGCCCGAACACCCGGCGGTCAAGGCCGCCGCGAGAACGAGCCCGACGACGCCGAAGGTACGTACGTGTGCCATGGCCACTGCCCTCCTGAGAAACGCCCGGCGCCTTTGGCATGGGCCGGGCTGCCATGGCACCGACACTAGGAAGGGGCCGGTTAACGCCCCGCTCGGCGAGGGTTAGACGACGGCAAAAGCACGCGGCGGGCCGCGCCCGGCCGCACGGCCGGCCCGCATGATGGGGAGCATGAGACAGCATGTGGTGCGCGTGGCCGTCACCGCCGTACTGGTCGCCCTGGTCCTTCTCGCGATACCCCTGGCCGTCGCCATCAGGTCCTCCCTGTACGCCGACCAGCGCGACAGCCTGGCACGGGCCGCCCTGGCTGGGGCCGCCCGCGTGAACCCGGACTACGCGAGCGGCGACCCGGTCGAGCTACCGGCACCGGCGGCCGGCGAGCGCCTCGGCCTGTACGACCCGGCCCTGCGCCTGCGCGCGGGCAGCGGCCCCCGGACGGGGGACGACCCGGTCCGGCGATCGCTCCACGCGGTCATCACCCGCGGCGAGACCGGGGGCGAACTCGTCGTCGCCGTCCCCATCTCCCACGACGAGCACGTCATCGGCGTGGTCCGGGCCTCCTCCGAGGTGGCGGCGGTCCGCAGCCGTGTCCTCATGGGCTGGGCAGCCCTGCTCGGCGCGGCCATGCTCGCCCTGACCGTCGCCGTCCTAGTCGCCCGCCGTCAGGCGCGGGCCCTCGCCGCCCCCCTGGAGGACCTCTCACGCCACTGCCGGGCGGTCACCGAAGGAGACCTGACCGCCCGGGCCCGCCCCAGCACCGTCACCGAGATCGACCAGGTCGCCCACACGCACAACAACATGCTGCACAGCCTGTCCGAACTCCTGTGGCACGAACGGGACTTCACCGCTAATGCCTCCCACCAGCTGCGCACCCCACTGACCGGCCTGCAGCTCACCCTGGAGGCGGGACTGGAGCAGGACGACACGCGCCTGCGGGCCACCTTGGAGGAAGCCGTCGCCGCCACCCGCCGTCTGCACGGCACCGTGGAGGAGGTGCTCCGGTTGGCCGGCGCACACGGCGTTGCCCACCCCGCCGCGCCGGACCGGCAGGTGGGAGAGCTCCTCCGGGACACCGAGGAGCGATGGCACGGACTCTTCGCCCAGGACGGCAGACGCCTGGACTGCTCCGCCGCCGACGTGCCGGACGACGCGCTCGTCCAGGGCGGGCCGGTCGCCGAAATCCTCGGCGTCCTGCTGGACAACGCACGCACACACGGATGTGGCACCGTCCGCGTCACGGCCAGGGATCTCGACGATGCCCTTGCCCTCGACGTCACCGACGAGGGAACGCCGTCCGCTGAACCGGCGCGGATTTTCATGCGCGGACATAAGGGAGGTGGCACGGGCACGGGCATCGGTCTCGCCCTCGCCCGCGACCTGGCCGTCTCACTGGGCGGGAGGCTGTTCCTGGCGAGCGGCGATCCCACGACGTTCACGCTCCTCGTCCCCGTTCGTCACGACGGCTCCAGCGGTATCCGCAGCGTGAACGTCGCCCCCTTGCCGGGGGGCCCGGCGACTGAGCGGTGAGATCGCCGCCGTGGGCGTGGGCGATGCCCCGAGCGATGTGTCGATGTGACGGCGACCCGGGTGTGATTCCGGTGTTGGTAGTGAACCGCTCCGGGTTCGGTGGAGGCTCTATACGTTGCCTCCAGCCGCCGGTTGGGGCTGGTGTTGAGCGTAGTGTCCACGCACCCAGACCGAATGGACCGACGAGCAGCAGACCTCATGGAAAACCGCATGGCGGCCCTGGCGCGACCTCGCCGGCGACGTCCAGGCCGCCATCACGGATCACGCGAAGGAGCAGGGCACGCCGCGCCACCAGGTTGAGGCGGAGGTGAAGAAGGCCGCACGCCACCCGGACCTCGTGGTCGGCGGCTGACCTACGAGTCCTGCGACCAGCTCGCGAGCACCTGCTCGCCGTCGTCGGCGCGCTCGGTCAGAACGATCCGGGGCGCCGTCGATACTGCCCCACGAGCCGATCCACGACCGGTACTGGTGCTGGTGTGCTGACCGGAGAGGTTGGTGACGCGGCTGGCTGGGGTGTGGCCGCCGATGCCGGTGTGGGGTCGGTGGTAGTTGTACCAGTCCAGCCAGTCGGGAAACGCGGCCTGTCGCTCCGCGTCTGAGGCGTAGGGCCGGTGGTAGGCCCACTCGTCGAGCAGGGTGCGGTGGAAGCGTTCGACCTTGCCGTTCGTCTGCGGTCGCCAGGGCCGGGTCCAGCGTGGGTTGATGCCCAGGTCGCGGCAGGTCTGGCGCCAGGTGTTCTTGGTGTAGGCCCAGGCGTTGTCGGTCAGCACCCGCTCGACGGTCACACCGCGTGCGGCGAACCAGGCGACCGCTCGTCGTAGGAAGCCGGCGCAGGTGGCGGCCTTCTCGTCGGGCAGGTCTTCGGTGTAGGCCAGGCGGGAGTGGTCGTCCAGGGCGGTGTGGAGGTAGGCATATCCGGTGCCGGTCTTGTTGCGGCGTCCGTCGGCCCGGCCCAGGGCCTTGTGGCCGCCGCCGTCGGGGATGCGGCCGAGTTTCTTGATGTCGATGTGGACCAGTTCGCCGGGCCGGGCTCGTTCGTAGCGGCGGATGGGTTCGCTGGTGGCCCGGTCGGTGGCGGCCAGGACGGGCAGGTAATGGGCGGTGGAGGCGGCGATGCCGCATCGGGCGGCCAGTCGCACCGGTCCGATGCGGTGCTCGCGCCGCAGGCGCAGGACCTGCTGTTCGATGGAGGCCGGGGTGCGGCGGGGCTGGTGGTGCGGGCGGCTGGAGCGGTCGTGCAGGCCCGCTGCCCCGTGGCACCGGTAGCGGCCGGCCCAGCGGGCTGCGGTGGTGTGGCTGACCTGGAAGCGTTCCGCCGCTCGTCGTAGCGGCCAGCCGTCCTCGACGACACACCGGGCCAGACGCAGCCTGCCGGTCGGTGTCAGCGGGGCATTACGGTGGGACAACGAGGGCCTCCTGGGCGTCGGTTGTAGATCTCGCAATCCACACCGAAACCAGGGGCCCTCGCCCCGTTCAAGGACCACTCAAGGCGTGTCGCCTGTCACCAACGTCCCCGGACAGCACAGCTAGTACTGCAACGGTCTTTGCCGTGACTGCTGGCCAGCTCTGTCGTTGTTGTGGTCATGGGTGGGGACCTTGCTGATGTCAGGTTGTGGGCGGGTGAACTGGGTGCTCTGCATGAGCGGTTCGTGCACCGGTTCAACCGGGAGGAGCCGCGTCAGTCGGCGCTGGCTTACATGCGTGGGCTGGTTGCGCCGCTGCAGCGCAAGAACGGCTGGACGCTGGCGGAGGAGGCAGGACACGCGGGTCCCGATCGCATCCACCGGCTGCTGAACCGGATTGAGTGGGACGCCGACGAGGTCCTGAACGACGTACGCGACTACGTGGTGGAACATCTCGGAGACAGCGATGCCGTCCTGATCGTCGACGACACCGGCTTTCTGAAGAAGGGCGTCCGTTCGGCCGGGGTGCAAAGGCAGTACTCCGGCACCGCCGGCCGCACGGAGAACTGCCAGATCGGCGTGTTCCTCGCCTACGCCACCGGCCGCGGACGCACGTTGATCGACCGCCGTCTGTATCTGCCCACGTCCTGGACGGACGACCGGGAACGCTGCCGCCGGGCGGGCATCGACGACCACGTCGCCTTCGCCACGAAGGTGGCCATGGCCAAGGCGATGGTCCGCCGGGCCATCGCCGACAAGATCCCGTTCGCCTGGGTCACGGCGGACGCCGCCTACGGCTACAGCAAGGGCTGGCGGTTCGAGCTCGAGCAAGCGGACGTCTTCCACGTCATGGCCACCACCCGGCACGACACCGTCGTCACCCGCTGGTCCATCGACCACCCCGTCCACGACCTGTTCCCCGGCCTGCCCCGGCAGAAATGGAAACGCCGTTCCTGCGGCGAGGGAGCCCATGGCCGACGGATCTACGACTGGGCCCGCGTCGAAGTGAGGCCCTGGCACCGCGAGGACCGCCGGCACTGGGTCCTCGCCCGCCGCAGCGTCAGCAGGCCCGAGGAGATCTCCTACTACATCGCCTACTGCCCCGCCGACACCACGCTGGACGAGCTGATCCGAATCGCGGGCAGCCGCTGGGCGGTCGAGGAATGCTTCCAGAGCGCCAAGCAGGAATGCGGCCTGGACGACTACCAGGTCCGCCGCTACCCCGGCTGGCACCGCCACATGACTCTGGCCATGGCCGCCCACGCCTGCCTGACCGTCCTGCGGGCCCGACAGCTGGACACGGACAAAGCAGAAACGGATCCTCCCAGCTCATCCACCTCAGCCTCGCCGAAATCCGACGCCTGATAACCCGCCTCACCAACCTCCGACCAGCACCGGTCGACCACATCCTGCACTGGTCCCACTGGCGCCGCCGACGCCAGCACCAAGCCCGCATCAGCCACTACAAACGACGCGGACACAGCCCCTGAACTGCCCAGTACTCAGAACAAGCACCGTTGCAGTACTAGGCCGTGGGCCGCTTGCCCCACCGTCCGTGCATCACCGGCAGATTCGGCTCGAACGACTACGGCATCAACCTTCGAGGGCAGCAGCACGTCAATTTCTTCCAGGGTTGGGACGTCCATTGGCTTGCCCTGACTGCGATGTGCCGGTTTGGCGTCAGTGGGGTGGCGGCAGTGACCGCATGTCAGTTTGGTGTGTTTGTGTTGGTGGTGGCGTGGTTAATGGGCCAGGTCACTGGCTCGGGGTGGTGTGTGCGGGGGATGTCGCTGTCATGGGGTGGTACACCTCGCTCTGCTCCGCTGTCATGGGAATGGCACTGCTGATTCTTCAGTGGCTGGGCAGACCGCGTGTCCCCGTGCGTGCGGCTGGGGCTCGGTTCGGTGGCCGGCGCCGTCTTGGAAGAGGGCCCCGTCGGGCGTTGGGTGGGTCAGCCGGCGCCTGCGAGTTTGAGGAGCAGGTGCAGGTCGTGGGCGGCCGCGAAGGTGCACAGGGCGCTGGAGCCGACGACGGCGGCGGCTGCGGCCAGTGGCAGCAGGGGGAGGTTCAGCGGCAGCGAGTACGCCCGGGGTTCGGCCAGCAGTGCGGCGACGCGGCGGGGGACTGGTCCCGCGGTGGCCAGGGGACTGCGACGGTGCCCGAGGAGGCCGAGTACGGCGCCGGGCAGTCCCTTGCGGGATGGGGTGTGTGCGGTGGCCAGGGCTGCCTTGCCGATGGCGCGGGCGACTTGGCGGCGGTTGCCGCATGCGGTGGCGGCTCGTTCGTCGGCCCAGCGTTCGATGGTGTAGGCGACGGCGGCGGCCGCTGGCCGCAGCAGCGGGTTGCAGGTGGCGGCCAGCTGGGTGAGCGCGACGAAGGCGTAGTGGTGACAGGCCAGATGAGCCCTCTCGTGGGCGAGCATGGCCTGGCGGTCGGCGTCGTCCAGGGCGTCGAGCATGCCGGTGGATACCACGATGCGGCCTGGTATGCCGGGCAGCGCGTACGCGTCCGGGGCCGGGTTGTCGATGACGACCAGCCGGTCGGGTCCGGGCAGACAGGCGGCCTCCAGCGCCGCAGCGGCCAGTGCCCGCACCCGGCGCCATAGCATCCGCACCCCCGCCACCACCGCGGCGGTCAGCAGCAGGCCGGCCGCGACCGCCTCCGCGGCGGAGACCGGGTCCCCGGCGCGCACGGTGCCCACTGACCAGCCTCCCACCAGTGCGGCCAACGGCAGCCGTACCACCCCGGCCACCGCCAGGACGCCCAACGCGGTCCAGCTAAGCGCGGCCAGGGCCAACGCGCTCGCGGTCAGCAGCCAAGTCGCAAGCCGCGGCTCCAGCCGCTCGGCCAGCGGCCGGGCTGCCAGCGCGGCCGCGATGGGGAACAGCAGCGGCAGGTAGGCCGCCAGGTGCCATACCGTCACCCCGCTCACCCCCGCTCGTCCAGGTCGCCGAGAAGCTGCCGCAGCAACTCCTCGTCCCGGGCCGGCAGATCTTCCACGAACCGCGCCAGCACCGCCTCACGGTCCGGATCGGACTCCAGCACCTGCCGCATCCGGCGGGCGGTCAGCCCCTGCGCATCGGTCACCGGCGCATAGGCGTAGGCGCGGCCCTGCTTGGTCCGGGTCAGCAGTCCCTTGTCGAACATCCGGGACAACACCGTCACCACGGTGCTGTACGACAGGCCGCCATCCAACTGCTCAAGCACCTCGCCCGGGGTCAGCGCCCGCCGCGAGGACTGCAGCAGGGCCAGGACCTCGGCCTCCAGCGCGCCGCCCGGCCTGCGCTCACCCGGAACGTGTCCGGTGTCCACCAGGCGCACCTCCCATCCGTGATCTACAGTACTGTAGAACTTCTACGCGTCAGTAGAAGTTGGTTGTCCGCCGAGTCTGCCATGCCCTCCAGGTGTGGCGCACCACCGGCACCGCGGCACGGCCCCAACCTCCGCGACCGCGTAGGCGTCACCCGACCAGCTGCCGGCCGGGGCCTGCTGCTCCTCTGCTTCTTGGGAGATACCGCATGATGATGATCCATCCCGCCGTCCAGCTCGCCTTCGACGGCTCCCGCATCGACGGCTCACTGTTCACTGCCGTCACCAACTCGGCCCGCGATACGAAGTGGCTGAACACTCCGCTCAGCCTGTGGACCAATGCCGGGCTCGGGGTGTTCGCGGTGCTGATGCTGGTCGGCTGGTGGCAGGCCCGCCG
>NZ_JBITJK010000076.1:0-12010 GCF_044459945.1 Streptomyces sp. NPDC050164
ATCGACACATCACATCAACGACCACACCGACAACCAGACACCGCACGTGCCTCGTTCCAACCGATCGAGGCACGTGCGAAATCCGGGTCTAGAGCTGGGACAGTTCGTCCACCAGGTCGTCCAGACCCAGGGACCCCTGCGAGAGGGCCGCCATGTGCCAGGCCTTCGGGTCGAAGGCGTCACCGCGCCGGGCGCGGGCCTTCTCGCGGCCCAGCAGCCAGGCGCGCTCGCCGAGCTTGTAGCCGATGGCCTGGCCCGGCATGGACAGGTAGCGGGTCAGCTCGCTCTCCACGAAGTCCGCGGGGCGGCTGCTGTGCGAGCCGAAGAACTCCTGCGCCAGCTCGGGCGTCCAGCGCTCGCCCGGGTGGAAGGGGGAATCGTCCGGGATCGTCAGCTCCAGGTGCATGCCGATGTCGATGATGACGCGCACGGCACGCATCATCTGCGCGTCCAGGTAACCGAGCCGGCGCTCCGGGTCCGTCAGGAAGCCCAGTTCGTCCATCAGCCGCTCGGCGTACAGGGCCCAGCCCTCGGCGTTGGCGCTCACCATGCCGACACTCGCCTGGTAGCGGGAGAGGTTCTCCGCCACGTGCTTCCACTGGGCCAGCTGGAGATGGTGGCCGGGCACACCCTCGTGGTACCAGGTCGACACCAGGTCGTAGACGGGGAAGCTCGTCTCGCCCATGGTCGGCAGCCAAGTGCAGCCCGGGCGCGTGAAGTCGTCCGACGGCGGCGTGTAGTAGGGGGCCGCGGCGCTGCCCGGAGGGGCGATGCGCGACTCCACCCGGCGCACCCGCTCGGCCAGGTCGAAGTGGGTGCCGTCGAGCGCGCCGATCGCCTCGTCCATCAGGGACTGCAACCAGTCGCGGACCTCGTCGACACCCTCGATGTGCGTGCCGTGCTCGTCCAGGTGCGCCAGCGCCACCCACGGCGTTGCGGCACCCGGCAGGATCTTCTCGGCCTCCGCCTTCATCTCGCCGAGGAGGCGGTGGTACTCGGACCAGCCGTAGGCGTACGCCTCGTCCAGGTCGAGGTCGGTGCCGTTGTAGTAGCGCACCCAGCGCGCGTACCGCTCCCGGCCCACCACGTCCGGCGCGCCCTCGATCGCCGGTGCGTACACGTCCCGCATCCAGTCGCGCAGCCGCAGAACCGCCTCGGTGGCCGAGCGGGCCGCCGCGTCCAGCTCGGACCGCAGCGCCTCGGGGCCGGCGGCCGCGAAGGTCTCGAACCAGCCGCGGCCCTCGCCGTCGGCGTCCGCCCACTCGCCGAGCTGCTCCACGAACGTGGCCGTGGCACGCGGCCCGCCGTACAGCTTCCGCTCCAGGCCGAGCGCCAGGGACTGGCGGTACCCCTCCAGCGCGGCCGGGACCGCGCGCAGCCGCTCGGCGATCGCCGCCCAGTCCTCCTTGGACTGCGCCGGCGTCACGGTGAACACCTGCCGCACCGCATGGGCGATGGAGCTGAGGTTGCTGACGGAACGCAGACCCTCCTCGGCCTCGTGCACGCCGAGTTCGGCGTTGAGCCGCTCACGCAGCAGGCGCGCGCACCGGCGCTCGATGTCACTGTCCGCGCCGGGTAGCCGCTCCGCCTCGTCCAGCCGGGCCAGCGTCCGCCGCGCCAGCTCCGCGAACGCCTCCTGGCCCGCGGGCGAGGTGTCGGGCAGCCTGCTCGAACTCTCCTTGACGCCGAGGAACGTGCCGGTGATCGGGTCGAGGGCGACGAGCTCGTCGACGTACGCGTCGGCGACCTCACGGGGCAGCGGGCTCTTGATCTCAGACATGCGGTCCATCCTGGTACGACGTGCAGCGCACGTCACGCGGATTGAGCCGAGGGCGAAGGCGGCAGCAGCGGCCCGCACTCCCACTGCTGGAAGATCAGCCGGGTCTCCACGCGCGCCACCTCCCGCCGCGAGGTGAACTCGTCCAGCACGAGCCGCTGAAGGTCGGCCATGTCGGCGACCGCGACATGCACGAGGTAGTCGTCCGGTCCGGTCAGGTGGAAGACCGTCCGCGACTCCGGCAGGGCGCGGATCCGCTCCACGAACGGCCCCACCAGCTCCCGCCGGTGCGGCCTGACCTGCACCGACAGCAGGGCCTCCAGCCCTCGCCCCAGCTTGGCCGGATCCAGCTCCAGCCGGTGCCCGAGGATCACGCCCGAGCGGCGCAGCCGGGCCACCCGGTCCAGACAGGTCGACGGCGCCACCCCGACCTGCGCGGCGAGATCCCGGTACGTCGCCCGGGCGTCGTTCTGCAACAGCCGCAGCAGGTGGAGATCCACCGGGTCCAGTACGACAGATTCGGCCATTGGCCGAACGTAACACGGGATTCCTACGCTCGGACCCGGTCAGTGTTCACCCTTCCGTCATGGACACAGCGAGCATGGGCGCCCACGACGACGTACGCACCGCACCGAGAGCACTCGCCACCGAGGCCGTCCACGCCGGGCGAGACGACCTCGCCCGGCAGGGGCTGCACGCCCCGCCGATCGACCTGTCCACCACCTACCCGTCGTACGACAGCCGCGGCGAGGCGGGCCGTATCGACGCCTTCGCCGTCACCGGCGCGGAGCCGGACGGCCCGCCCGTGTACGGGCGGCTGGGCAACCCGACCGTCGCCCGTTTCGAGACCGCGCTGGCCCGCCTGGAGGGCACCGAGGCGGCGGTCGCGTTCGCCAGCGGCATGGCCGCCCTGAGCGCCGTCCTGCTCGTACGCGCCTCCATGGGGCTGCGGCACGTCGTGGCCGTACGTCCCCTCTACGGGTGCAGCGACCATCTGCTGACCGCCGGGCTGCTGGGCTCGGAGGTGACCTGGACCGACCCGGCCGGAATCGCGGAGGCACTGCGTCCGGACACCGGCCTGGTGATCGTGGAGTCCCCGGCCAACCCCACGCTCGCCGAGGTCGACCTCCGGGCCGTCGCCCACGCCTGCGGCTCGGTGCCACTGCTCGTGGACAACACGTTCGCCACACCGGTGCTCCAGCGTCCCGCCGAACAGGGCGCACGGCTGGTGCTGCACAGCGCCACCAAGTACCTCGGCGGCCACGGCGACGTGCTGGCGGGCGTCATCGCCTGCGACGAGGAGTTCGCGGGACGACTGCGGCAGGTCCGCTTCGCCACGGGCGGCGTTCTGCACCCACTGGCCGGCTACCTGCTGCTGCGCGGCCTGTCCACTCTGCCCGTCCGGGTACGGGCCGCCTCCGCCAACGCCGCCGAACTCGCCCACCGCCTCGCCGCCGATGCGCGAGTAGCCCACGTGCACTACCCGCGCATCGGCGGCGCGATGGTCTCCTTCGAGATACACGGCGACCCCCACGAGGTCACCGCCGGCGTCCGCCTCATCACCCCGGCGGTGAGCCTCGGCAGCGTGGACACCCTCATCCAGCACCCGGCCTCCATCAGCCACCGCATCGTGGACGCGGACGACCGCAGGGGGGCCGGGGTGAGCGACCGGCTGCTGCGCATGTCGGTGGGCTTGGAGGACGTGGAGGACCTTTGGGCCGATCTGGACGGTGCGTTGGGGCGCCCCCTTGGGGGCGCGGGGAACTGCGCGACCAGCCACAGCGAACCCGCACCCGCCAACCGGCATACGACGCTACGGCGCTGAGGCATTCCCCAAACTCGACACTCGCTCCGCATCCGGCTCGCTCAGCCGCGCAGTGATGACCAGCGTCCCCTCCTCGACCTGATAGTCGAGGGGGAGGCCCAACCCCCGCATCGCGGCGACCATCCCCGTGTTGGACGCCTGCGTCACGGCGTACACACTCCTGCAACCCCCTTCCGCGGCCATCGCGACCAGCCGGCCCAGCAACTCCCCGCCGACGCCCCGCCGCTGCCACGCGTCTTCGACGATCACCGCGACTTCCGTCTCGTCCCCGTCCCACAGCAGATGCCCGAGTCCGACCAGCCGCCCGGAGGGCGTCTGCACGGTGAGGGTACGGCCGAACCGCGGACTGAGCAGGTGGTTGAGATAGCGGTCGGCGTCACCGACCGGCCCGTGGTAGCGCAGCTTCAGCGTGCGGTCGGAGCACCGCTCGTGCATCGCCCTGGCCGCCTCCAGATCGCGCGTGTCGGCCCGGCGCACGGTGATGTCGCTGCCCTCGGCCAGAGTGAGCACGTCCCGGCCGTGCGGGACGCGCGGCCCGAGCCGGGCGTCCAGTTCCACCAGGGCCCTGGCCCGGGCGAACTCGGTCGGTGTGAAGGGCAGGTACGGCCGCTCCACGGTGATGACTCCGCCTTCCGGGGCGCGCAGGCGCATCACCGTGTCGTCGAGGGCTCCCTCCACCGGGACACCGTCGGACGCCCGGCCGCCGCCGGCCGGGGCGGGCTGGGAACGGATCGTGCACCGGCCCAGCAACTGGCGCAGTGCCAACGGCAGTTCCGCGGCGTCCAGGGCGGTGCGGGCGGCGAGACCCAGGATCCGGGTCGGCGCGTCCACCAGGTCGTGCGCGTCGGCCCGCTCGATCCAGGTGTCGGTGCCGCCGGCCGACTGGACGGCCGTACTGATCGCGGACGCCGGCAGTTCGCCCGGGGCACGCAGCAGGAACTCGTCCACCGTGCCCTCGGCCAGCGGATGCGTCTGGAGGCTGAGGATATCGGCCCGGTGCTCGGCCAGGGCCGTGCACAGGGCCGCCAGCGATCCCGGTTCGTCCCTCACCGTGGTCCGCATCCGCCACAGCGTGTTCGCCCCCGGCACCGGCTCCGGTGCCGGGGACTCGGTATCGTCCGACGGCGGCGCGTGTTCGTGGCGTCGTGTTCGCCAGGTCTGGAGCGCCGCTGTGACCCGCTGCCACGGGTTGGCGGGACGGCAGTCGTTCAGGTGCCTCACATCAGTCACTTTTCGCGTCATGCACCCACTGTGACCGAACGGTGTTGCGTGATCACGAACGCATTGTGACTGGCGGGTAAAAGGGATTGCTTGCCCTCTTTATCGACCCTTCAAACGTTGCGCTCCGTACCTTACGACGACGCCCTTTTTCCGCACCTCACTGGCCGACCAGGCCGGGCTGGAGCACCTTCGTGAACAGCTCGGTGCCGTCCTGCTCGCGCAGCCGTACCGTCAGCTCGCCGCTGGCGCCGTCGATGTCGACCTCGCCGAAGAACTGGTATCCGCCGGCGGGGGAGACGTTGGCGGTCGTCGGAGCCTTCAGGAACACACGGTCGGGACCGAAGGTGCCGTCGAGCGTGTTCGCCGGGAACGCACCGGCGTTCAGCGGCCCCGACACGAACTCCCAGAACGGCTCGAAGTCGGTGAAGGCGGCCCGCGACGGCTGGTAGTGCTGCGCCGAGGTGTAGTGGACGTCGGCCGTGAGCCACACCGTGCCGGTGATCCGGCGGTGCTTGATGAAGCGCAGCAGCTCGGCGATCTGCAGCTCACGGCCCAGCGGGGCACCGGGGTCGCCCTGGGCGACGGCCTCGATGTTCGGCTTGCCGTCGCCGGTGTCCGGGACGACCAGGCCGATCGGCATGTCGGAGGCGATCACCTTCCACACCGCGCGGGAGCGGGACAGCTCGCGCTTGAGCCACTCCAACTGCTCGCGGCCGAGGATGCCCTGCGGGTCGGTGGGCTGGTCGTCCGGCGAGTTGGCGTTGCGGTAGGTGCGCATGTCCAGCACGAAGACGTCCAGCAGCGGGCCGTGGTGCTGCACGCGGTAGACGCGGCCGTCGGGGCGGCGCAGCGTGGAGATCGGGAAGTACTCCGAGAAGGCCTGGCGGGCGCGGGCGGCGAGCACGTCGACGTTCTTCTCGGTGTACCGGCTGTCGCCGAGGATCTCGCCCGGGTACCAGTTGTTGGTGACCTCGTGGTCGTCCCACTGGATAATGGACGGGACCTGGGCGTTGAAGGCCCGCAGGTTCTCGTCCAGCAGGTTGTAGCGGAAGTTGCCGCGGAACTCCGCCAGGGTCTCGGCGACCTTCGCCTTCTCCTCGGTGGTGATGTTCCGCCAGGTGCGCCCGTCGGGCAGGGCCACGGTCTCGGTGAGGGGCCCGTCGGCGTAGATGTTGTCACCGCTGCAGATGAAGAAGTCCGGGTCGAGGGCGGCCATCGCCTCGTAGATCCGGTAGCCGCCTAGCTCCGGGTTGATGCCCCAGCCCTGACCGGCCAGGTCGCCGGACCAGACGAACCGCACGCCCTCACGCCGCTTGTCGGAGGCCGTGCGGAAGGTGCCGGTGACCGGCTCGCCGGTGCGGCGCGGGTCGTCCGGGTCGGCGAGCAGCACCCGGTAGTGGATCTGCTCGCCGGACGGCAGGCCGCCCAGCCGGGTCGTGCCCGTGAAGTCGGTGCCCGGGCCCAGCAGCGGGCCGTGCCATCTGCGCGGGTTGCGGAACGACTCGGTCGCCGACGTCTCGACGATCATCCGGGCCGGCCGGTCGGACCGCACCCACACCAGGCCGGAGTCGCAGGTCACGTCTCCCGCCTGCACACCCCATCCCGCCTTCGGGCGTCCAGACCGCGCGAAGGCCGGCGCCGCGCCGAGTGCGGTGGGCAGGGTGAGGGCCGCCGACGCGGCGAGGGAGCCACGCAGCACGCTACGGCGCGCGGGGAACGGACGGTGTGACATGGATGCGCCTCCAGGGACGGGATCCGGCCAGTGTGCACAGCCACAACTACTGGCACGCCGCAGCGCACACACGAACCCCAAGTGAACAACTGACCGCGGAAGGAGGGGAACGGGCGGGAACGCGCGAGCTCCGCCGGAGTCACCCCGTGGCCGCCTCCGCCATCAGGCGTATGCCCTCGTGGATCCGGGCGGGCGGTACGTGCGCGTAGCCGAGGACGAGCTGTGTCCGCTTCGACCCGTCGTCCTCCTCCCGCTCGGGACGCGGGTGTGCGTAGGCCGACAGGGGGCGTACGGCCACCCCGGACGCCGTCACGCGGGTGAGGAAACGGTCCTCGGGGCCGTAGCGCTCCGGCAGGGTGGCGATCACGTGCAGGCCGGCGGCGATGCCCGAGACCCGGGAGCCGGGGAAGTGCTCGTCGAGGGCGGCGGTCAGGGCGTCACGGCGCTCGCGGTAGGCGCGCTGGCAGCGGCGCAACTGGCGGTCGTAGTCGCCGCGCTCCAGGAAGCGGGCGAAGAGCGCCTGGTCCAGGGCCGGGTGACCGAGGTCCATGGTGCGCTTGCGTTCGACGATCTCCCGCGCCCAGGACTCGGGCACCAGCAGCCAGCCCAGCCGCAGCCCCGGGGCGAGGGACTTGCTGACCGAGCCCGTGTAGGCGACGTGGTCCGGGTCGAGGCCCTGGAGCGCGCCGACGGGAGCGCGGTCGTAGCGGAAGTCGCCGTCGTAGTCGTCCTCCAGGACGATGCCGTCCACGGACCGCGCCCAGTCCAGCAGTTCGGCGCGACGGCGGGCCGAGTAGGCGATGCCGGTGGGGAACTGGTGGGCCGGTGTCGTCACCACGGCCCGTAAGCCCGACCCCCGCAGCGGCTTCAGGGCGATTCCCTCGCCGTCCATGGGCAGCGGTACGGCGCTGACCCCGGCCGAGGCGTACAGCGCGTCGTGCTGGGGGCTGCCCGGGTCCTCCACACCCACCGCGCGCACCCCGCGCGCGTGCAGCGCGAAACCCAGCAGCGTCGTCGCCTGGGCCACCCCGGAGACCACCACGATCCGCTCGGGGTCGGCCACCACACCCCGCCGCCGGGCGAGCAGTTCGGCCAGCGCGGTACGCAGCCGGGGCAGCCCGCGCGGATCGGGATACCCCAGCTCCTGGTGCGGCAGTTCCGCCAGCACACCGCGCTGCGCGGCAGCCCACGCCGAGCGCGGGAACAGCGACAGGTCCGGCGTCCCGGGCACGAAGTCCGCCCGGGCACCGGGGGAGCGCGGAGCGAGGTCGTGCGCCCGCGGCCGGGCGGCCCGTACGGCCGAGCCCACCCACGTCCCGGCGCCCCGGCCGCTGCGCAGATAGCCCTCCGCCGTCAGCTGCTCGTACGCCTGAGTGATCAGCCCGCGCGACACCCCCAGATCCGCCGCGAGATCCCGGCTCGACGGCAGCCGCGTACCCGGCGCGAGCCGGCCCGAGCGAACCGCCTCGCGCAGCGCCGCCTGAAGCGAACGGCCACGCGTGCGCGCCGGTGCCGAAGCGGCCGGGAGGAGCAGCTCCCAGGCGGGCGACGCGGGTTCGTTGCGGTCCATGCCGTCCATGCCGTCCATGCGGTCAGTCTGCCGGATCCGTGGGCCGGCTTTCCGCCGCGAGGGGTGACGGCCGTCGCCGCGTAAAGAGGGTGGAGGACCGAAGCGGGGGCTCGGCCGGGCCGGGCACCGGAATCGTACGCGCAATCCTGGAGCGTCCGTGGATGCCAAGAACCGGTTCGAGACCCGAACCACTTTCGCGCTCTTACGACTCGAATGGCTGGCCGCTCTGGCCGTTTCGCTGGTGCTCGCCGTCCAGCACCGCGAAGAGATCCGGTGGTGGGTGTTCGCGGCGCTGTTCGCGGTCATCGACGTCATCGGCTACCTCCCGGGCGCGATCGCCTTCCGCCGCAGCCCGGACCGGCGCGTCGCGCGCGGCTACTACGTGGCCTACAACCTGATGCACAGCCTGGTCACGGCCGGTCTGCTGGCCGCTGCCTGGGTGTGGTTCGTACGGCCCGAATGGGCGCTGCTCGCGCTGCCCATCCACCTCATGGGCGACCGGGCGCTGTTCGGCAACTGTCTGAAACCCTTCGGCGTGGCCTTCGAACCCGAATCCCACCCGGTGTACCGCGAGTTCGAGTACGAGTACCTGGGCCGGACGGCCCATGAGGCGGCGAGGAGGGCCACGGGGAGTTCGCGATGAGGGCCCGGGCGAGTGTGCCCGGGGCCCTTCCTGTTCGTCACATCCGGAGTTCCTGTCGCTTTCCGCGCTGGGGGACGGAACTTTCGACGGATCTTCCGGGGGGCAGAGCATCCCAGCCGTGCTTCCCGCTCGGATCGTCCAGGGATTTCAGACACGCCGTCCTCAGTCGCGCCCGCCCCCGGGTGAATGCAGCCTCCGCCGCCTTGACGGAAATGTTTGACCTGCGGGCGAATTCAGCGGTGGAAATTCCCGCGGCACGGGCGAGTATGACGTCCCGTTCACGCCCGCGCAGCAGCCGGACCTGGTCCAGCAGCCACCGGCCGAAGTCCTCGTCGCAGACGTCCTCCTCCGTCGTCCCGGGGTCGTCCGGCAGGGCCGCGCGCTGCAACAGCCTGCTGCGACGCTCCAGGTCCCGGTAGAAGTCGATGCAGAGGCGGATCGCCACGGACGTCAGAAAGGGACCCAGCCGGTTTCTGTCCAGGGCGGTGTGCGCGGCCGCCCGTGCCATGGTCTCCTGGACGCAGTCCTCCGCGTCCTGGTGACTGGGAAGCCGTCGTCGGACCAGCCGCATCAGGCGGTCCCGGTGTTGGGATATTTCCTCCCAGGAGCAGGGAGCGGGCGAGGGGCAGGTCAGCTTATGCGCCATGAGGAATGAAGCCCGATGTCTCTCGGTCGAGCAGGGGAAATGGCGGCCGGAACGGAATTCCCTCGGCCTCGCGCCTTCACTACCCGAGGCGGTGGCGCGGCAAACCGGAGGTTCTGTCCCCTTGAATTGCCGGGGTAGGGCGGGAACGGGGTATCACGTTCCGTCAGGTCTTCACGAGAATTCCGGGCCGTCGAAAACCGGCAACCGGCCGCGGAATTCGCTCAGAGGGCAGGGCAGCCTCCTCCCGCGATCACTGTGCTGAACGTCCACGAACGTGAGCTGCCCGCTGCACCGGCAGTCGTCGGCGCCCTGATCGACTCGCTCGGCACCGCGAACGACCGGCTCTGAGCGCCCGGTTGGCCGCCCGTGCGCTTCGACCGGCCGCTGGAGGTCGACGCGTCGGGTGGTTACGGTCCCGTGCGCTACGCCCCCCCGGGGCGTGCGCTGGCTGCTGTTCTTCCGCCCCCTGCACGACGCGCCGGCAGAGCCTGGACTGCGCCGAGCGGGCACAGACCGGGACGGTGGCACGTCCGACCGACTGGGGCCGGTACGTACGGCTGTTGCGCGCCGCGACCGCACGGGTGGCGCCCGAATCGGCCGAGTGACGACCGGGCCGGGCGCCCTGTCGTTCAGCGGCTGCCGTCGAGCACGACCCGGGCGACCAGCGCCGGGTCGTCGTTCATCGGGACGTGGCCGCAGCCGGGCAGCCGCACCAGCCGGGCGCGGGGGATGACGCTCTTGGCCCGCACGCCCTGGCGGGGGATCAGCAGCCGGTCCCGGCTGCCCCACGCCACGGTGACCGGCGTACCCACGATGTCGTCCGTGAACTGCACGGTCCTGCCGGAGCGGAGGGTCTCCGAGAACCCCTGCGCCCTAGCCAGCGCGAGCGTCTCGGCGATCACGGCCTCGGGTGAACGACGGCCCGGGCGGGCGTAGATGGTGCTGGTCAGCAGTGTGCGGCCGATCGCCGGACGGGCCAGCCGCTCGACTACGGGCAGCGGCATCCGCCTGGCTATCTGCCGCATCGTCATCAGCACCGTGAAGGCGTAGCGGCGCTCGGCCTCGTTCCAGAACCCCGCGGGGGACAGGGCGGTGACGGAGCGGACGAGCTGCGCCCGGGCCAGGTCCAGGGCCAGCAGACCGCCCAGCGAGTTGCCCGCCACGTGCGGCCGTTCGATCTCCAGCGCCTCGCACAGCGCGGCGAGGACGGTGTTCATGGTCGGCAGGTCGTGCGCCATGCCGTCCGGGAGCGCCGGTGACTCGCCGCACCCGGGCAGGTCCACGGCGATCACGTCCCGCTCGGCCGCCAGCGCGGGTATCACCGGGTCCCACACCTGCCGGTGGTGGCCGATGCCGTGCAGCAGGAGCAACGGTTCGCCGCTGCCCTGACGGGTGTAGGACAGGGTCACGTTCTGCTCGCCGTGTGCGGAGGCGACTTTGAAGGAGGCGGTGGCGGACATGCGGTGCTCCTCGGCTGTACTCGCTGACGGACGCCGTAGACAGCTTGTCAGCAATTGCTACCGGCGGGTAGCCCCGAGTTGACGCCACTTTCACGGCCGCGGCTGTCCGGCAAGGGCGACTCCGCCTGGACAGGGCCGCATCGGTGGGCTGGGATGGAGCCCGTGACCTCCGAGACCGCGACCGACGTCTTCGAAGCGCACCGCCCCGTCCTGCTGGGCGTCGCCTACCGCATGCTGGGCCGCGTCGCCGACGCGGAGGACGTGGTCCAGGAGGCCTGGCTGCGCTGGTCGGGCAGCGACCGCGGCGACGTGCGCGAACCGCGCGGGTACCTCGTACGGATCACCACCCGCCTCGCCATCGACCGACTGCGCCAGATCAAGGCCCGCGGGGAGACGTACGTGGGCCCGTGGCTGCCCGAGCCGTACGTCACCGACTTCGGCGACACCGTGCCGGACACCGCCGAGCGGGCCGTGCTCGCGGACTCCGTCTCGCTCGCCGTCCTCGTCGTGCTGGAGTCGCTGTCGCCGCTGGAGCGGGCGGTGTTCGTGCTGCGCGAGGCCTTCGGCTTCCCGTACGCCGAGATCGCCGCCGTGCTCGACCGCGGCGAACCGGCGGTCCGTCAGCTGGCCGGGCGGGCGCGCAAGCACGTGGAGGAGCGGCGGCCGCGCTATGAGGTCGACCCCGCCCAGCGGCGCGACCTCACCGAACGGTTCCTCGCCGCGGCGGCGGACGGCGACCTCGAAGGGCTGCTGGCGCTGCTCGCCCCGGACGTCCGGCTCGTCGGCGACAGCGGCGGCAAGGCGCGGGCGCCGCTGCGGGTCCTGCAGACCGCGGACAAGGTGGGCCGCTTCCTCGTCGGCGCCGCGCGGAAGAGCGTCCCCGGCTTCTCCCTGCGTTTCGTGGAGCTCAACGGCGGCCCGGCCGTGCTGTTCCTGTCCGGCGACAAGCCCGACTCCGTCTTCCAGCTCGACGTCGCCGACGGCCGCGTCCAAGCGGTCTACGTCATCCGCAACCCCGACAAGCTGCGCTCGCTGGCCGCCGTCTAGACCCGGATTTCGCACATGGGGTTTGAGGTGTCCAGCCAGCGTGGGCGGGTTTCATCGATGCCGAGTAGTTCGAGGAGGTGGGCTTGAAC
>NZ_JBITJK010000077.1:0-11045 GCF_044459945.1 Streptomyces sp. NPDC050164
CATCGCCCGCCTGCACAACCTCGCCCTCGCCGGGTGACGCAGAAACCGGCAGGCCACCCAGCACGTCAAAGATCATTTACGGGACAGCCCTTAGGGAGATTCCCCTCCAGCCCCGTTTCGTTGAGTTTCTGCGTCACTGGATCGATGAGGCTGGTCTGAGGGAGGGCGATCTGCTGTTTCCCGGCAGGCGCGGTGGGCCGCTCTCGGCTTCTGTCTACCAGCAAGTGTGGGAGCAGGCCCAAGAGGCTGTCCTGCCCCGGGACGAGCGGTACTCGTGGCGTCTGGGGGAGCCCATCTCCATCCTGCGGGAGTCGTGCCTCGTGGAGTGGCTGAGGATGGGCATCTCGTCCTTCGCGGTTGCCGAGCTGGCCGGCGTGACGCCGGATTGGCTGGCACTTCGCTACCCGTACTGCTTCCGTCGGGAGGATGCCGACATCGACTGGGATCGCCTGGCCAAGGCCATGGCCCTTCCGGAGCTCGAGCGATGAAATCCCGCCCGCGCTCCGGCCGATCCGCGGAGCGCGGGCGCCCTACCGATTTCATCCCTCTGCCCCTCGTCAGTCCTCACGCCCAGCGACACCGTCACGTCACGAAATCCTGGTTTGCGAGGTTCCACTTCGAGGTGAGGTCTCACTGCCCTGAGGGAGCTGGTTGACCTTCGCCCTGGACCGGCTGCCGCTTCGCCGGGCACCATCCCGCCCCCATCGTCAAGGATCTACCCATGCCTGCCCGCTTGCTGTCCATTCCCGCTGTCGCCGCCGCCCTGGATGTTGACCGCCGTACGGTCTACCGCTTCATCGCTGCTGGTGAGTTGCCGGTCGTCGATCTGCGGACCGGAGCGGGGCGTTCCCGTGTCCGTGTTCCCCTTGCCGGGCTCGAGGAGTTCATTACCAGCAGGTCGGTCGCTGCCCCGAGGTCCCGCCGCTGATCTCTTGCCGTCGGCTTGTCCCGCTCCACCCTCGAACAAAGGAGTAGTGCCGCGTACCTGCGCAAGTTGAAGTCTGGAAAGTGGCAGGCGACCGTCCGCAACCGGATAGGAGACCGGTTCAGCGAGTCGTTTCCCCTCAAAGCTCAGGCGCGGGCCTGGGGCATCGAGATGGAGACCCAGTTCGCGCGCGGAGGTATGCGCGACCCGCGGGCCGGTGAAGTGTCGTTCTGCGAGTGGCACGACCGGTGGTGGAACGCTCGCATCGTTGAGCCCCACACGCTGCGCGGCGACGCCTCCAACATCAAGAACCACGTCATGCCCTACTGGGCCGACTGGGAGATGCGGGCCATCACCCGCATGGACGTTCAGAGTTGGATCCGGACCCTGGTCGAGAAGGGCGCGGGGGCCGCTGCGATCAAGCGGGCCTACAACCTGACGTCCTCCATGATGCGCGCGGCCGTCGACGATGACGTGATCGCGGTAAGCCCCTGCCGCAGCATCGACCTGCCCACCATCGCGGTGAAACCGCCGCAGTGGTTCACGCTCGACCAGGCGCAGAGCATCCTGGACGAACTCCCCGCCCCGTGGCGGACGATGTGCCTGCTCGGCTTCTACACCGGTCTGCGCTGGGGAGAACTGACCGGCTTGCACCGCCACCGCATCGACACGCGTCGCGCGCGCCTGTTCGTGGTGGAGGTCAACAGCAAGAGCGGCATCAAGGAGTACCCCAAGAGCTCCAAGAGCCGCCGGGAAGTCCCGCTCCCGCCCCACGTTCTGGAGGCCCTTGAACGCCACATCCACCGGCTCGACCGGGACGCCGTGGTCTTCACCACCATCACCAAGGGCCGTACCGGGCGCCTCCTCGCCGACAGTAACTGGCGCCGGCAGACCTGGTGGCCCACCGTCGAAGCCTCCTACTACTTCGACACCGATGGCGAGCAACAGCTCGTCCCGCATTACCCGCCCCACTCCATGCGGCACACCTGCGCCTCGTGGCTGGTTCAGAAGGGAGTCTCGCTCTACGAGGTCCAGCACCTCCTCGGGCACGAGAGCTTCCAGACCACCCAGCGCTACGCTCACCTGCAGCCGGACGCGCACAAGGCCGTCCTCGGAGCATGGGAACGGATGGAAGCCCCGCTCACCGTCGCAGCATGAACGTTCCTTCACCCCTGTCCGCGCCGGACGGGGGTGAAGGCGTTTGACAGCAGGTGACGCCCGGACTGGCTGAGGTCGGACAGCGGGTGTTACCTCGTATGGAGGAACTCCCTGGCGCCGCGGAGCCTGATGCCCAGCCGGTATTGCGCGGCGCGGCTGTCGAGGCGTACGTCCAGTGCCCCCGGCAGCCGAGTGTCCGCCCGACGGCCTGCAGGCAGCAAAGAGGGTGCGATGCCGTCGCGGCGGGCGATGAGCACGCCCAGCGAGTAGCGGCTGAGGGCGTCGGTGCCGGCGAGGTGGAAGACGCCTACCTCGTTCGAGGCCGCGAGCTTCCACAAACCGGCCGCAAGATCGGCGACGTGGACGGGGCAGCGAATGTCGTCCGTGAACAGGGCTCCCTCCCGCTCGTTGGCAGCCAGCTCGTGCACCACCCGTTCGTGGTGGGATCCTCCGTCGCCGATGATCAGGGAGGTGCGGACGACAATGCCGTCCGGGCACAGCAGTCGCACAGCGGTCTCAGCGGCGGCCTTCGCGGCCCCGTACGGGGTGATCGGGTCTGGGGTGCAGGTCTCGTCGTAACGGGCCTTGCCGATGCCGGAGAACACGGCATCAGAGGAGACGTGTACCAGGCGGATTCCGAGCTTCGCGGTGGCCATGGCGATGTGGATGGAGCCGTCCGCAGTGATCGCCCAGTCCGCACCGCCGCTTGTCACGTTGATCACCGCGCGAGGTGCCACCGTAGCCAGGAGCGCTTCCACCTGTGCGGGATCACGGACGTCAAGCTGGTGCCAGGCGCCGGCCTGCGCGGCACTGGGGCGGGAGTGGAACGTAGCATCCGCCTCCCAGCCCCGTGCTTGCGCTTGGCGCAGCAGCTCCGTCCCTAAGAACCCGCTGCCACCAATGATCAGCATCCTCATGCCGCACACGCTAAGGCATGCTGTCGCGGCGGGGGAGAGCACGGAAATTGCAGCAGGAGGCCGGGCCCGTTCGGCGTGAGCGTCCTGCAGGGGACCGCACCACGGTCGTGCGCTCACCCAAGTTCGAGGCAGGGTCTGTGCGGTGATTCCTCGTGTAACTCCCCAGCAGAGAGCATCAGTTAGAACTGGTAATTCTCCCGCGGAAGAGCAGCATGAAGCAGAACTTGCGTGCGAGTGAGTCGGCAGTTGAGGGCGGTCTGCTGGCGCAGTTGACGAAGCTGGTGGTCGAGGGGCCCTAAGGGTGAGCTCAACGATCATCTCGGGCGGGAGAGCGGGGGCGGGCCGACGAAGGACCCACGACCGTCTTGCCGGCGTCGCTTCCCTGGCTCCGGGTCGGGAGGCTGGTGGAAGTCTTGACGCTCTGTATGTCGATGACACAGGCCGACAGGCTGGAACTATACGGCCCTCCATCTGCCCCTCCAGTGCATCAGCAGGCCATGGAGCTGGGCGAACACTTGCGCCGCTCGGGAGGCTACCAACGGTGATCAATTCGTTGCCCGAGGTGTGCCCTTGGTAGTGCGTGTCGACTCCGGTCTCCCGTGACACGCGTTCAGCGTGCTGCGGATCCCCTTGGTGAGCCGCCAGTTCGTGACGCCGGGCTCCTCGCGGAGTCATCTATGCTCGCGCCCAGTTGGTATGACCAGTTCGCTTCAGGGGGCGGGGAGCCGCATGGCCGATGAGATCAAGTACGAGTACAAGGCCGTGCAGACGGTTCGGGGCACCGACGGTTTGGTGATCTCGAAGATGCAGAAGGACGGATGGGAGCTCGTGGAACAGCTCCCAGGCAGACTTCGCACCACCCTCAACTTCCGTCGGCCGAAGAGGCCACTGCCTTGGCGTCTGATCGGGGCGGGGGCTGCCGCCCTCGCGGTCTTGGCCGCCATCATCGGCACGGGCGTTGCGCTCGGCGACGGCGACGAGGAGAAGGGCGCGTCAGCCAGTTCGACGGCCGCCAGTGAGAAGCCTTCTGCTACGCCGCCCACAGACGAGCCGACTACCGCTGAGGTGATCACGGCGCAGAACAGTCCCGAGTTCGCGACGTTGTTGAAGGCGGATCCGTGTGGCGAAGCGAACGTGAACTTCGCAACCAAGCACGAGGGGCAGACGGTCGCCTTCGACGGGTCAATCAGGCACATGGCGGCCCACGCGGATGACCGGACCCGCTACGACTTCCTTCTCGGCACGGGCGACAAGGGGCCGCAGACGACGGACGGCCCGAACTTCAAGTACGAGGACGTCAACACCGGCAACCTCCACCTGACCGGCAAGGAGGTCCCTGCCACCATTGCAGTTGGCGACAAGTTCCGCTTCATCGCCGAGGTGATCGAGTTCAACACGGTCCAGTGCCTATTCCGCCTCGCCCCGGTCTCGACGGAGACCCGGTAGCCGAAGTGGGCAGCCTCCCATCATGGAGGGAGCTGCCCGATGGAACGGCCCCCTGCTCCATCCATTCGAGAGTTTTGAACTTTCCCACCAGCTTGCCAGACGGCAGCGCCATCCTTGACCCATGCTCGCATCCAGCCCTGCCCAGCGGCTCGCCGACCACGTTCGACACCTCCTTGGCAGCGGACCGTTTCTCCAGCCCGGCGGATGGACCCACATGGGTGCTGTCATCTGCGACGTCAGCTTCCAGCCACGGTGCAACTACGAGAGGACTCTCCGACCGCGGCTCCTCCATTTGCAACTGAGCTGGGCTGATGCAAGAATAATCCGCGGCTTCCAGCGTCGGCTCGTCACGGAAGACCTTGCCGTGGCCATGAAGTTCAACCACGCACAGAAGGTCGCGACGGCTCACGCCATAACCGACCTCCTCGCTGCCGACGGGGTCGATACCCGCGAGGACCTTCACACCTGGCTCGATCATCAGGCCAATCGCGCCGCTCTGCGCACGGTGAAGGGAGTGGGGCCGAAGAGCATCGACTACATAGGCAATTTCGTCGGCCGTTCGCACGTCGCCGTTGACGTACATCTGCGCGCCTTCGCCGTGGATGCTGGTGTTCCGGACCTCCCATACGACCAGTTGCGCGCAGTGTATGAGGAAGCCGCCGCGCTTCTCGGGCACGACAAGGGCGGACTGGAGCATGCCGTTTGGCGGCATAGGTCGAGGGTCGCGTAGCCACCCAGCGGGCCTGGGCGTTGTAGGTGCGGGTTACAGCAGGCTGATCTGTTCGTCGGCACACCACGGGATCGGTGCGGACGCGCTGGTCCCTGGCGAACCAGCCGGATGGCGTCTTCGGCCAGATGACGGTCTGCCGGTCTGCCGTTCGGGCGAGCTGATGGAGATTGACTCCATCCCGTTCGACATGCTGGTGCGTCTGGACAATGGCGTGGTCGGGCGGGTGGAGCTGACAGGTCTGGTCGACGCCGCAACCTGTAGCGTCACCGCGGCGGTGCTGCGTCCGCCGACGACATCGGTGGATGCGTCCTTTCTGCTGGCACGTTCGGTGACACCGGCTCCGATGCGTCCTGGCTGGGCGGAGGCTTTGCGGTTGGAGCGGTCGGCCGGGACGTGGCGCCCTCGACATTGACAAGGGCACCCAACCGGAGTGGGAGCGTTCGATCCTGTGGTGCGCCTGCCGCCGACCACGCACGCGGGCTCACCCAGCTCGACGAACAGGGCCACCGGCCGCAGCGGTGGACGGCCCTGCCCGTCGAGCAGGGGGCCGGGCCGCGAGAGCGGCGGCCGCCGATGCGGAGAGAGTTCACCGCGCAATTCCCGCCCGATGAGGACGAAGGCGGCCGTGCGCCCGGAACTATGCCCACACAGGCGTGGGCAGTCGCTACGGTGGGGTACACCAGCTCAGATGCGGAATCCGGTACCGAGGGGGGCGCGATGCACACGCGTGCCGCGGGGAAGCCGACGAGGCCAAGCGAAACCCGTCAGGGGATCGAATGGCTGACCAACTTCGCCCCCAGGGATGTTGAGACGGCTCAGCAGTTGCTCGACGGCCTGCATATCGTCTCGGAGACGACGTTCAGGCAGGGGCTGTTGGAACATCTGCGATCGGCCCTAGCCGGTGAAGTCAACATGGAGAGGCCGGCAGCGTTGTATGGAGTCCGCTCCTGCAAGTCGACGGACACGATGTACATCGGCAACGTCACACCGCAGGTTTCAGGTGGCGATGGCGGCGGAAGCGAGTTGATCGTCCAGAACATCATCCGTGATGTGCAGCGGAGTCTGGACACCTCCGTTGTGACGCGCAACGCCATGACGATTGATCTTCTCCGGGAGCGGCGTGCGCGGAGCCTAGTGTTCGTTTCCGACTATGCCGGCTCAGGTGAGGAGTCTCTGGCGTACGCGCGGGCCTGGCTGCGGAATGCGACGATCCGCAGCTGGCGCTCCCTGAAGTTGGTCCGGCTGCACCTGGTCCTCTTCGCCGCGACGACCACCGGACTGCGGCGCATCCGTGCAAGTGGACTGTACGACGGGGTGTCGGTGCTGCACCGTGGGATGGACCTTCCTTCGGCTCAGTGGCAGAAGGACGAGCTCTGGAGGATCAGGAAGCTGTGCGAAGACTACGCACGGCGGACCGAAGACGGTGCAGGCTGGTCGGGCAGCGAGGGACTGCTCGTGTTCGAGCACACCGTGCCGAACAATCTGCCATCCATCCTGCGCCAAACCAGGGGCCGGACTCGGCGTCCCGACGGGAAGTGGGCGCCGTTCTTCGAGCATCGCACTGCGCCACCGGGGCTCATGCGTGACCTCGTCGGATACCGGCCAGAGCGCCACGCAGAACTCGGGCTGCGTGGCATGGGGCGAGTCCAACTGACGGGATCGGGCAAGCTACACGTGCGCTATCGCGGCGGTATCAGGGACCTTGTTGAGGTACTCGGCCACATCGCGAAAGGCCGTAGGCACCCCGAGCAACTGGCGACCGCGGTTTCGGCCTCCGTTCCGATGGCCAGAGACCTCGTCCTCCAGGCCCAGAAGCTCGGTTTGGTGGACTCTCAAACACGGCTTACCGACGCAGGGTGGAAGGAGCTGCGGGCAGCCAAAGCGAGGCCCCGGTTCGTCGTAAGCCGCTTGCAGGGCAGTCAGGAGCCTTACTGCCCTGACTCCCTGCGGGAGAGTCGGTGACGGCCTAGCGCAATCGGCGAGGTAATCGTCGAGTCAACGACCTGTACTTGCAGGTCAGGCTGCGGTCGTGAGCCGCACGCTGTGGACAAGCTGTCGAACGCCTGGATGGTGCGAGGCGCACGTGCTCCTACGGGGGTCTGGCGCGCGACTCGCACCAGCCCGCCGGGGCGGGATACACCGAAGGTAGGTCACCATCGACTCTCCCGCGCACTACCGGAGCCTCGGCCGCAGGAAGGGCGTCACTTCCGAAATCATCGAGGAGGCGCTGGCGCAGATGCAACGAGTCCGAAGTCAAGGACTCACACCTGTAGTGACGCTGGGGCATCTGGCCCATCAGACAGGCGCGCCTTACCTCTACCTACGAAAGATCGTCCAGCGGCGATTGGACCCATACACCGAGTTCTCCCGCCCCAAGCGTGAGCCCGGCAAATCTCGCACAATCGCTTCCCCAGCGCCCGTCTTGATGGACGTACAACGCTGGCTCCTGGGCAACGTATTGAGTCGGATACCGACGCACCGGGCGAGCTACGCCTACCAGCAGGGACGGTCTGCCGTGCAGTGCGCGCAGCTTCACCTTGGCGCCTCGTGGTTGTTGAAGTTCGACCTACATGACTTCTTCCACTCCGTCAATGAGCGCGCAGTTCAATCGATACTGCGGGCGGTCGGCTACAACAGTCTCGTCTCCTTCGAAATCGCCCGCGTCTGTACCCGCCTCCCGGGCGGAATCACCTGGCCGCACTTTAGGAGTGCTTACCAGGCCATCCCCACCTACAGGGCGCCGGTCCTGGGCTACCTCCCGCAAGGAGGTCCCGCGAGTGGCGCCCTTGCCAATCTGGCCGCCCGCGCACTAGACGAGGCTCTCTCATCCGTCGCCGACCGATACCGCATGACGTACACACGCTATGCGGACGACATGACCTTCTCCACTCTGAGGAGCCTCGATCGCTCGACGCTCACACACTGTGTCTCCGAGATCTCGGCAACGGTGTCAGCCGCACGGTTCCGGCTACATAGGAAGAAGACCCGCATCGTGCCGCCTGGTGCACGCAAGATTGTCTTGGGCCTCCTCGTGGACGGCGAAAGAGTCCGGCTGCCGCGACATACGCGACAGGGGCTCGAAGATCACATCCGCGGCGTCGCCAAATTCGGGCTCGCGGCCCACGTCAAGCACGCCCAATACAGCTCGCTTCAAGGGTTCGTCAACCACATCGACGGACTGCTGGCGTATGGGCACGGCGTGGACCCAGCGTGGTCGAAGCCACTAGCAGACCGGTGGGAAGCCTTGATGGACGTCGCGGGTCTTACGGCCCAGGAACGCCGGCTCTGGTAATCAAAGATCGCATCCCAGCTCACTCAATCCTCGGTGCGTCCATGTCGGTGCGCCGAGTGCGACCCAAGTGTGACCGCAGCTGCTCCGTCTGAGGCGGATGGGTTCTGGGTCGTGACGCTCATTTGACGCTCGTGACGCCTTCTCGAAGGGAGGCGAGCTAAAAAACCGCCCCTCACCTGGGGTTTTCCGAGCCCTGTTCAGGTCAACATCTTTCCGATGACGTCGCACGTGGAGTGCGTGGCGATCTTGGAGCCTGTCGCGAAGGGGCTCTGACCTGCAATTTCCTGCGTTCTTCAGATGCGGACGCGAGTGCTCGACCTGTTTCCCGAAGGCCATCACATGGAGCTGGCACTTTCCGCTCGCGACATTGGTGACCTGCGATTTTCGTTACGTCAAGCGGTTGGCTCTCATGGGTCGGGGGCGCTGGGTGCATATGCCTGTTGCTTTGTCTTGACGCTGTATCTGATGGCGTGGCAAAGGGAAGAACCGGCCGTCGCCCCGCCTCGGTGCGTTCAGCCACAGGACGTGGAGGCGCGAGGTGGTGCCTCGGCCGGATCGGAGGGGTGCGGCTCCCCCGGGAGGATGGTCACCTGCAGCGTAAAGGACCGGCTGCTGCTGGTCGCCGCGTACTGGCGGACCAACCTGCCCCTGCGACAGCCGGCACCGCTGTTCGGGGTGTCGAAGTCGGCAGCCGACCGCATCGTCGACGACCTCGGGCCTGCGCTGGCCCTTCAGCAGCGCAAGCGGTTCCGCGAGGACACCGTGCTGATCGTGGACGGCACCCTCGTACCCACCCGCGATCACACCGTCGCCGAGTCGAAGAACTACCGGTCCTCGACCAACCACCAGGTCGTGATCGATGCCGACACACGGCTCGTCGTCGCTGTCGGCCGGCCGCTGCCCGGCAACCGCAACGACCGCAAGGCGTGGGAGCTGTCCGGCGCCAAGGATGCCGTCGGGAAGACCACCGTCATCGCGGACGGCGGCTACCGGGGCACCGGCCTGGTCATCCCGCACCGCCGCGAGCGCGGCCAGGCGGAACTGCCGGCCTGGAAGGAGGAACACAACGCTTCCCACTGCAAGGTCCGCGCCCGCGTCGAGCACGTCTTCGCCCGCATGAAGAGCTGGAAGATCCTGCGCGACTGCCGCCTGAAGGCGACGGCGTCCACCACGCCATGCTCGGCATCGCCCGCCTGCACAACCTCACCCTCGCCGGGTAACGGAGGAACAAGCAGGTCAACGAGCATGTCGTAGATCATTTACGGGACAGCCCTCAGTGCCGTATCAAGCAACGTTGGCCCTGGTTGTCGCCCGGCGGTGTCGGCTCGATCGAGCCGATGCAGCAGATGGGCGGCGCCCATCCGGCTCCGGCGAGGACCTCTTCGGCGTCGATGTCTCGTTACAGATCCATGCCTGCCTGGGTCATGCCCCCAGGTCCTCCGTCACGGGCAGGCACTCGGCGAGCAGGTCGACGACGTCGCGCCAGGCTCGCTGCGCGTGCTGTGGGTGGTAGCCGACACCGGGGACCGTGGGGTGGTCGACCGGCGGGTGGTGGAAGGCGTGTAAGGCGCCGCCGTAGACCGCGAGGCGCCAGTCGACGCCCGCGGCCTGCATCTCAGCGGTGAACGCGTTCCGTTGCGCGGGCGGCATGATCGGGTCTTCCGACCCGACCCCGGCCCACACCGGGCAGCGAATGCGCGCTGCCTCGCCCGGCCGGCCCGTGGTAGTTGCGTTGACTGTCCCGATCGCGCGCAGGTTGACGCCGTCGCGCCCGAGTTCCAGCCCGACGGCACCCCCGGTGCCGTAGCCGACGGCGGCGATCCGGTCGGGGTCGGTCCGCGGTTCGGTGCGCAACTCGTCGAGTGCCGCGTGGCCGATGCGCCGCATCCGGTCGGGATCAGCGAGCAGTGGCATGCAACGGGCCAGCATCTCCTCGGGGTCACCCAAATAGCGCCCGCCGTGAAGGTCGAAGGCCAGCGCTACATATCCCAGCTCGGCGAGAGCATCGGCCCGGCGGCGCTCGACGTCGCTGAGCCCCATGCCCTCTGGTCCGAGCAGCACTGCGGGCCGGCGGTCGACACCGGCCGGGAGCGCGAGGTGCCCGATCATCGTCAAACCGTCGGCCGGGTACTCGACCGTACGCGTCGTAATCGTCGTCATGAGACTGGACTGTAGTGATCGTCGAGCCCGGTCCGGCCGGTGTTCTGCCGCCGGCAGAACAGCGTAGGTGTCCCTCTGAAATACGGGACGGGCCCTAGGACAGGAGGTCTCTCTCTACGGGCTGACGCTCATTCGACGCTCGTTCTGATGAGACGTCAGGGTGACGGCCGCCGCAGCGGAGGGGCGGGGTCGCCACAGCCCGCCTCGGCTGGGGCCGCTGCTGCCCCGCTGAGCCGACGCATCAGATGGGCAAATCCGGCTTGCGTCCGATACAAGGTGCCAACGCGCGCATTGCGTTGATCACGTTCCAGTACGCAAGTGCCCCTTAGCCTCGCGCTTTCATGAACGTGCTCGTCCATGCCTTGATCAAATAAGCGGAGAGTGCTCCTGACCTGCAACGATGGGACTTGTCGAGGG
>NZ_JBITJK010000078.1:0-10630 GCF_044459945.1 Streptomyces sp. NPDC050164
AGACTTCCTGCACACCTACAACCACCACCGCTGCCACACCGCACTCGAAGGTCAACCACCCATCACCCGCGTGAACAACCCTGCGGGTCAATACAGCTAGCGCCCGGGCTGTGATCGCGTACTCGTCTTCGGCGTTTTCCAGCAGCCGCCGCTCGTCGCTCGGCCGTCGGCCGCGCAGCATGTTCGTCACGAGCGTGGATCCGATGGTCAGCGGCAGCATGGCGGTGCGCACGACGCTGCGCGAGATGAACCGCGCGATATCGACGCTGCCCCCGACAAGCCCGCCGCGGGGCCGCAGCTCGCGCACGTGGTGCTCGATGCGCTGAAGGCTGTCCTGGACGTCGTCCACCTGGCGCTCGAGCATCTGCCGGTAGGGGCCGGGCGGCGTGACCGTGGCATCAGCCCGCAATCGGTCGACGACCGCCTCATGTGCCTCGCGGGCATCCTCCAATGCCGGTACGAGCGCGTCAGTCATCACTGTCATGGGGGTGCTCCTGGGGGTCAGGCGGCCGGTCCGGCCCGCCGCGCATCTGGAAACGGCTGTCCGTCACCATTCCCGCGGCCGGGCAACCGGGGACCATCCTGTGGGACCCCGAGCAAGATTGCGCGGAGGCTGGGCCCGTTCGCGTCCGTACCTCTATGACCGGCTGGGACGCCCCCCGGACGCCTGTTGCCCTGTTGGGCCCAAGGCAACGGGCGGGGAAGAGAAGGTGTTGCCCCTTTTCGAAGCAGCCTTGACCTCGCACGCGGACCGGGGTGGGTGCGGCGCCGGTGTGTGTGAACGGTCACGATATTCCCCAGGGAGAAGTTCACGAGCTTCCCCATGGGGATCCCGGACGTGGCTCCGTCGGCACCAGGTCCCTACCGGAGCGGAGCGGCCCGCACACTCGGCAAGCCTCTGCCGGGTTCAGGGATTCACGGATGGGAGAGCCGCGCCAAGTCGAATGCCTCCGGTCGCCGGCGCACACCCCCTGCAGGCGGGCCCCGCGGCGCGGCGGCGAGCGTGACGCCGGACGCTGCTGGTAGAGACCTGCGTGGCGGCGCTCAGGAACCCGTCGCCCTTTCTCTCCTAGGAGGCACGGCATGCCACAAGTACGCGCCGACAGCGTGAATCTCTACTACGAGGTCGTAGGTGAAGGCGAGCCGCTCGTACTCGTCCATGGTTCGTGGAGCGACCACAAGAGCTGGCAGCCCGCGATCGGGGCCGACCTTCGCGCGTCATTCACCGTGGTCTCGTACGACCGCCGCGGCCATGGCCAGAGCGAAAGGGTGCCAGGCCAGGGCACTCGGAGGCAGGACGAGGACGACCTCGCGGCGCTGATCGAAGGGCTCGGCCACGCCCCCGCGCACGTCGCCGGCAATTCCTTCGGCGCGTCGATCGTCCTCGGCCTGGCCGCACGCCGGCCTGAGTTGTTCCGCAGCCTCACGGTCCACGAGCCCCCGCTGGTGGGCGTTGTGGCCAACGACCCGGAGTCCATGGCACAGATGCAGCCGACGATGGCCTCCTCCGATACCGTGATGGACCACCTCCGCAAGGCGGAGAACGAGCAGGGCGCACGCCTGTTCGTGGAGGAGGTAGCCCTGGGCCCCGGAATGTGGGACCAGCTGCCTGCGCCCCTGCGCGAGACGTTCGTGACCAACGCCCAGACATGGTTGGACGAACAGAGCGACCCGTCCTGGGCCGTACTGGATCTCGACGGGCTCTCCGCCTGCACCATGCCGGTACTGCTGAGCCGCGGCAGCGCAAGTCCCACCTGGTTCTCGATGGTCTTGGAACGGCTGGCCGCGGCCCTGCCGCAAGCACAGCGCCAGACCTTCGAGGGTGCGGGTCACATCCCGCACGTCACTCACCCACAGGAGTACACGACCGTCCTCACCGGGTTCATCCGGGCAACAGGAGCCGACGAACCCGTGCCCGGCCAGTGATCCACCGCGCGCGCTGCAGAGGGGCTCGAGGGAGCAAAAGGCGAGCCGCCAACAGCGTCTCCATCTGGGGAATTACTTGACGCTGAAGCCGTCGATCACGGGGAATTACTTGAACGTCGACAGTGTGTGGGCAGCGTGTGGGCTGAACGGGTAATGACGGCGGTTGTGCTGTGTCGAAATACCCTCATCACGCGTTGTTCCGGGCGTGAATCCTCGCGTTGACGATGCTGTGCCCTATGCGGCACCGCTCGGACTTACTGGCTCCCGGCCCGAGCCGGATGACCGGGGCGTCGGCGTCAGGCATGACGGCGGGTGGAGCCGGGCCGTAATGGTCATCTACTCAGCGGTGCTTGTTGTGGCTGCTGTGGTGCTTGCCGTTGCGGACCGGCTCGCTTGAGAGATTCAGAGATGCCTGGTCAGGACAGGCCGGAGGGCCTTCGGACAGCCGGGTATGAGGCGGGTGTGTGCCTGCGTGACCAGCTGGCCGAGGTGATCGCTTCCCTTCGCCTGCAGACAGCGGTGATGCTGTCGCTGGCCCCCGGCCGTGTGAGTGGAGCCGGTGCCGCCGGGCCGGAGGGCGAGTCATCACCTGGCTCGCAGCCTGACGGATGAGATGACGCCTTGGCGCACACCGGTGCGAGCGGGGCTGCGGCGTGATCGGCAGGCGGGTCAGACTCGCCCGGGAAGGCCCGCCAGGTCGTGTGGCGCCCCTTCCCCTGGGGTCGCGTCCCTGCAGTCCTGAGAGGCTCCCCGGGCCCGCGCGCCACACACCGCCCTGCGGCCCCGGGTCCTATCGAGTCATGACATTCCCGCGGGGGCGTGGTCACCGGCCGGTACAACCGCACCAGGGGTGCGGGCCGAGCTGCGGCACGCCGGGGAGGCCGGCTGCGGACCGCCGACACGCTGCACGACGTGTCAGCAGTCCAACGGGGCAAAGCCCGGGCAACGTCACGGCCGCGTCAACATTCCACCCCGCAGGGCATCGGCGCTCCGGGAGGCCGGCCACCGCGGCCGGCAGCCGGGGTGCCCCGCCACGCCACGCCACGGCCTCCAGATGCGGCAGATGCCGACGGCTGCCACCGTATGGGTGAAGGGGCTGGTCCGCCCGAGCTACACCGGAAGGAAGCCAGCCATGATCACGGCGCACCCTTCGCTCCTGCGGGAGCTGGTCGAACGAAGCGAAAGACTCAGGCGCCGCCTGGCCGCCGACAACAGCACCGAGACCGCCCGCCAGCTTGAGGACGCCACCTACACACTGTGTGTGATCACCGGCACCCGCCAGCTGGACACGGCACTGTTTGTCGCCCGTCGACAACTGGCCGAGGCCATGAGACGAGAGCAGCCCCTCCGCCACTGACATACCGCACTGGCTGCGCCCCGAAAATGCGCGGCACGGTCCGGACAGCGGCACCACAATCCCGTGGCAGGCGCCTCAGCCCGCCCCGTCAGTCGGCCTGTCGACCGGTTGCCGCGCGGGCCGCGCGGAGCAGGGCCGCGCCGGCCAGGAAAACGGCCAGCGCTGTGGTCGGCAGTCCGAGCGGGCCGTGGTCGGCCGGACCGGCGAGGGCCACACCGAGCAGACCGAGCACGCAGGCGGCGTAGCCGACGGTAGTCGCGGTGGCCCGCAGCCGGGGTCGGCCGAACGCTCTCGGCGTCCACCTACTGCAGGAGGTCTCGGCACCGCGCCGTAGACGGCGCCTCTCGACCCGGCCGAAGACCGCCACCAACACGCCGAGCACGGTGAAAAGCACGACCAGCCACGGCAGCTTCCACAGCAGCCACGCTCCTGTGTTCCCCGGGGGTTGGGGCAGTGGGAACAGACCCCAGGCGTACACGGCCACGGCGACGAGCACGAAGGCGCTCATGTGCCACAGCAGCACGGTCAGGATTACCGAGTTCACGGCGATCACGGCCATCCACGGCCCGAGCCGTTGCAGCCACCGCCGCGCCGCGTCGCGCAGCAGCAGCACCAGCCCGAGCTGAGCCGTGGCCAACGCGAGCAGCGCGAGTGTTGGCGGCGAGAGGTTACGGAACGACGTGCCGGGAACGTCGACCATGCTGACCGGGTACGGGCCGGCCGCCGTGAGCAGCACCGCCACCGCGGCACCGCCCACCAGCAACGGCACGGCCACCTTGGGCCGGACCCGTAGCGTCCCGTCCTGCCAGGCGAAGCCGATCTGGTGCACCGCCAGCCAGGCGAACAGGTAGTTGCCCAACTGCAGCGTCGACGCGTCGAACGCCAGCCGTGCCACGTCCCCCGCGGCGAGCAGCCCCACCAGGACCAGCGGCACGACCAGGCCCGCCCGCCGGTGCAGGCGGTGCATCAACGGCGTCAGGAAGACCACCACGAGGTAGACGAGCAGGAACCACAGCGGGATCGAGGCCAGCCACACCGCCCGGCCCACCTGAGCCGGATCGGCACCCGCCAGCCGGGCCATCAGTGCGGCGGCGGCGAGCGTCACCAGCAGCACGGTCGTCGGCCGTACCAGCCGGGTGCTGCGGTCGAGCAGCCAGTCCCCGAGGTCGCCGCCCCCGCGAGTGTGCGAGGTCAGCGAGGCGGCGTTGGCGAACCCACCCACCATGAAGAACACCGGCATCACCTGGAGCAGCCAGGTGATCGGGCGGCCCCAGGGCAGCACTTCCAGGGCGCTGAAGCCGTCCAGGCCGCGTGCCCCGCCGGTGACTACGATGACCATCCAGTGGCCGGGCACCACGATGAGGATGGCGAGCGCCCGCAGCAGGTCGACATAGCGTTCACGCCGTGCCGGTGTGCGTTCCGCGAGCTCCCGCAGGCCGGGCATGGGGCCATCCTACGAACGGAGCCCGGCGAAGATCGGCAACCACGCACCAGTCGGCCCGTCCCCCGCGCCCCGGAAAAACGGACCGCCGTCGGCGGAGCCAACCGCTCTCCGGTGCTGGCAGCTCATGTCGATCATCACCGGGAAGCCGGCACCGCCGCCCCTGGCCCCCAGCTTCGACTGGTTCACCCAGGCACTGCGATAGGCCACCATCGAGTAAGAAGGCGGGATGGGCGGCGCGGACGCAGCCGGGGATCGGGGCGCGCTCGCTTTCCACCAGCGTGACGACCAGCCCTTCCCTGCAGCCCCAACCGCGGGCCAGCTGTCGGCGCCGTGGCCGAGCAGAACGCCGGAGCGCGATGACCTCGTCGTTGTCCGGTGACGGTGCGGCCGATCGCGTCGGGGTGCACGGAGTAGTCGTTGGTTTCGACGCGGACGTAGTGGTCGCGGCCGATCCGGGTCTGCATCCGCCACCAGGCGGGCGGGTCGACGGGCAGCAGGGTGAGCATCCCGGCCCGGTCGGCCTCCCACCGCTCGGTGGGGCGGGTCTGCAGGGTGCGGTGGACGCGCCGGTTGGCGACCGTCAGCCAGGTGGTCAGCTGGGTGTTGAAATCGCCGGGGCCGCTGAACGTGCGGCCGGGCAGGAAACTCGTCTCCAGGTAGCCATTGGCCCTCTCGACCAGCCCTTTCGCTTCTGGATCACGCGGACGGCAGAGGTGGATCTTCGTGGCGAGCAGGCCCGCGAACGCTGCGAACTCTGCCGTCAGCCTGCCGCGGCCGACCCCGGCCTCGTTGTCCCAGACGAGCGTCTTGGGCACCGCACTCCAGGCGGACAGCAGCCGCCAGTGACCGTCGATCAGGTCGCCGTTCGTCCGGGAGGGCAGTATCCGTGCCGCCGTCCTTCACGACCGCACATGCGGATCAGCCCCGCCCGGTGATGCTTGCCGGGCGGGGCTGACTGCTGCGTACGCATCGGGCGCCTGGATGAGGGAGTGGGGGAGGGTCAGCCGCAGTCGTTGCGGTTGATTTTCAGGGAGCGGGTCTGGTCGTTGAGGTTGTAGCCGCGCAGGTCGTGGATAAAGCCGCCACTGCGGGTGACGCACACGTGCCGGCCGCTGTGGTTGCGCTTCTCATACACGCGGGCGGTGCGGTCGGAGTTGTTGCGGATGGAGCTGCCGCGGTCACGGATCGCGGAGGGCAGGTCCTTCACGCTGCCGTCCACGGCACGCGTCACCCAGGGCTGGCCGCCGAAGTTGATCTCTGGGTAGATGCACACGTAGCCGGAGGGGCAGTCGATTGCTGCCTTCACCGCGCTGGGGGTGCTGGAGGCGGAGGCGGGAACGGCCATCGGGGCGAGGGCCAGTGCGGCGATCGCCGCGGTACGCATCAGGTTTTTGATCACGTACTACAGGTAGCGCCCGCTGGGGCCGGAACGGCATGGTGCGCCGAGGGTTCACTCCACCGGGGGACAGCTGCTGGCGGCGGCCCTGACCGCGGGGGTTCCCGCGCCTTTAGGTGCGGGCCCCCAGCCGGCCGGGGTCAGGGGACGGGGTTGACGGTGACCTCCGTGCCGGGGCACTCGGCGGCGCCGAGGGTCATGGTGTTCTGCTCGGCCGGGTCCACGGTCAGGCTCCATTGGAGTTTCACGGCGGTCCAGTTGGCCAGGTAGTGGCAGCGTTCGGCGGGGTTGTCGGGCACGAGCCAGGTGGTGGGGTCCTGGTCGGCTTTCTGCCGGTTGGAGCGGGCGCTGATGGCCTCGAGGTGGCGTGCGTCGTCGGTGTAGTTGGCGTAGGTGACGCGGCGCTGCCGGGTCCAGGCGGAGGCTCCGGAGTCCCATGCTTGAGGATCGTGCCCGAGGACGTGTGCTGAACGCAGACGCAGGCGAGGGGGTGCGGAGCGCGGGCCCAGGTCGGCCGGTTACAGCACTGCGCGTCTCCGGCCGAATCACGCCCTGAACTGGTCGGGGACCAGGTAAACGGCCGGATGTGCCGGAGCCCCGGCGGAGAAAGGGAACCTTCCGCCGGGGCCTGGGTGGGCGGGTGCCCAAGGTCAGTCTTCGTCGTCCTCGTCGTCGGCGATGCGCGGCAGGACGTTGGTGTCCATGCCGTACTCGCTGAAGAGGTCGACGAGAGCTCTGGTCATGGCGTCCAGGCCGCCTTCACGAACGATCACGAGGTCGGGGATCTGGAGGTACAGGCCGTCGGCGCACTCGCCGGTGGTGGACCAGCGGTCCATCACCTCGGCGATCTTCCGAGGAGTCATGAAGCTCGCGGTCCACCCCTTGCCGTCACGGGCGCGGATGATCGCGTCGACATCCTCGACGGTCTCGGCGTCGTCATCCAGGCCGAGTATGTACGTGACGGAGAAGTCGGCTGTCTCCACGGTCACCAGTGGCTCATGAGCCATAAGTCTTCAGCAACTCCTTGATGACGTTCGGCTCGTTGTCCTTGTCCGACTTCCCGACAATCTCGAATCTTCCATCGACCTCGCGGAAGAAGAGCCGTGCGCCCTTTGGTCCTCGAAGGTACCGGATGCCGTGTGACAGCGCTTTGGAGCCCTTGCCCGGTTGGTCGTTGCCGTCCATGAGCTTGTTGATGAGCTGGTTCATCTCGCGCTGTACGTCCTCGTTCTTCGTGGATTTCTCGGCGAGCTTGGCGAGTCTGCTGTTCTTGCCGAGCGCCGAGGTCACGCAGATCTTCGGCTTCCCGGCGGAGGCGGCAGCGAGGGCCTTGCCAGCCGGCGCGGCTGCGAGTGCCTCGGTCTTCGCGGAAGCACCGTGGAACGCGGCCCGCTGGGTGGCTGCGCCTTCAGCGATCGGGACGAGGCATGCTTCGGCGCTGTGGCCTTTCTTGACCCGGTCCAGGACCGTACGGAGCCGGTCCAGGGTGTCCTTGGCTTTGTCCAGGCCCTCCCAGAAGGAGTGGATGCCGTTGCTGACCCGGTAGATCGCCTTGGCGACTGCCGGAATCTTGGTGACGGCCGCGCCGACGAGGATGACGTTGGCCAGCGTCCACGGGCAGCTCTCGACGTCGCGCTTGGTGAAGCACTTCTTGGCGTCGTTGTAGCCCAGCTCGTCGAGGAGGATCTGGCCGCCGTTGGCGATCACCCAGTCGATGACGTCCATGGCCAGGAGCCGCTTGGCCTCACGGAAGTCGTCCACGCAGGTCTGGCCGCACTGAGCGAGCAGCAGGGCTTCGTCGTCCTTGCTGAGGTCCGCCCCGGTGTCGGGCTTGGGGGCGTCCAAGGCGGCCTTGCGCTCCTCCTCCAGCCTCTTGCGGAACTCCTCCTCGGCCCGGTCGGCCGCCTCGTCGGCCGCCTTCGCGTCCTCGTTGGCGTTGGCCGCGGACCGCTCGGCGGCGACGGCGTCCTTCTCGGCCTCGGTGGCCGCCGTGTCCGCGCCGCCGGCGTCGCGGGTGGCGGCGTCGTCGTCTTGCCGACGCCCGCCTCACCACCGATGAGCAACAGTTCGTAAGCGGTCACGGCTCGTCAGCCTGGCAGAGTCTGGACTGTCACGTCGACCGGAAATACCCAGGGCCAGAATTCGGGCTTCGTTGAGAGGCGGCGGGAAAATGACCGGCGCGGGGCTGGTCACGCGTGCTCTCGTAAGGGGAACGAGACGTTCTCGAACGGGGGGCAGTTGCCGGACCACGGATGTGTCTTCTGCGCGATCGTGCGAGGCCAGGCAGAGGCCAGCATCGTCTTCGAGGACGAATGGGTCCTCGCGTTCATGGACCTCCAACCCGTGACCCCGGGGCACCTGCTCGTCATCCCGAAGGCACATGCCGAGGGGCTGGAAGATTTGCGGGAGGACATCGGCGTGCAGGTCTGGACGGTGGCGCACCGGCTCGGACGCGCGCTGCGGCGGTCCGGCCTGCGGGGGTCAATCTCTTCCTGGCCGATGGCGAGGCTGCCTTCCAGGAGGTCTTTCACGTCCACCTGCATGTCTTCCCCCGCTTCCAAGGGGATCCGTTCCGCATCGAGGCGGGTGCGCGAACGTCATTTGCTGGACGAGACGGCAGCGGCGGTCCGCAGCGGAATCACCGTCCTGGAGGCGGCGAGTGGAGTCGGGTGTGGACGATCACGTAATTCCCCGGGGCTGAGTTCACGTAATTCCTCAGCCCCGGAGGGACTGGCGAGTCAGCAGCCGCGCAGTTCCTTTCAGTCGACGCTCGCACCTGCAGGCCGCGCATCACCATCCTCGGCAAGCCGGGCACTGATAGCGTCTTCGAGTTCCGCCATGGTGCGGTGGAAGGCTTCCTCGAGATTCACGTCGTAGTGATGCGCGAGGATCAACACCGACCACAGGCAGTCGGCGAGCTCATGCTCCAGCGCGGCCCGACCGCCTGGGGCCTCTCGCGCACCTTCCTCGGCCATGATGAGCTTGGCCAGATCCCCAACGTCTCCCACGAAGCCGAGCATGTACTCGTCTCGCGTCCAGACCCGGCCGCGCTCACGGCGGTTCAGCTCGTCATAGAGGTCATGGATCCTCATCGCCCGTTTCTTCAGCTCGCCAAGGCTCACGGAGCTGTCCCTTCCCGGTTCAACGCATGAAGATGATCGAAAACTGACCCTCTCGCTGGGCCCCCTTGATCGTCAACGGGAACAAACAGTGAAACCCAGGCCTCCGCTGCTACTTGACCGCAAGGTCGGTTGGCTTGCTCGTCGGGTTCTTGGGCTGCTTGTTCGGGCGGTGGCTGGGGCCGTTCATGATGACCTGGTGACTGGTGTTGATCAGCCGGTCCAGGAGCGCCCAGCCTCGGCCTCAGCATGGACGCCGCCGCCTACTACGGCCGGCGGCGCGACGGCGAAAAGCCCGGACAGTCCGGGGCCCTCATCGTCGTCCAAGCCGAGGACAGCTCCGCCGACGCCTACGAACTGCTCACCACCCAGATCGACGACCTGCGCGGCGACCTCCAAGTCGACATCGACTACCTCGGCATCGTCGTCAACCTCTACGACTCCCGCCGCGGATACATCGCAACCTCCTCCCTCCAGGGATGGGTCGACATAAAGGATCCAAGGGTGGTGGGACTCATCGGAGACCTCAAGGAACAGAAGGAAGCAGTCCGCGTGAAGAAACCCCTGCTGTCCTACGCGCCCAAGTCACAGCAGGCCGTCGGCATGCGCGCCCTGGCAAGGGAGGTCTCGTGAGCAAGGCCGACCAACTGGGCTCCGGCCGGTTCGGCGGGGGAGTGCGCACGGTCAGCGCACGCCGCCAGGCCGTCGCTGCCGCCACCGGCGTCCCCACTGAGGGCATCGCCCCGCCTGCAGAACTCCCCGTCCATCGGATCAGCCTCAACCCGGACAACCCCCGGTCTGACCTCGGTGACCTCACCGACCTCGCGGGCAGTCTGAAGACCCACGGCCAGAAGCAGGCCATCACGGAACGCGAAGCCGACCTTGAGCCGGACACCACCCACGTCGTTGTCGACGGCAGCAGCCGCCTCGCCGCTGCCCGCGAGGCCGGCCTCGACACGCTCAAGGTCATGGTCAGCGACGACCAGGGGTCCACCCCCGAAGAGCTCCTCGAATCCGCCCTCGTCGCCAACATCCACCGCCAAGACCTCGAGGAACTCGACGAAGCCCGAGCTCTGCAGCGTCTACTGGAAATTCACGGCAGCCAGCGAGCCCTCGCCAAACGCCTCCACCGCTCCCAGGGCTGGATCTCCCAGCGTCTCGCTCTGCTCAACCTGAGTCCTGAACTCCAGGCCCGCATCGGTGAGGAACCCATCGATCTGCTGCGCGCCGTCGGCAACAAGCCCGTTGAACAGCAGGAAACCGCCCTGGAAGAACTCAAGGCGGAGCGCGCGGCTAAGGGCTGTCCCGTAACTGCTGGTCACGGATGAGATGATCTTGCTGTGTCTGGTGTGATCACGGCGTCGGAGCCCTCCTGGATAGCCCCGTTC
>NZ_JBITJK010000079.1:0-9832 GCF_044459945.1 Streptomyces sp. NPDC050164
AACTCGCCCCGGAGTCGTTCCACCTCCCCCAACCTCATACCGGAGAGGATGCCCACCACCAGGCGAGATCACCCAACGTAACGAAGCACTACTAGTAGGCAGACCGCTGGCCGTGGAAACCGGGACCGCCTCTGCCCCGCATGGGCCGGACGGGAGGACCCTGGAGGTACGGCAAGGAGGAACGTGCGCCGGTGCTCTCAGTGCGGCATCAAGCCACCAAGGGGCAGGCGGTCGCGCCGGTACTGCGGCCCGGTCTGCCGTACGAGAGCCTGGCGGCTTCAGAGGGTCCGGCGCACGCAGCTCGACGCCGAGGGCAAGGCGATCCAGGTCCTGATCGAGGGCTGCTGGCACCCGTGGACCGGATTCCGCTGCACCAGCCAGCATGAAGGCCGCAGTTGCTAGGCTTTCCGGATGCTCATCGTGATGTTCATCTGACGGTCTTGGGTCTCTCCCGCCCAGGTTCTGATCCGTTGAGGGTGCGGTCTGTCATGCCCCCCGAACCTCGATAACCGTCAGACTTTCGCGGCCGCGCATACGACACCGGTCGCACATCATCGGAGCTTCCTCGTGCTCGCAGTGCTTCTGCTTCCTGGCGCGCTTCGCGCCTTCCTCCCCGCCCTGATCGGCCGGTCCGCTCTCGCAATGGGCGGTCTGGCTCTCCTCCTCGCCGTCCACGACAGCACGGGTTCGTACACGCAAGCCGGTTTCGCAACAGCCGCGTTCGGAATCGCCAACGTCATCGCCGCCCCCTGGCGCGCCCGGGCCGTCGATCGATTCGGTCAACGAATCGCGCTCACCACTATGGCGTCAGGCCAAGCCTCAGGGTTCACCGCTCTCGCGCTCATCACGGAAGCCGAGGGAGTTGCGGATATCTGGTTCCTCATTCTGAGCGCGGTGGTCGGCCTGACAGCGCCGCCCTTGGGGGCGGCGATGCGAATGATCTGGGCGTCGCTCACGACAGCCGGTGACCAGCGAACAAAGGCATTCAGCATCGACGCGGTGTGCGAAGAGCTCCTTTTCGTCGGTGGCCCCGTCATCATCACCGCGGTCATCGTGGCCAGTTCTCCCGGCATCGGGCTCTGGGTGACCGCGGCGGCAGTTTCCCTCGGCACCGTAGCGATGACGTCCAGCGCGTCGTCAAGAGCGCTTCGCGGAACAGGAGGGGGCGTCGCGCGAGGTGATCGCCCGCTGCGGCAGCCCGGTTTCGCAAGGGTATTGATCGTCCTCCTGGGCGTCGGTGGTGTACTGGGCGTCGCGGAGATCGCAGCTCCGGCAGTCGCTGCGCAACATGATGCTGCCGCAGCTTCAGGCTGGCTCCTGGCGGCCTTTGCCGGCGGAAGTACTCTCGGAGGATTTCTCTATGGGCAACTGAACTTCAAGGCCGGAATCGGCAAGAGACTGTTCGCCCTGTGCGTCAGCATGGCGCTCGCCGCGGTGCTCGTCTCCCAGCTGGACACACTCGGTCTCTTCGCTGCGGGCCTCGCACTCGTTGGCCTTTTCCTCGCTCCGTCTCTCATCACCGGGTACCTCATCGCCGACACCATCGTTCCGGAAACCAGCCGGACGGAAGCGTCGACATGGATCAACACTTCCGTAAACCTCGGCGCATCGCTGGCGTCCGCAGCAGCTGGAATCGTCATCGACAATTCGGGCGCCTGGCTCGCCCTCTTGCTCGTGGGAGCGATCGCTCTCGCGCTTGCCTCAGCTGTGCCATTCACACGGCTGCGCAAGATCGAGCCGCCTGCGGTCCACGCTCCCGATCATTGCGAGCACAGTGAGGTCTTCTCGGCAACGTGATAGTTGCGGTGTGTGACGGGGTGTGGGTGCCCGCTCGCGGTCTAGTTCTGCGGTGCCAGGGTGCGTAGGACGCAGAACTCGTTGCCCTCGGGGTCTGCCATGACCACCCAGTTTCGGTCTGAGCCCTGGCCCACATCCGTCTTGGTGGCGCCGAGGCCGAGCAATCTGGTCACCTCGTCCTCGGTGCTGCCGTCGATCGGGCTGACGTCGAGGTGAAGCCGGTTCTTCACGGTCTTGCCCTCGGGCACCTGGATGAACAGCAGGGTGGGCGGCATCTGGCGGGCCCGAACATCCTCGACGGTCGGCACCCAGGAGCCGATCTCGACCTTGCTCTCGCTCTGGTCGATCACCTTGAAGTCCAGGACCTCGCACCAGAAGGCCGCGAGCCTCTCCGGATCGTGGCAGTCAACGGCCAACTCGGTGAACCTACTTGTCACGACTCTCCTAGATAGTGCGGACGGGGCTCAGCGTATTGGCTATGCCGTCCGTCCGACAGATCCGAAATCTTCCTGACTAGTGCTGTGACCGCATAGGTTCACCGGGTTCAGGCTGCGGCTGCGAGTGGGCGTCCGCCCCAGCGGATGCCCTTCTCGCTGCGGATGCGGGCGCGTTCCTTGCGTTGGGCGGCCAGGATGTCGGGGTGGCGGGCGTTGGTGTTGCGCCAGCGCAGGTAGGTGTGCAGTGCCTGGGTCTGTGCGGGGTGGCTGCGGTGGTGGGAGTTGGCCAGGGTGAACTGCCGCAGCGGGCCGAATTGGGCTTCGATCGGGTTGGCCCAGGAGGCGTAGGTCGGGGTGAAGCACAGCTCGACCTTGTTCTTCTTCGCCCAGCGGCGGATGTCAGCGCCGGTGTGGGCGGAGAGGTTGTCCAGGATGATGTAGATCGGGGCGCCGTCGGGTCGGGCGGCTCGGATCGACTTCAGCGCGGCCAGGGTGTTGGCGGTGCCTTTGCGGCGGCGGTTGATGCCCCACAGTCGGTCGTCGCCCACGGAGTAGCAGCCGTGGAAGTAGGTGACGCCGTGGGTGCGGCGGTAGGTCGCCGGCAGCCGGTTTGGCTTGCCCTGCTTCGCCCAGCAGGAGCCTGCGGTGGGCCGGATGCCCAGGGGCCCGAACTCGTCGAACGCGAAGACCCGGTCGGGGAAGCGGTCCAGCGCCTGCTCGATGCGGTCGAGCTTGGCGTCGCGATCGGGGTCGGGCGATTCCTTCCAGGTCTTGGTGCGCTGGAAGGTGATGCCGCGGCGCAGGAGCAGGCACCGTAAGGCTTCCCGGCCAATGCGGATGACGCGTCCGTGCACGCGCCGCAGGTAGGCGTGTCGGCGTACTCGCCTATGTGCAGAGCCGCGTACGGACGAACGTGCAGAGCAAGGAGACCGGTGAAGCGCGAGTGTCGTTGTTCGAGATGATGAGGCGGTGTCTCTTCGCTACTTCAATCAGACCGGCTGGACCGCGATCTTCAACGGCACCGACACCGAGATCGGCCGCATGGTGCGTGTAGAGGGCTGGGACCAGGCGACCGGGACGGCTCTGGTCGTCGATCCCAAGCGCGGTGCCCTGCGTCCGGTGACGGACTACGAGGACTTCTCCCATCTGGAGCGAGCCGACCAGGTCGTGGCCGCGGTGCCTGGTGGAGGGTGGCAGGTGCACTGGAAGGACGAGGGCCCAGGGGGAACGCCGCTGACGGAACAGGTGCTGGCCTGGCTCATCACGTCGCAGGGGCGGGCGACGGCCATCACGGTCGATGCCCAGGGGCATGTCGAGGATGCTGATGGCGCCGACGCCTTCATCCCGCCGGGCGAGGACCCGGCGGGATGATCGCGGCCGGTCAGGCCACGTCGTTCTCTCGCTCGATGGCCTTGAGGCGGTTCTTCAGCCGGTAGCTGGGGCCGTTGATGGAGATGACCTCGCAGTGGTGGAGAAGGCGGTCGAGGATGGCGGTGGCGAGGACCTCGTCGCCGAAGACCTGGCCCCATTCGCTGAAGGTCTTGTTCGAGGTCAGGATGATCGAGCCCGTCTCGTAGCGCTTGGAGATGACCTGGAAGACCAGGTTCGCTTCGGCTCGTTCGAGGGGCTGGTAGCCGACCTCGTCGACCACGAGGACGCTGGGCCGCAGGTAGGTGCCGAGCTTGTTCGTCAGACGCCCGGCGGCCTCGGCGGCCTTGAGGTTGCGGACCATGTCGTCGAGGCTGGTGAAGTAGATCGAGTAGCCGGCCCGGCAGGCCGCGACCGCCAGGGCGACAGCGATGTGTGTCTTGCCGACGCCGGGCGGCCCGAGCAGGGCGGCATTGGCCTTGGCTTCGACGAAGGACAAGGTGGCGAGGTCCTTGACCTTGCGCGGGTCGAGGTCGGGCTGGAAGGAGAAGTCGTACTCGTCCATCGTCTTGTGGTGCGGCAGCCGGGACAGCCGCAGGCCCTGGCGGAACCGGCGGTCGTCACGGACGGCGAGTTCCTCCGACAGCACCAGGTCGAGGAAGTCGAGATAGCCCATCTTTCCTTCGTCAGCCCGCCGGATGTACTCGTTGATGGTCTCGGTCAGGTGGGGCAGGCCGAGTTTGCCGGCCGTGTTGCGGATGCGGGTGGAGACCAGCTCGCTCAAGACGTTTCCCTCGTGCTCGGACGGGTGGTGAAGGGACGAGTGCCAGTCAGCTCGTCATAGACCGACAGCGGACGGCGGCCGACCTCAATGCGGGTGGCGGCAGCCCGGTTCAGCAGGGCCTGCAGCGGTCCGGCCTCCTCGCCCAGAGGACGTTCGCGCCGGGGCTGGGGGACGTCGCCGGTGGTGGTGCGGCGGCCCTTGCCGGTGGGCAATCCGTCCCAGTGGGTCTCCTCGACGACCCGGACGCCGCGGCCGATCGCCCGAGGGTGTGTGGCCAGCAGCGTCTCGCCATTGGCGTCTGCGGCGGTCGAGTGCAGCATGATCTGTGACTTCGTGGCCCGGATCTCGACCAGTTGGCGGGGGCGGACTCGGCGGGCGGGCACCGAGTAGAGGTTGCCGCCGAAGGCGACCAGGCAGTCCTTGTCGACGGGCCGCAGATGTCGTTCGGCCACCAGATAGGGGGTGCGCGGTAGTGGCTTGAGGGCCGCGTGGTCGCGGGCCGCCCGTTCGCCGATGACCTCCCGGTGTGTCTTGTGGATCTGGGCCCGCCGTTGCGGCACCCATGCGGCGAAGGCCGCGTCCATCTCTTCGATGGAAGAGAAGGCCCGGCCTGACAGGACGTGGTCGCGGACGATGAGCACCTGGCGTTCGACGCATCCTTTCCCGGTGGGCCGGTAAGCAGCCAGGACGTCGATGTCGAAGTCGTAGTGGCCGGCGAATCCGACCGCTTCCGGGTGCAGCGGGACGGCCTCGCCGGGGGCGACGTGGCGTCGGACGACGGTCTTGGTGCGGTCGTAGACGATCGTCATAGGGACCCCGCCGAAGTGGGCGAATGCCCGGCGGTGGCAGTCGAAGAAGGTCTGCAGGTCCTGGCTGGTGGTGAAGCAGCAGAACGGGTCGCGTGAGTACGACAGCGTCATGTGGAAGGAGTAGACCTTCGGGATGCCCATGTGGGCGAGGATCTTCCCTTCGTCGCCCCAGTCGACCTGGGCCTGGGCGCCGGGGATGACCTCGAAGCGGCGGTGCATGCCCGCCAGCTCTTTCGGCGTGATGCCGAGTTCCTCGGCGATCCGGGGCCGGGCTTCCTGGACGTAGAGCTTGGTTCGCTGGTAGTTGCCGGTGAACCCGTACTACTGGGCGAGCCGCTCGTGGATCACGGCGGCCTTCATCAAGATCTCCGCCCGCAGCATCGAGTCGACCAGCGGCGCGAACTCGTCGATCACTCTGGCCCGGGACCGGCCGTTCGGCGACCGGCGCGGAGGCGAAGCGGGTCCGTCGGCTGACAGATACTTGCTGACCGTCCGCCAGTTCAGGCCGGTCTCCTTGGCGACCTCGGTCAGGCTCATGGCTCCGGACTCGACCAGGCCACGAAAACGCCGTAGTTCCAGCCAGCGCTGCGGATCCAGGACCACGGCCACCCCATCTCTGCGACCTCGACCAACAGGCAGCAGAGTGCCGAATCCCGAACCTCAGCACCTCAGGAACTCTGCACGTTCATCCGTACGCGGCCATGCACGTTCACGTGTACGCCGACAAGGCGGCGAGTTTGCGGATCGACCAGCGGGTGAAGGGCTGACCGAGCCTGGTGGGGCGGGTGGTGGCCGTCCGGATGACGAAGTCCTCGTCGTCACGACTGAGCAGGCGGGGACGGCCTCCCGCCCACTGAGGGTCCAGGCATGCCAGGCCGATCTCGTTGAACCGGTGGATCACATCGCGCACGGTATCCTCGTCTGCCTGGACCAGCGGGGCGATCACCGGCACAGGTTCCCGCCCGCCGAGGCCAGCAGCATCATGGCCCGGCGATAGCGCACCGAGCTGGTACTGCCCCGGCGCACGATCTGCTGCAGCTTCTGCCCTTCCTGGTCGGTCAGTCGGCGCACTCGCACAGGCTCGGCCACCACACCTCCAGCGGTCGGAACGAACGTCACCGCCCATCCAACCGCCATAACCACCAACCCGGCGAACCCATGCGGTCAGAGCACTATCCAGTCTTCACCACTCGCGTGGTGATCGTCATGCCCGCGCCGGCGTGACGCTGCCGATTTTCGGAGCGACTTGGTGTCAGTGACCCTTTCAGCACGGCCACCGATCGAGTGGCGCCGCCGGGATGCGCAACGCACGAGGCTCCCGTGCCGTTGGGGGAGGTGTTCGAAGTCTCAACCCACAGGCACAGGAGCCGCGTTGGTTCCCTATTCTGCCGCACTCGACCTGCCCCACGCCCTGGTCGAGTGGGTCACCATGCTCATCGTCACCCGCGAGGGTGACCGAACGATGCAAACTCCCGCCGCACCAGCGTGCGCTCGTCGCCCTGACGTACTTGCGTAAGCACGACACGCTTGCCCAGATCGCCGTCGGCTTCGGTATCTCGGTGGGCACCGCTCACGCTTACACCACCTCGGTGATCAGCCTGCTCGCTGACCGTGCACCGGGCCTGCTCAAGGTGGTGCGCGAGACCGATCCTGACTACGTCCTGCTCGACGGCACTCTCGCGGAGTGCGACCGCCTGGGCGACGGCCGGGCCGACTACTCTGCCAAGCACCGCCGACATGGTGTGAACGTGCAGTTGGTGACCGATCCGGATGGCCGGCTGCTGTGGATCTCGCCCGCATTGCCCGGCCGCGCGCACGACCTGACCGCGGCCCGCACCCACCAGATGATCCGGATCTGCGAACGCCAGGGCGTCCCGGTCCGCGCCGACCGCGCCTACATGGGAGCTGGCCCGTGGGTGACAACGCCCCTCAGACGCCCGCCGGGCCGTGACCTCACGCCAACCCAGCGAACCGTCAACCGAGCGCTGTCCGCGGCACGGGCACCGGTCGAGCGCGGCGTCGCACGGCTCAAGTCGTGGCGGATCTTCCGCAGGGCACGATGCAGCCCAAATCGAATGTCGTCAATCTCCGCCGCCGTCCTCACCCTGGAGCGGCAGCGCTGAAAAGGCTCATTACATGCGGCGCGGGCACTCGTTGGTGGGACGGCCGGCACAAGACCGTCCCGCCCATGCCGGAACCCCGCTACACTCCCCACCGCCAAGCCGTTGACCAGGACAAATACAGAAGTCCGGCTGGAGTACTAGACCCGTCTCATCGACCCAGGTCAGCGGCACTGCTCACTTCTTTGATCACACGTCGGACGGCCACGCTCGTGAAAGCGCGAGGCTAACGCCCTTTGACGGTGGGATGGTCAGCAGGCGCGGAGCCTGACTCGCGAATCAGGTCATCCATGCGGGTCAATATCGACCTGATCGACTCGATGTCGATGTAATGACGATCAGCAAAGAGTACCGCCTGCGCATCACGGCCATACGAGCGGATCATGAGACCAAACCGGAGGAAGGTGGAAGGGACCCGGCCATCAGCAAGAAATGCTCGGCTTCCCGTGAAATTTTTTGTCACATCATCAGCGTTTGCCGAAATGAACACCTTTCGATAATTAACGAAGTGATCGACGGACTCGAACTGCCCGCCGGAAGCATCGGCAATCAATTGACCGACGATGACAGGATCGTACGAACTATGCCGCGGCATCCTTATAAGGAGCGACCAGAACTCCTTTACCATGTCTGGAAAACTAGGAGTAGCCGCGACTGGCGCCACTCCTTGCTGTGCGATGGTTCCGACGTATTCATCGGCGACTCGTCCCCCCCGGTTGGCGCACGTGACGATCATGGGGAATCCACTGTGCCCCGTCAACTCCAGAAGTGCCTGCGCGGAGGCAGACATGAACAGGGCAGATTCCCAGACGCCCCATTCGTGTGCCGTACGCTGGGCAATCTCTCCGAGCGACTTCGAATACAGCGAGACCTTCGGATACCTGTCTCCTTCGACATGCGGTCGCGGCTCCCCGTAGGAAAGTATCGGAAATCTCTGCAGAGATTTCTTCCACTGAGCCACCGCCCTGGCCAGGAAGTCTCTCCCAGAAGAGGATCCCTCGTATTCCGCTCGGTCCAGCGGCTGGTAAGGAGAGCGTGTTGGATGCGAATGGGTATCCACACCCATCAGCACCTCGAAGTCACGCCTGAGTATTTTTGCAGCCGCCGCATCTGCCGCGATGTGTGAAATGGCACCACACACCCATTTAGGGCGCTTTCCCGGACCCAACAGGATCCGGAACCTGGCCGGCCACTCACGTGCAAGGTCGAATCTGCGTCCGGAGAGTTCTCGAACATGATTCCATGAAAGGGAGGTGTCGTGTTGATCGAACATGTCACCTTCGTCGAGCGACGCACGCGAAATATCACTTACGGAGACGCTGTACTTTCCCTCACGATGAACGACTTGCAGCGGGTTCTCCACGGGGCCCGCAATATGTGTACGCAAGGCCTCATGCCGGGCGACGAGCTGCCTAATCCCCTCCGTTACCTCATGAATTGTCATCCCATCCGCAACTTCCCAAAGGAAGGGGATGTTGAACCTCGCATCCTCCGGGGCAATCTTGCATATGCTGATCCACTGCTCACGCTGCCCCCAGGTCATCGGACCCTCACCGGAACGGTCGCCGCGGAACTGAAAGTCGAATTCATCCATTTGCTTCTCCTCCACTGATGCGCCGTAGGAACGGGTAGCGCCCTGGGACCCCAGAAGTTCGATGTCGATATCGACGCGGGCAGAGCGTGCCCAGCAGCTGTGCAGGTCGCGGTGGTGTGACGATATCCGGCAAGCGCTCTACGTGGGCAACGAAGCTCCGTCGGGGTGTCCACTCGACCCGCGCGGTCGATCCGCTGGCCAACCGCCTGCAGATGGTGACCAATTGGTGCTACCGACGCAGGAAGATTGTCCTTTCGTATCCGTGCTGCTTGTGGTCTGCTCGGCGGTGGTGGCCTGGGGGAAGGCGTCCGAGATCAGCGCTGTGCCGGTCGCTGCGGACCCGGAGCCCTGACTCGAACTCACGCGGACCGATGTGCTGTGCTGCAGTTGCTGGACGCGCTGGGACTGGGTCCAGGTGGATCTGATCGAGCATTCTCGGGCAGCCGATCCCAGGTGGCTGGAGGGACTCAGGCAGATCACCGTCGGACGCACGTGGTGGCTGGTGGCCCACGCAGCCATGTACCTCAAGACGGTGTCGCCGAGTTGGCCCGCCGCTCGGCGATCCGATGGAGGAGTTGCCGGTCCGTGGCAGACGCGACGTGAGCCTCTGCTGCGCAGCCGCCGCGGTGGGGTCCGTCGACGGTAGGCCGAGCGCGAGCACGAGGGGGGGTCACCCCACCACGGTCAGCGACGAGCAGGGCCGACCTCGCGGTCCGGAGCCGACCGGCGGGGCGCATGGACAATGTGACCGCGTCCGCCTCGAACTCGGGCGCCTGGTCCGCGGCAGAGTGTCCTGGTCGGCTCGGCCCCCGCAGGACGGGTGCCTTCCACTGAGCGTTTTCAGCGTTGACGCTCCAGGGTGAGGACGGCAGCGGCCATGACCGTCATGCGGTTAGGGCTGCAGCGGGCTCTGCGGAAGACGC
>NZ_JBITJK010000080.1:0-9175 GCF_044459945.1 Streptomyces sp. NPDC050164
CGCTTCCTTTGTACTCACCCTCTCGGGCTTTCCTCCGGGCGCTTCCCTTCGGTCTTGCGTTTCCGACTCTATCAGATCTTTTCTCGATCCGATTTCCTCGGTGCTTTCCAGGTTCCCGCTTCCGCGTTTCCCTTTCCGGCAGTTCCGACTTTATCAGAGGTTTCCGCCCGGACTAACCAGCCGCTCGTTTCCGATTTATCGGGATGGGCTTCAATGAAATCAGCGTTTCATGAAGCAGACAGATGCTCACTGCTGCCGATCTGAGGTTGCACCTCTTGTCCAGGCAACTGTTCAAATCTACCTCCTCACACGAGCCGTGTCAACGGCTCCTGTGGGGCGAAGAGGAGACTAGCAGTTGAACGGACGTGGTCGCACATCAGGTGGCCGCGGGGCCGTTCAGGCAGCAGTCGGGACGGTGGCGCTGCGTTCCGCTGCCTCGACGTCGCCGGTCTCGCCGGCACGGGCGGCACGGCCGCCCAGGACGTAGACGTAGGCGAGGAAGGCCAGCTCGGCGGCGACTCCGATGGTGATGCGGGCCCAGGTGGGGAGGCCGGAGGGGGTGACGAAGCCTTCGATGGCGCCGGAGACGAAGAGGACCACCGCCAGGCCGATGGCCATGCCGATGGCGGCACGGCCTTCCTCCGCGAGAGCTGTGCGCCGTGTGCGGGGGCCCGGATCGATGAGGGTCCAGCCGAGGCGCAGGCCGGTGCCGGCGGCCACGAAGACGGCGGTCAGTTCGAGCAGGCCGTGCGGGAGGACCAGACCGAGGAACGTGTCGAGGCGGCCGGCCGAGGACATCAGGCCGACGCCGATGCCCAGGTTGACCATGTTCTGGAAGAGGATCCAGATGACCGGGAGTCCCAGGAAGACACCCAGGATCAGGCACAGGGCTGCGGCCCAGGCGTTGTTCGTCCAGACCTGGGCGGCGAAGCTCGCGGCAGGGTGGCTGGAGTAGTACGTCTCGTACTGGCCGCCGGGGCGGGTGAGCTCGCGCAGTTCACTGGGGGCCGCGATGGAGGCCTGTACCTCGGGGTGGGCGCCGATCCACCAGCCCAGGAGGGCCGCGACCACCGTGGACAGCAGCGCGGTGGGTACCCACCAGTGGCGTGACTTGTAGACGGCGGCGGGGAAGCCGTGGGCGAGGAAGCGGGTGACGTCGCGCCAGGAGGCGCGTCGGGTGCCTGTCACTGCGCTACGCGCGCGTGCCACGAGTTGGCTGAGCCTGCCGGTCAGCTGGGGGTCGGGGGCGCTGGACTGGATCAGGGAGAGGTGCGTGGCGGTGCGTTGGTAGAGAGTGACGAGTTCGTCGGCTTCGGCACCCTTGAGGCGACGCTGGCGACGGAGCAGAGCTTCGAGGCGGTCCCACTCCGCTCGGTGGGCGGAGACGAAGACGTCGAGGTCCATCGGTGTGCCTGCTCCTCGGCTGTTCGTCGGCGGCTCGTCGTGGATCAGCTTGTCGTACTGCGACGCGATGCGCCCTCAGCTTGGCAGACTGGCCCTGTCGGGGGCAGGGCAGGGGAAGGACGGCAGGCGTGAGTGAGCTGGTGACGGGCGAGGCGGTGGCGCTGGAGCTGCGCCCCGCGAGGTTGCCCAGCAGGGCGCTGGCCGTGTTGCTGGATCTTGTGGTGGCCGTGGCCGTCTACGTTGCGGTGACCATCGCGATCGTGGTTTCCACCGCCTCGCTCGACGAGGCGGCGCAGACGGCGCTGTCGATCGCGACGTTCGTCCTCGTGCTGGTGGGCGGGCCGATCGCGGTCGAGACTCTCAGTCACGGGCGCTCGCTCGGGAAGATGGCATGCGGTCTGCGTGTGGTGCGCGACGACGGAGGGCCGATCCGGTTTCGGCATGCGCTGGTGAGGGGCTTGATCGGGGTGATCGAGATCCTCATGACCTTCGGGGTCGTCGCCTGTATCGCCTCGTTCGTGTCGGCGCGTGGGCGGCGGCTGGGGGATGTGTTCGCGGGGACTCTCGTCGTGCGGGAGCGGATTCCGGTCGCGCGGACCGGATTCGTGCCGCCTCCCCCGCCCTGGCTGGCGGGGCGCTTCTCCGGGCTCGATCTGTCTGCGGTGCCCGACGGGTTGTGGCTCGCCGTCCGTCAGTATTTGACGCGCGTGCAGCAGTTGGACCCGCAGGTGGGCTGGTCCATGGCGGAGCGGCTGGCGTCTGATCTCGCCGAACGTACGGGGGCTCCGGTCCCGCAGGGTGTTCCGCCGGCGGCGTATCTGGCGGCGGTCGTGCATGAACGGCAGGCGCGGGAGGCTCGGCGGGCTTTCGGGAGCGGGTCGGCTGCCTCGTCGGCCGGTCCGGCTGCTGAGACCGCTACGGGTGCCACTGCGGCTCCAGCTGCTGAGAGCGCTTCGGCTTCCGACGCGGCTCCGGCTGCGGGCGCGGCGCCCGCTGCTTACGGGCCGCCGGTTGTGCCGCCTGGTGCGGCGTCCGAGCCGTCTGGTTCTGGTGCGGTTGTCGAGTCGTCCGGCGGGGTTCGGCCCGCGGAGTCGCAGCATGAGATGCCGACGGGCGATCGTCCCGGGACCGGGTTCGTGCCGCCGGCGTAGTGGAGGGCGGGGCTGCCCGTTCAGCCGGAGGTGCCCTCAGGGGAACACCGACGGCGGTGATTCGAGGTCTTCGAGCTCGATGCCGGGGGCCGCGAGCACCACGTCGCCGGCGATGTGCACGGCGTGCTGTTCGCCGGTGTCCAGGGCTGTGACCTGGTATTCGTCCACGGTCAGGGGGCCGTTGTCAGTGGCGTGTGCTTCTCTTTTCAGCAAGGTCCACGACTGGTCCACGGTGCGCGGGGCGAGGACCGGGTCCGTGAAGGCGACGAGGCGTACGCGGGTGGCAGCCGAGGAGGGGGTGAGGCGCAGGAGACGGGTGGTGGCGACGAGGAACGCCGGGGAGGTGCCGGTGAAGGCGTGGGCGCGCACATTGCCTTCGGTGGCGTCGGTTCCGGTGGGGCCGGTGCGGACCCAGGTGACGCCGTCGAGGGCGGCGCCGCGGACCTGCCAGGCGGCGGCGTGGAGTTCGAGGCGGATGGGGCGGCCGAGTTCGTCGAGGGTGAGGTCGACGGAGCCGTGGTGATCGCCTGAGGGGGTGGTCAGCTGGGAGACGTAGCGCCAGCCGGAGGGGCCGATGGCGCAGTGGAAGTGTTCTTCTGCGAGGGGGGTGTGATCGTGCGGATCGTGGAGCGAATAACGGCCGCGGGGCATGGGGGTCCTGGGTCTTGACGGGCTGGGCAGGTCGCTGGTCCGTCAAACGGGGCAGGCCCCCGGCACGGGGGTGCGGGGGCCTGCCTCGGAGGACCTGAGCTGCTGCCGAGGAGCGCGTCAGTGCACGGACGCGCTCACCACGGGCTGCGGTGCGGGCTCGGCAGCGCTGTGCTGCTCGGCTCAGTAGCGGTAGTGGTCCGGCTTGTACGGGCCCTCGACCTTCACACCGATGTACTCGGCCTGCTCGGGACGGAGCGTGGTCAGCTTCACACCGAGCGCCTCCAGGTGGAGACGCGCGACCTTCTCGTCGAGGTGCTTGGGCAGCACATACACACCGGTCGGGTACGCGTCGGGCTTGGTGAACAGCTCGATCTGGGCCAGAGTCTGGTCCGCGAAGCTGTTGGACATCACGAACGACGGGTGACCCGTGGCGTTGCCCAGATTCAGCAGACGGCCCTCCGACAGCACGATGATCACCTTGCCGTCCGGGAAGGTCCACGTGTGGACCTGCGGCTTCACCTCGTCCTTGACGATGCCCGGGATCTTCGCCAGACCGGCCATGTCGATCTCGTTGTCGAAGTGACCGATGTTCCCGATGATCGCCTGGTGCTTCATCCTGGCCATGTCGCCGGCCATGATGATGTCCTTGTTGCCGGTCGTGGTGATGAAGATGTCGGCCGTCTCGACGACCTCGTCCAGGGTCGTCACCTGGTAGCCGTCCATCGCCGCCTGCAGCGCACAGATCGGGTCGATCTCGGTGACGATCACCCGGGCGCCCTGACCGCGCAGGGACTCCGCACAGCCCTTGCCCACGTCACCGTAACCGCACACAACCGCCGTCTTACCGCCGATCAGGACATCGGTGGCACGGTTGATGCCGTCGATCAGCGAGTGGCGGCAGCCGTACTTGTTGTCGAACTTCGACTTGGTCACGGCGTCGTTGACATTGATCGCCGGGAACAGGAGGGTGCCGTCGCGCTGCATCTCGTACAGGCGGTGAACACCGGTCGTGGTCTCCTCCGTCACGCCACGGATCTCGGAGGCCAGCTGGGTCCACTTCTGCGAGCCGTCCGTGATGGTGCGGTGCAGGAGCTCGAGGATGACTCGGTGCTCGTCGGACTCGGCGGTGTCGACGTCCGGGACCTTGCCGTCCTTCTCGTACTCGACGCCCTTGTGGACGAGGAGGGTGGCGTCACCGCCGTCGTCCAGGATCATGTTCGGGCCGCCCGTGGGGCTGTCCGGCCAGGTCAGCGCCTGCTCCGTGCACCACCAGTACTCCTGAAGCGTCTCGCCCTTCCAGGCGAACACCGGGACGCCCTGCGGGTTGTCGGGCGTGCCGTTCGGGCCGACGGCGATGGCGGCCGCGGCGTGGTCCTGGGTGGAGAAGATGTTGCAGGAGGCCCAGCGGACCTGGGCGCCCAGGGCGACCAGGGTCTCGATGAGCACGGCCGTCTGCACGGTCATGTGCAGGGAGCCGGTGACGCGAGCGCCGGCCAGCGGCTGCGCCTCGGCGTACTCCTTGCGGATCGCCATCAGGCCGGGCATCTCGTGCTCGGCGAGGGTGATCTCCTTGCGGCCGAACTCGGCCAGGGAGAGGTCGGCGACCTTGAAGTCCTGTCGGTTTTCGACAGTCGTCATTGAGAGCTGCTCCTCGGGGTTGGGTCGAGGTGGGTACGGCTGGTCTGCGCGGCGGCGGACACAGGGGTGCCCGAAAGAGGACACAGGCATGCCCGCGTGTGCGCAGCGCAGTCCGTCGGAGGCCCTCTCTCCCTCGGCCGGTCCGCGGTGGGACCGCCCGACCGCCATCAGCAGCGACGTCTGGCTCCGTCCCAAGCTACACCGGGGGCGCCTGCGATCCCCAGTCCGCAGGGAAACACATCAAGCCGATCCCGTAACGGGCGGGGGTGGGAGTGTCGGTGAGGTGCGGGAGTGGTGGAAGGCCGCGGGGCCCGCCGAGTGGTTCGGCGGGCCCCGCGGCCTGAGGAGTCGTACGAGGGGGTGTCAGTGGTCGGTGGCGTGCGGGGTGGGGCCGCCGGGGCTTGCCTCCGGGTCGGAGCCCTTGGCCGCTTCGGCCTCGCTGTAGACGTCCGGCTCGAGGTAGATCACGCGGGCGATCGGGACGGCCTCGCGGATACGGGACTCGGCGGCGTCGATGGCGGCGGCGATCTCGGTGGCCGTCTCCTCGTGGCGGACGGCGATCTTGGCGGCGACGAGGAGTTCCTCGGGGCCGAGGTGGAGCGTGCGCATGTGGATGATGCGGGTGACCGTGTCGCCGTCGACGAGTGCGGCCTCGATCTTCTGGGTCTCCTCGACGCCGGCGGACTCACCGAGCAGCAGCGACTTGGTCTCGGCGGCGAGGACCAGGGCGATCAGGATGAGCAGGATGCCGATGCAGAGGGTGCCGATGCCGTCCCAGACGCTGTCGCCGGTGAGCAGGGCGAGACCGACGCCGCCGAGCGCGAGGATCAGGCCGACGAGGGCGCCGAGGTCCTCCAGGAGGACGACCGGGAGCTCGGGGGCCTTGGCGTGGCGGACGAACTCCTTCCAGGAGCGCTTGCCCCGCAGGACGTTGGACTCCTTGATGGCCGTGCGGAAGGAGAAGGACTCGGCGATGATCGCGAAGATTAGGACCCCGACCGGCCAGTACCAGTGCGTCAGCTCGTGCGGGTGCTTGATCTTCTCGTAGCCCTCGTAGAGGGCGAACATGCCGCCGACCGAGAAGAGGACGATGGAGACGAGGAAGGCGTAGATGTAGCGCTCGCGGCCGTAGCCGAAGGGGTGTTGCGGGGTGGCCTCGCGCTTGGCCTTCTTGCCGCCGACCAGGAGCAGCGCCTGGTTGCCGGAGTCGGCGACCGAGTGCACGGACTCGGCGAGCATCGACGACGAGCCGCTGAAGAGGAACGCCACGAACTTCGCTACCGCGATCGCGAGGTTGGCGACCAGTGCCGCCACGATCGCCTTGGTGCCGCCTGACGCGCTCATATGTTCGCGTTGTCCCTTCGTACGCCGTTCCAGGGCCGGGATGCCGCCTTGGTGCGGCGCCCGTGGCTTTGCCCGTGCTTGACGGTGGGCCATTGTTGCAGCCCGCTCGGGCTGCGGTGCTTCAGGTCACCAGCACGGGGGTCATCGAAACGGTCACGCGACGACGGTGGCCCGGAAGAGCGTGCCGGTTCCGGACACTTCGGCCTTTTCGCCGGCTGGGACGAAGACGGACCGGCCCGGTGTCAGGTCGTGTTCGCCCGCCCGGACCGTGCCGGCGGCGCAGAGCAGGATCTGCGGGGTCGCGCGGGTGAGGTCGTGGGCGCTGCCGGCCTCGGGGAGGACGTAGCGGGACAGGCGGAACTCGTCGATCGGGGTCTCGTAGACCTCTTCGCCGTCCGGGGAGGCCTCGGGGCGCAGGACGCCGGGGTCGCTGGGCTGGAAGCGGACGATGCGCAGGAGCTCGGGGACGTCGACGTGCTTGGGGGTCAGGCCGCAGCGCAGGACGTTGTCGGAGTTGGCCATGATCTCGACGCCGAGGCCGTTCAGGTAGGCGTGCGGGACGCCCGCGCCGAGGTACAGGGCCTCGCCGGGCTGGAGCCGGACGCGGTTCAGCAGCATCGCGGCGATGACGCCGGGGTCGCCCGGGTAGTGGTGGGCGATGTCGGCGTAGGGGGCGTAGGCGCCGCCGAGGCGGGTGCAGGCGGCCGCCGCCTCCGCGACCGTCCGGGACATCTCCTCGGGGTCGGCGGTGAGGATCGCCGTGAGGACCTCGCGCAGGGCGGCGTCCTCGGGATGGGCGTGCAGCAGGTCGACGTACGGCTTGAGGGAGTCGACGCCGAGGTCGTCGAGCAGGCCGGCGGCCGCGAGCGGGTCGCGGAAGCCGCACAGGCCGTCGAACTCGGTGAGGGCGCAGATCAGTTCGGGCTTGTGGTTGGCGTCCTTGTAGTTGCGGTGCGGGGCGTCCACGGGGACGCCGCGGCGCTCCTCGTCCGCGTAGCCCTCCTTGGCCTGCTCCAGGTCGGGGTGGACCTGGAGGGAGAGCGGGGCGCCGGCGGCGAGGATCTTGAGGAGGAAGGGCAGGCGGGGGCCGAACTTGGCGACCGCGGCCGGTCCGAGTTCCTTCTCCGGGGCGGCGTCGATGACCTCGACGAGCGTGCCCCGGTCGGTGCGTGAGGGCGCGCCCGGGTGCGCGCCCATCCACATCTCCGCCTGCGGCTCGCCGGTCGGTTCGGTGCCGAGCAGGTGCGGGATGGCGGTGGCGGAACCCCAGGCGTAGGGGCGGATGGTGTTGTCGAGGCGGTCCATGGGGGTCTCTCTGGGTGTTCGGGCGTGCGAGCGCGTCAGGGTGTCCCGGGCATGATCAGGCCCTCGAAGCGAGCGCCAGGTAAACCGCGGCGAAATCTGTGATGGCGATCAGTTCCGCGAGGGTCTCCAGTTCGCCGCCCGCCTCCGGTTCCAGCTCGCTGATCGGCGTGTCGTGGCTGAGGGCCAGGTCGCGGGCGCCGGGGGCGGCGGTGAGGCCGCCGATGGGGCGGTCGCGGAGGAGCACCACGCGCGCGTGCAGGGCGGGGGGTTCCTCGACGCGGTCGCGGAAGAAGTCGTCGGGGTTGGCGCTGGCGGCCAGGGGGCCGGCGAGCAGGGCGCTGTGTGCGGCGAGGGCCTCGGGGAGCTCGGCGACGACCGCGGGGGTGCCGGACAGTTCGGCGAGCGCGGCGGCGAAACGGCGGCCCGCCGGTCCGGCCGAGGTGCCCTCGGTCCAGACGATCGGGAGCGCGTCGGCGAGTTCGGCGGCGAGGGTCTTGGCGGGGTTGCTGTAGGTGGCGATGGCGGGGCCGCAGCGCTCGGCGACGTGGTCGAGGCGGTCGGCGACCTTGCCGAGGGCGTCCTGCGGGGCGGCGAGCACTCCCGTACGGTCCAGGAGCGCCAGCAGTGGGGTGAGCAGCGCCCACAGGACGCCGGGGGCGGAGGCGGCGAGGGGCTCGTCCTGGTCGTACGGGGCGGTCGCCATGGGGATGAACAGGCCGTGCGAGCCGTTCACCGCGTCGGCGAGCGGGGAGCGGCTGGGGGCCACGGCGACGACGGCGCAACCGCGGCGGTAGGCCTGTTCGGCCAGGAGGGACAGGCCCGGTTCGGTGCCGTCCGGGGTGGTGATCAGGAGGAGGTCGACGGAGCCGACCCAGCCGGGCAGTTCCCAGCGCAGGGCGCCCGCGGCGGGGGCGACGCCGCTGGGGGCCAGCCGCGTGACCGGGCTGCCGGCGCCGGCGAGGGTGCCGAGGAGGTCGGCGGCGTGGGTGGCGGCGGCGCCCGGGCCGGCGATGAGGACGGCGCGGGGGCGGCCGTCGGGCTTGAGGTCCTTGATGCCGGCTTCGGCGGAGTGGCGGGCGGCCGTGCGCACGCGGGCGCCGGCTTCCGCGGCGCCGCGGAGCAGCCCGCGGTGGTCGGCCTCGGAGAGGCCCTCCGGGGAGTCGAGCAGCGATTCGTCGAGCATGGGCGGCAGCCTCCGATCGCCGGGGTCCGTTCCGGGCCCGTTTTGCGGATGTCCTACGTCGGTGCCCGCTGTGCCGGGGGCTATGTGCACCGGGGTTCACGCGGGTGGGTCTGCCCCGGTCGGGTCTACGCGGGGCGGCGGGCCTCGTCGACCAGGAGGACGGGGATGCCGTCGCGGACGGGGTAGGCCAGGCCGCAGTTCTGGGCGGTGCAGAGCAGTTCGGTGTCCTGCTCCTTGAGGGGAGCGTGGCAGGCCGGGCAGGCGAGGATTTCGAGGAGGCCGGCTTCGATGGCCATGCGGGGTCCCTTCGGGGATCGGGCGGGGTGGTGTTGGTGCTTGGGGTGGTGCGGATGTGCCTGGTCAGGGTACCGCCGGTGGGGGCGGGGGTGGTTGATACGTGCGGCGGGGGGTGCCTCTATGTCCTTCGTCAAGCCTGGGTTGGTCATGCGATGGCTGCTTCGGGGAGGCGGGGTTCGTAGAAGGTGCCGTCGCGGAGCAT
>NZ_JBITJK010000081.1:0-7565 GCF_044459945.1 Streptomyces sp. NPDC050164
GCCGCCAGGTCCGTCTCCCGCACCCGCTCCACCAGCTCACGGAACGTCGGATCACCCGACAGATCCGTCCGCAGCACCAACGTATTCACGAAGAAACCGACCAGCTCGTCCAGCGCCTCATCCGTACGCCCCGCGATCGGCGTACCGATCGGGATGTCCGTCCCCGCACCCATCCGGGACAGCAACGCCGCGAACGCCGCCCGCACCACCATGAACACACTCGCACCGGACTCGCGGGCCAGCTCGGCCAGGCCCGCGTGGACCTCCGGGGCGACCTCGAAAGCCACTTGCTCGCCGTGGAAGGACGCCACTGCCGGGCGGGGACGGTCCGTGGGCAGCTCCAACTGGTCTGGCAGATCGACCAGTTGCTGCCTCCAGTACATGAGCTGGCGGGCCAGCAGGCTGTCCGGCTCTGACTCGTCGCCGAGCAGCTCCCGCTGCCACAACGAGTAGTCCGCGTAGTGGACCGGCAGCGGCTCCCACTCGGGCGCGCGGCCCTCGGCCCGCGCCTCGTACGCCTCAGCAACGTCCCTCGCCAGCGGGACCATCGACCAGCCGTCGCCCGCAATGTGGTGCATCACCACCACCAGCACGTGCACGTCCTCGGCCAGGGCGAAGAGCCTGACGCGCATCGGGACTTCGCCCGTCAGGTCGAAGCCGCGCTCGACCTGCGCCACCACGAGGTCCGGGAGTTCCTCCTCCGTTGCCTCGGTCACGTCGAGGGTCGGCCAGATGCCCTCCCCGTCGGCGATCTCGTGGAGTTCGCGGACCCTCTGGAACGGGACGCCGTCCGCGCCCTCGGGAAAGACCGTGCGCAGCGACTCGTGCCGGCCGACGACGTCCCGCAGCGCGGCGGCCAGCGCCTCCCGGTCCAGGTCGCCGGTGAGGCGCAGGGCGACGGGCATGTTGTACGTGGCGGCCTCGGCGCCCTCGAAGCGGTTGAGGAACCACATCCTGCGCTGGGCGAAGGACAGTGGGACCTCGGCGGGGCGGTGCATCGGCACCAGTGCCGCCCGCGCGTCGCCGGCCTCCGCCAGCCAGTCCGCAAGCCGGGCCACGCTCGGTGCCTCGAACAGGGCGCGCAGCGGCAGCTCCACACCGAGTACCGTGCGGACCCGGCTCACCAGACGCGTCGCGAGCAGCGAGTGCCCGCCCAGGTCGAAGAAGTTGTCCTCGGGGCCGACCCGCTGCACGCCGAGCACCTCGGCGAAGACCGCGCAGAGGACTTCCTCGCGGCCGTCCCGGGGCGCGCGGCCCGCTCCTCCTCGGGAGCCCTTGAGGTCGGGGGCGGGCAGGGCTCGCACGTCTTGCTTGCCGTGGGCCGTCAGCGGGAGATCGGCGAGGACCACGACCGCGGCCGGGACCATGTAGTCGGGCAGACGTGCGGCGAGGGACTTCAGGACGGCGTCCGGGGCCTGGGCCGTGCCCGGTGCGAGGACGGCGTAGGCGACGAGGCGCTTGTCCCCCGGCTGGTCCTCGCGCAGGAGGACCGTGGCGCGCTCGATGCCCGGCTCCTGGGTGAGGGCGGCTTCGATCTCGCCTGGTTCGATGCGGAAGCCGCGCAGCTGGATCTGTGCGTCCGCGCGGCCCACGTAGGCGAGGGTGCCGTCCGTCCGCCACTTCACCAGGTCGCCCGTGCGGTACATGCGCTCGCCGCCGGGCGTGAACGGGCAGGCCACGAACCGCTCCGCCGTGATGGCGGCGCGCGCCGCGTATCCGCGGGCCAACTGGGTTCCTGCGACGTAGAATTCGCCGACCACACCCACCGGCACCGGGCGCAGGCCGCCGTCCAGGACGAAGGCGCGGGTCCCGCCCTGCGGGCGTCCGATCGGCACCCCGGTCGGCGGCAGTGCCTCGCCCGGGCCTACGCGGTGTTCGGTGACGTTCACGGTCGTCTCGGTCGGCCCGTAGGCGTTGACGACGTGGGCCTGCGGGTGCCGTCGGCGCCACTCCGCCACGTCCGAGCCAGCCAAGGCCTCGCCGCCCAGGACCAGTTCGCCCGTCGGTGAGAACTCGTCGGGCAGGGTCAGCAGCAGGGGGACGTGGCTCGGCGTCGCCTTCATGAAGGTCGGGGCCTGGTGCCGCCGCGCCTGGTCCGGGTGCTCGGGTGTCCGCAGCAGGTCGGTCACGCGGGCGCGGCCGCCCGACACCAGGGGCAGCAGCACGGACGCCACCGTCATGTCGAACGTGACCGGCGACTGCCATGCCACCACGCCCGTCGCCTCGGGGTGGGCCGCCCGCGCCCACTTCAAGTAGGCGGTCAGCGAGCGGTGTTCGACGACCACGCCCTTGGGACGGCCCGTCGATCCGGAGGTGTAGACGATGTACGCCGCGTTCTCCGGGCGCGGGCCGACGCCGTCCGTGTCGCCCAGGCCGGCCGTCGGCTCGTCCACGAGGACTTGCGCCAGGCTGCTCGGCAGCGATGCCGTGGTCGCGGCCGTCGTCACCGCGCACACCGGCCGCGTGTCCTGGCACATCAGGTCGACGCGCCGCGTCGGATAGTCCTCGTCGACGGGCAGGAAGGCCGCTCCCGCCTTCCACACTGCCACCATCGCCACCACGAACTCCACCGAGCGGGGCAGTGCCACCGCCACCGCGCGCTCGGCTCCGGCGCCATGCGCCTCCAGGGTCCGCGCCAGCCGTTCGGCGCGCGCGTCCAGTTCCGCGTATGACAGGGCGTGGTCCCCGCACTCGACCGCAACCGCGTGCGGGACCCGCTCCACCTGCTCGGCGAACAGGTCGAGCGCCGTGGCATCCGCCGGGGATTCACCGCAGGCCCTCAGCGGGGACTCACCGCCCGCCCCCGCGCTCCACTCGTCGAGGACCAGGCGCCGCTCGCGCGGCGACAGCAGTTCCGCCGCCGTCACCTCGCGCTCCGGATTCGTGACGAACTCGCGCAGCAGGCGCTCGAAACGGCGGGCGATGCCGTCGGCGGTGTCGTGGTCGAACAGGTCGACGGAGTAGGTGAGTTCGCCGGTGATGCCGTCGGGGCGGCGGTTGGCGTCGAAGGACTCGTTGAGGCTGACGGACAGGTCGAACTTGACCGCTTCCAGCTCCGCGGGCTCGCCGGCCAGGACGAGGCCGGGGAGTTCGAGGCGGGGCGGGCTGGTGTTCTGGAAGGCCAGCATGACCTGGAACAGTGGGTGCCGCGACAGGGAGCGGACGGGGTTCAGGACGTCCACGAGATGCTCGAACGGCACATCCTGGTGGGCGTAGGCCCGCAGGTCGGATTCCCTGACGCGCTCGATCAGTTCGCGGAAGGTGGGGGCACCGGACACGTCCGTGCGCAGCACCAGCGTGTTGACGAAGAAGCCCACCAAGTCGTCGAGCGCCTCGTCGGTGCGGCCCGCCACCGGCGAGCCGATGGGGATGTCCGTCCCGGCGCCGAGCCGTGACAGGAGCGCCGCGAACGCGGCCTGCACCACCATGAAGACACTGGCGCCCGTCTCGCGCGCGAGAGCGGTGAGGTCCTGGTGGAGCCTTGCGTCGAAGTGGACCGGCACATGGGCGCCGCGGTGGGTGGCCGCGGCGGGGCGCGGCCGGTCCGCGGGGAGCTCCAGCTGTTCGGGGAGTCCGGACAGGTGGTGCGTCCAGTACGCAACCTGCCTCCCGAGCACGCTCGTGGGGTCGGAGCCGTCGCCGAGCAGCTCCCGCTGCCAGATCGCGTAGTCGGCGTACTGCACCGGCAGCGGCTCCCACTCCGGAGCGCGGCCGTCGGCCCGTGCCTCGTACGCCTCTGCGACGTCCCGGGCCAATGGCGCCATCGACCAGCCGTCGCCCGCGATGTGGTGCATCACCACGAACAGCACGTGCGTGGTGTCGTTCAGCGTGAACAGCTGTGCACGCAGGGGCAGTTCGCGGGTCACGTCGAAGCCGCGGGCCGTCTCCCGGGCCAGGGCCTCGGAGAGCACCGCCTCCGTGACGCGGGTCAGCGGAAGCTCGACGCGGGCGTCGGCCGGGTCGACGATCCGCTGCCGGGGGGTGCCGTCGGGGCCTTCGGGGAAGACTGTCCGCAGGCTCTCGTGGCGGGCGACGACGTCGCCGAGCGCCGCCGCGAGGGCCTCGCGGTCCAGGGCGCCGGTCAGGCGCAGCGCGATGGGCATGTTGTACGTGGCGGCCTCGGGGCCTTCGAGGCGGTTGAGGAACCACATCCTGCGCTGGGCGAAGGACAGGGGCAGGTCCGCCGCGCGGGTCCTGCGGGTCAGCACCGCGCGGGCGCCATCGGCATCGGCGAGGCGACGGGCCAGCCGGGCCACGTTCGGTGCCTCGAACAGGGCGCGCAGCGGCAGCTCCACACAGAGCACCGTGCGGACCCGGCTGACCAGACGCGTCGCGAGCAACGAGTGTCCGCCCAGGTCGAAGAAATTGTCCTCGGGGCCGACCCGCTCCACACCGAGCACCTCGGCGAACAGCCCGCACAGCACGTCCTCGTGTGCGGTGCGCGGTGCCCGGCCGTGGGGGGCGGCGGAGAAGTCGGGGACCGGCAGGGCCTTGCGGTCGAGCTTGCCGTTGACCGTCACGGGCAGCGCGGCCAGGACGACGACGGCGGCGGGCACCATGTACTCCGGCAGCCGGGCCCCCACGAACTGCCGCAGGTCGGACGGTTCGACGGTGGTGCCGGCGGCGGGGACGACGTAGGCGACGAGCCAGGGATCGTGGCCCTCGCCCGAGTGGACCGTGACGACGGCCTGCGCGACGGCCGGGTGGGCGGCGGCCGCCGACTCGACCTCGCCGAGCTCCACGCGGAAGCCGCGGATCTTCACCTGGAAGTCGGTGCGCCCGAGGAACTCGATGTTCCCGTCGGCCCGCCACCGCACCAGGTCCCCGGTGCGGTACATGCGCCGTCCCGTGGGGTCGTACGGGTTCGCAACGAACCGGTCCGCGGTCAGGCCGGTCCTGCCCACATAGCCGCGCGCCAACTGCACGCCGGATACGTAGAGTTCGCCGGGCACGCCCGCCGGGACCGGCCGCAGTCGCTCGTCCAGGACGTAGGCGCGGGTGTTCCACACGGGCGCGCCGATCGGCACGCTCGGGGCGCCGGGCTCGTGGCGGACCACCCAGCGGGTGACGTCGATGGACGCCTCCGTGGGGCCGTACAGGTTGAAGAGACCCGAGTGCAAGGTCTCGCGGAACTTCTCCGCGAGTTCGAGGGACGTGGCCTCACCGCCGAGGATCACCGTGTGCAGCGTCGTGCACGTGGACGCGGTCGGCTCGGCGAGGAACACGGCGAGCATCGACGGCACGAACTGCAGCGTCGTGACCCGCTGGGCGCGGATGACCTCTACGAGATAGACGGGGTCGCGGTGCCCGCCCGGATCGGCGACCACCAGGGTCGCGCCGACCTGCAGGGCCCAGAAGAACTCCCAGACGGAGACGTCGAAGCCGGTAGGTGTCTTCTGCAGGATGCGGTCGCCGGCCCGCTGCGGATGCTTGGCCTGCATCCACGCAAGCCGGTTCACGATGGCGTCGTGCGGGATCAGCACGCCCTTGGGGCGGCCGGTGGAGCCGGATGTGTAGATCACGTACGCGGGATGCGAGAGCTCCAGCGGCGCGGCCCGGTCGGCGTCGCCCAGGTCGGTGTCGGGCCGGTCGGCGAGGGACTCCTGGAGACCGGGATCGTCGAGGACGAGGGCGGGCAGGTCGCCCGGCAGCAGGTCCACGGTGTCGGCGGAGGTGAGGACGCACACGGGGCGCGCGTCGTCGAGCATGTACGCGATCCGGTCGGCTGGGTATTCGGGGTCGACGGGGAGGTAGGCCGCGCCGGCCTTCACGGTGGCGTACACCGCGACGACCTGGTCGACGGACCGGGGCAGGGCGAGGGCGACGAGCCGCTCGGGGCCCGCGCCCCGCTCGACGAGCAGGCGCGCCAACCGGTTGGCGCGGGCGTTGAGTTCCGCGTAGGTGAGTTCGACGTCCCCGTGGACCACGGCCGTCGCGTCCGGGGTGCGCGCCACCTGCGCCTCGAACAGCACCGGCAGGGGAGCCTGCCGCACCGGGGTGTCGGTGGCGTTCCACTCCTCGACGATCCGCCGCCGCTCCTCGGGCGACAGCACGTCGAGGGCCGCGACAGGCCGGTCCGGGTCACGGACCACGGCGCGCAGGACGCGCTCGAAACGGGCCACCAGTTCCTCGGCCGTGTCCCGGTCGTACAGATCGGTGGCGAACTCCAGGACCCCGGCGAGGCCTGCCTCGGCTCCGGTATCCGTGCGTGACTCGTCGAGATAGACGCACAGGTCGAAGCGGGCGGCCGGGGCGGCGGCCGGTTCGGCGGCGACAGTGAGACCAGGGAGCCGCAGCCGCGGCTCCTCGACGTTCTGGAAGGCCAGCATCACCTGGAAGAGCGGGTGCGCCGCCATGGACCGGACCGGGTTGAGCACCTCGACGAGGTGCTCGAAGGGCACGTCCTGGTGCGCGTGCGCGGCCAGGTCCGTCTCGCGCACCCGGTCGAGCAGCTCACGGAAGGTGGGGTCGCCGGAGAGGTCGGTGCGCAGCACGAGCGTGTTCACGAAGAACCCGACGAGATCGTCGAGCGCCTCGTCCGTACGCCCGGCCATCGGCGAACCGATCGGGATGTCCGTCCCGGCACCGAGCCGCGACAGCAGCGCGGCGAACGCCGCCCGTACCACCATGAACACGCTGGCGCCCGACTCCCGGGCCAGCTCTGCGAGGCGTGCGTGCAGCTCGGAGTCCAGCGTGAACGTCACGCTGTCGCCATGATAGGAGGCGACGGCAGGACGCGGGCGGTCCGTGGGGAGCGCCAACTGGTCGGGCAAGTCGTCGAGTTGGGTCTTCCAATAGGCGAGCTGACGGCTGAGGAGGCTGTCGGGGTCGTTCTCGTCGCCGAGCAGCTCGCGCTGCCAGATCGCGTAGTCGGCGTACTGCACCGGCAGCGGCTCCCACTCCGGAGCGCGGCCGTCGGTCCGCGCCTCGTGGGCGGCCTCCAGATCGCGTGCCAGGGGTGCCATCGACCAGCCGTCACCGGCGATGTGGTGGAGCACCACGGACAGCACGTGCGTAGTGTCGTCGAGCGTGAAGAGCCAGGCCCGCAGGGGCAGCCCGTCGGTCAGATCGAAGCCGCAGCCCGCGGCCTCGGCCACGCGCGCGGGCAGCTCGGCGGCGGTCACCGGGACCACGTCCAGCCGCACGGTGGCCCGGTCGGCGTCGAGAACGCGCTGGTATGGGGTGCCGTCAGGGCCCTCGGGGAAGACCGTGCGCAGACTCTCGTGACGCGCGACGACATCGTGCAGCGCGGCGCCGAGCGCGTCCCGGTCCAAGGTCCCGGTCAGTCGCAGCGTGATGGGCAGGTTGTACGTCGAGGTGGCGGAGCCCTCGAAGCGGTTGAGGAACCACAGCCGACGCTGAGCGAACGACAGGGGCACCTCAGCGGGGCGCGCGGCGGGAGACACCGCGACACGAGCGACCGCGCCGTCGGCCTCGACCCACTCGGCCAGCTGCACCACCGTTGGGCCCTCGAAGAGGGCGCGCAGAGGCAGTTCGACACCCAGGCGGGTGCGGATGCGGCTGATCAGGCGGGTCGCCAGGAGGGAGTGGCCGCCCAGGTCGAA
>NZ_JBITJK010000082.1:0-5215 GCF_044459945.1 Streptomyces sp. NPDC050164
AACACCCCAGGCCGTTCATCTGGACCAAGACCGCCGACGAGATCCTCGACAAAGTAGCCGCCTACTGCCGACGAATCTCCGACTCAGGTCACTAGGGGCGCGGGGCTGTATCGATGTGCGGCTCCGCCGCGTGGGCACGACCAGCCCCCACGCACCCGCAGACGGCAGCTCACCGCATCAACAACCCCGCAGCCTCCACCAGTTCCTCAGAGGGCCCGGCCACCAGACCCAGCTCCGCGCTAGAGGCCAAAAGCCGATGCGCAGGAAGGATCCGCACCGTATACCCAAAGGGCCCGGTGCGATCCAGAGACAAGGACCCCTCATACACCCAGCGCCCGTCCTGGTCGGGAGACCCCACCGGCTTCAGCGGCACAGCCGACGCATCGGCAATGCGATCCTCCTCGTCAACTCGCCCCGAAACCACCTGCACCTCGACATCATCGGGCCCGAGAGCGCCGAGCCCCACCCGCACCCGCAACCCCAGCGTCGTCCCGAGCTCCGCCAGCGCCGCAGCCGCAGACGTCTCCACATGGTCGACAGTGACGCCCGGCCAGGCTGCCCGCACCCGCCCCTTCCACTCGGCGAGCTCCCGCGCCGCGTCCGGAACCATGGACCGGTGGGCGAGCGCCGCCGGCGAGTAGAGCCGCTCGACGTACTCGCGGACCATCCGCCCGGCCAGCACCTTCGGCCCGAGCAGGCTCAACGTCTGGCGGACCATCTCGATCCACCGGTCGGGCAGCCCGCTCTGCCCGCGCTCGTAGAAGCGGGGCGTCACCCGCTGCTCCAGCAGGTCGTACAGCGCCGCGGCCTCTATGTCGTCGCGATGGTCCGGGTCGGTCCCGACACCGTCGGCCGTGGGGATGGCCCAGCCGAAGTCCGGCTGGAACCACTCGTCCCACCAGCCGTCCAGGACGGACAGATTGAGACAACCGTTGAGCGCCGCCTTCATCCCGGAGGTGCCGCAGGCCTCCAGCGGGCGAAGGGGGTTGTTCAGCCAGATGTCACAGCCCGGGTAGAGCTTCTGCGCCATCCCCATGCCGTAGTCCGGCAGGAACACGATCCGGTGCCGTACCCGCGGATCGTCCGCGAACCGCACCAGCTCCTGCACCAGGCGCTTCCCCCCGTCGTCCGCGGGATGCGCCTTGCCCGCCACGACGATCTGGATCGGCCGCTCGGGATGCAGCAGCAGATCCATCAGCCGGTCGCGGTCGCGCAGCATCAGCGTCAGGCGCTTGTACGACGGGACGCGCCGCGCGAAGCCGATGGTGAGGACGTCCGGGTCGAGCACGCCGTCGATCCAGCCCAGCTCGGCCGTATGGGCGCCGCGCTGCCGCCAGGAGGCCCGCAGCCGCTCCCGCACCTCCGTCACGAGCTGCTCGCGCAAGCCCCGCCGCAGCTCCCAGATCTCCTGGTCGGGGATGTCCGCCACCGCGTCCCAGCGATCCGAGCCGCCGACGGTCAGCGCGTCCTCGGCGCGGTGGGCGCCGATCTGCCGGGCGCCGAGCCGGAACACCTCGGGGGCAACCCAGGTGGGCGCGTGCACACCGTTCGTCACGGACGTGATCGGCACCTCGTCGGCGTCGAATCCGGGCCACAGGCCGGAGAACATCTCGCGGCTGACGTTGCCGTGCAGCAGGGACACGCCGTTGGCGCGCTGGGCGAGGCGCAGGCCCATCACGGCCATGTTGAACAGGTTGGGCTCGCCGCCGGGGTAGGTCTCCATGCCGAGCCTGAGGACGCGGTCGACGTCGATGCGGGGCAGCTCGGCGTCGGGGCCGAAGTGGCGGGCGACCAGCTCGCGGTCGAAGCGGTCGATGCCGGCCGGGACGGGGGTGTGGGTGGTGAAGACGGTCCCGGCGCGGACCGCCTCCAGCGCGGAGTCGAAGTCCAGGCCCTCGGCACAGAGCTCGGCGATCCGCTCCAGGCCGAGGAACCCGGCATGTCCCTCGTTCGTGTGGAACACCTCCGGCTCGGGGTGCCCGGTCAGCCGGCAGTACGTGCGCACCGCCCGGACCCCTCCTATGCCCAGCAGCATCTCCTGGAGCAGCCGGTGCTCGCTGCCGCCGCCGTAGAGGCGGTCGGTCACGCCGCGCTCGCCGAGGTCGTTCTCCTCGACGTCCGAGTCCAGCATCAGCAGCGGGACCCGGCCGACCTGCGCCAGCCAGATCCGGGCGTGCAGCTGCTTGCCGCCGGGCAGGGCGAGGGCGACCTGGGCGGGGGTGCCGTCGGCCTCCTCCAGGAGGACGACGGGCAGCTCGTTGGGGTCGAGGACGGGGTAGTGCTCCTGCTGCCAGCCGTCCCGGGACAGGGTCTGGCGGAAGTAGCCGTGCCGGTAGAGCAGGCCGACGCCGATCAGCGGGACGCCGAGGTCGCTGGCCGCCTTCAGGTGGTCGCCGGCCAGGATGCCGAGGCCGCCGGAGTACTGGGGCAGGGCGGCCGTGATGCCGAACTCGGGCGAGAAGTAGGCGATCGCGGCGGGAAGTTGGTCGGGCTGGGCCTGGTACCAGCGGTCGCCGGTCATGTAGTCGTTCAGATCGCCCGCGACCGCGGCGAGGCGGCGCAGGAAGCGGCGGTCTGAGGCCAGGTCCGCGAGCCGCGCGGGCGGCACGCTGCCCAGCAGCCGGACCGGGTCGCCGCCCGAGGCGGCCCAGCGCTCGGGGTCGACGGACTGGAACAGGTCACGGGTCTCCGCATGCCACGACCAGCGCAGATTGCGGGCCAGATCGCTGAGCGGCCGGAGGGGTTCGGGGAGAACGGGTCGGACGGTGAATCGACGGATCGCCTTCACGGGTTCCACCTCGGCGCATTCGCAGGATGACGCAGGGTTCTGACACAGGGCTTCATCGACGTCACCTACGACAGTACCGGCGTCGGTGCCGCCGCCGGTGAAGCTCCGCCACCCAATCCCCGATCGTCCGGAACCGCCCCGTCCACGGATATGGCCGATTCCGCCCCCATAGGCGTCCTTGTGGCGCTTCACACGCCACGAGAGGCTGCCCCTGGCGTACCGGCCCGCGCCGGCCGCACGCGGCGCCCCGCGGCAGCCGTACGCCGACTCGAGGAGGGGAACTCGGACCATGGCACGGACGCGCGCACGGCGTCTGCGCTGGACGGGGGGCCTGACGGCGGCGATCTGTGCCGCGGCGTTTTCGGCCACCACCCTGCCCGCGCACGCCGTACCGGAGGGGCGGATACTCGGCGCCGGAGAACCCGGCTCCGTGCACGGAAGTTACCTGGTGACACTGGAGGAGGGCACACGGGCTCCGTCGGCGGCGGGACAGCGTCTCGCCGAGCAGTACGGGGTGGACATCAGCCACACCTACGGCACCGTCCTGAACGGCTACGCGATCAGGACCGACGACAGACGGGCCAGGCAGCTCGCCGCCGACCCCCGGGTCGCCTCGGTCGTCCAGGACACCCGCGTGCGGCTGGACCACACCCAGCACGAGCCGCCCTCCTGGGGGCTGGACCGCGTCGACCAGCCGAGCCTGCCGCTGGACCGGAGCTACACCTGGCCCAAGGCGGCGGGCGCCGGGGTGACGGTGTACGTGATCGACACCGGCGTCCGGACCACGCACAGGGATTTCGGTGGCCGGGCGGGCCACGGCTGGGACTTCGTCGGGAACGACAGGGTCGCGTCGGACGCCAACGGCCACGGCACGCACGTCGCCGGGACGGTGGCCGGGACGGCCCACGGTGTCGCCAAGAAGGCCCGCATCGTCTCCGTACGCGTCCTCGACACCGCGGGGGCGGGCACCACGGCCCGGGTGATCGCCGGGATCGACTGGGTGACCCGGCACGCGGAGCAGCCCGCCGTCGCCAACCTCAGCCTGGGCGGCCCGCGCAACGAACGGCTGGACGCCGCCGTCCGCGCCTCCATCGCCTCCGGCGTCACCTACACGGTCGCCGCGGGCAACGACGGCAGGCCGGCCGGCCTGTACTCCCCCGCGAGCGTCAGGCAGGCGATCACGGTCGGCGCGACCGGCTTCAGGGATGCGAAACCGGCCTTCTCCAACCACGGCCCGGCCCTCGATCTCTTCGCCCCGGGCGTGCACATCACCTCCGCGTCCGCCACGAGCGACACGGCACGGGCCGCGGCCTCGGGCACATCGATGGCGGCACCGCACGCCGCGGGCGCGGCCGCGCTGTATCTGGCCGACCACCCGAAGGCGGCTCCGGCCCAGGTCAGCAGGGCCCTGACCACGCGAGCGGCGACCGGGAAGATCTCCGGTCGGGGACTCGGCTCGCCGGACAAGTTACTGCGGGTGCCGCACACCTAGGGCGAAGGAGCAGCCACGCGAAGGGGCCGGCCTCGTCCGTCGCGGACGAGGCCGGTCTTGTGTGTCGACATACGCGTGAGTAGTTAACAAAGTGCCGGATTGCCCACCCGAATAGGGTGGGAAGGCTCCTCCGGGTACCCCTCTCAGGAGCACCATGCAGGACCCACCTCCCCACAGACATCCGCCCACCCACGTTGACGCGGACAGGAGCGGTCATGCCCGCCAAGCACCATTCGCCAGCACCCCCCAACCGCCGCACCACCGGGGCGCGCGCGCCCGGCGGCGAAGCACGCCCCGCGCGCCCGGCCGACGCCGGTCCGCAGGTCGCGCCACCACCCCCCGTGGGCGACGCGACCGCCGTCGGGCGCATACCCGTTCTCGATGTCCGCCCGGTCGTCCAGCGCGGACGCCGGCCGGCCAAGGCCGTGACCGGCGAGACCTTCGAGATCTCGGCGACCGTGTTCCGGGAGGGGCACGACGCGGTCGCCGCCAATGCCGTCCTGAAGGATCCCGAGGGCCGCCCCGGCCCGTGGACGCCGATGCGTGAGCTGGCCCCCGGGACGGACCGGTGGGGCGCCGAGGTCACCGCCGGGGAGCCCGGCCTGTGGTCGTTCACCGTGGAGGCGTGGGGCGATCCGGTCAGCACCTGGCGCCATCACGCGCGGATCAAGATCCCGGCGGGCATGGACACGGACGTCGTCCTGGAGGAGGGCGCGCGCCTGTACGAGAGGGCGGCCGCCGGTGTGCCCGAGGAGGGGGGCCGGCGGGACGTGATCCTCGCGGCCGTCGCATCCCTGCGGGACGAGAACCGCCCGGCGGCGGCGCGGCTGGCGGCGGCGTTGACGCCTGAGGTGGACGAGGTCCTGGCCCGGCATCCGCTGCGGGACCTGGTCACCACCTCCGAGCCGCTGCCCCTCCTGGTCGAGCGGGAGCGG
>NZ_JBITJK010000083.1:0-4164 GCF_044459945.1 Streptomyces sp. NPDC050164
GAACGGGGCTATCCAGGAGGGCTCCGACGCCGTGATCACACCAGACACAGCAAGATCATCTCATCCGTGACCAGCAGTTACGGGACAGCCCTTAGTCAGCTGCTGGTCGACCAGTTCGATCTCTCCTCGCCAGGCATCAGTGTTCTCCCTGGTCAGGGCGACGTTGCGGCAGGCCAGTGGCTGGCACTGGGGGTGGTCACCGAGTCCTTCGAACGCTCCTTGGCGGGCCCGTTCGCAAAGGGCCTTGGCCGGGTCGTGGACGCAGGTGATGTAGGTGCCGGGATAGATCGCGGGGTCGTCCCGGTTCATGATCCGTCGGAGTCTGCGGTCGTCGAGGACGACGGTGCCCTGGAAACGGGTCCGTTGTCCGAACTCCTCGAGGCGGCGGGCGGCCTCGGCGGCTGCCAGGCCGGACAGGCGGGTGTGTTCGTGGGCGTCGATCACGGTGAGAAGGTGTTCGCCGCGGGCCAGGGCTTGTTCGCTTTCGACCTCGGCCCTGAAGCCGGAGTCGCTGGTGCCTAATGGTGGAGTCGGATATTGGAACTGTCCGAATGCCCTGCTTCCGAGCCGCTGTTGAGTGACTGCGGGGAGGTGAGCGTATCTCCGAAGAGTGGCGAGACCCAGGCCGCCGCGTGGCAAGCAGCCGACGCACGTCAGCGGCGAGCGCGCCACGTGGAGAACAGACCCACGCCGACGCAAGTCACCACAGAGAACGCTTCTGCTCCAGCAACGGTGAAGATGACGCAGGCCAGCACAAGGAGGATCACAAGCGCGGCCAAGCTGAGTACCTGCTCCCGCATCGTGGGAGACGGGTCAGCAATGGGAGGGACTGGGGTACCCGAGGTGTCCTTGTCTTGAGTCATACCCCAAGCACACCTCACGGCAGGATCCAAACCGCCCTAGAGCGAACGATCTCGATGCAGGCCGATCGACACCGACCAACGGCGGACACCTGGCGAATCTCGCCGAACACCGGCCCACTCTGTGGAGTGTTCGGCGATGTTCGGCGTGCGTGCGATCCCATACCCTGAAGACGCAACAGCACAGAGAGGACGGGCAGTTGGGGCAGCAGGCGTTCAATGGAGATGACTACCCTCACGGGGAGTTCGCGGACGAGCTGGCCTCCTTCGCAGCAGATCTGACCGTCCTGAGGATCGAGTGCGGCAACCCCTCCTACCGGCAGATCCAGGCCCGCGCGCCGAAGGGCCGCCCTCTATCCGCCTCCGCAGTCAGCGAGGTACTCAACGGCAAGCGGCTGCCAGGGCTGGACTTTCTCATTGCCCTGGTGTGGACCCTGCTCGCCTTCGATGACCTGAGCAACCGGCCCGTCCGCAGAGACGACCCACGGCTACAGGAGTGGCGTTCCCGCTGGAAGGCGCTGCAGATTCTGCGCGCTCGGAGCAGGCGATCCCTGGGAGCGGAGGCCGAAGTCAAGGACGCGGACACTGAACTCGTATGCGGGGACACGGGGGTTGCGGACGCAGACCCCGAGGCTGTGGCCCCAGATACCAAGCCGGCTCCGGTCGAGGTCCCACTCCTCGGCGACGACCAGGATAGAGAACCTGAGCCCCGGTCCGAGGCCACATCGGCCGAGGAGGCAGAAGAAGCAGATACAGCCGAAATGCGCGGCCGGATCGCTGAACTGCACGAGATCAAGGAACGGGCCCGGCGTGGCCCTAGTGCGCGGGCGACCGAGGCGCAGCACGCCAAGGGAAAGCTGACGGTGCGCGAACGGATCGACCTCTTGCTGGATGAGGGATCTTTCACCGAGATGGAGCCGTTGCTGCAGCACCAAGTCAGCGGCTTCGGCCTAGAGAAGAAGAGGCCCTATACCGATGGCGTGGTCACGGGATGGGGGACGGTGGACGGACGCACTGTCTACGTATATGCCCACGACTTTCGGATCTTTGGTGGGGCTCTCGGGCAAGCCCAGGCCGCCAAGATCCTAAGGATCATGGACATGGCAGTCGCGGCGGAATCCCCTTTGGTCAGTCTGCATGATGGAGCCGGGGCTCGTATCCAGGAGGGCCTTCCTGCGCTAGTTGGTTATGGGGCGATCTTTCAGCGCAACGCCCGAGCCTCAGGCGTGATCCCGCAGATCAGCGTGATGCTTGGCCCATGCGCAGGTGGCGCCGCCTATTCTCCAGCCCTTACCGATTTCGTGTTCATGGTCCGGAATAGTTCACAGATGTTCGTAACTGGTCCGGATGTCGTGCGGGCCGTCACGGGAGAAACCGTTTCGTGGGATGAACTAGGGGGAGCCGATGTCCACGCCAAGGTGTCCGGCGTGGCCACCTTCGCCTACGATGATGAGCGGACGTGCATACAACAGGTCCGCCGTCTTCTTTCCCTGCTTCCGTCCAACAATCGGGAAACGCCGCCAAGGGTACCCCCCACCGATGACCCAAACAGGCGTTGCGAGGCTCTCCCGAGCCTGGTGCCAACTAACGGCAATCAGTCGTACGACATGCGCAAGGTCATCGAGGAAATCGTCGACGACGGCGATCATCTAGAGGTTCACCAGTTGTGGGCTCCGAACGTGGTGTGTGCATTCGCACGTTTGGATGGCCAGGTCGTCGGTGTCGTCGCCAACCAACCTCATTACCTCGCGGGGGTGCTAGACATCGATGCAAGTGAGAAAGCAGCACATTTCGTTCAACTCTGCGATGCCTTTAACATCCCACTAGTCACTTTGCTTGACGCCCCTGGATTCCTGCCTGGCATAGAACAAGAGCATCGCGGACTGATCAGACATGGCGCCAAGCTGCTATACGCCTACTGCAATGCAACCGTGCCGCGCGTCCAACTCATCCTGCGTAAGGCATATGGGAGCGCCTATCTCCTCATGGACTCCCGTTCTGTTGGGGCCGACCTATCCTTCGCTTGGCCCACTAATGAGATCGCGGTGATGGGTGCCGAGGGGGCGGTCAATGTCATCTTCCGGAGTCAGATCGCTGCGGCGGATGATCCTGGGGCCATGCGTAGCCGTTTACTCAGGGAGTATAAGGATGAACTAATGCACCCCTACTACAGTGCCCAGCTTGGAATCGTGGACGACGTCATCGACCCCGTAGGGACTCGCAGTATTCTTATCCGCTCGCTTGCAGCGCTTCGCGCCAAGCGGGCCGGCCTGCCGTCCCGTAAACACGGAATTCCGCCTGTATGAGAGAGGCCGTCCCACACCAACCAAGCAGCTTGCCGAACTGCCGCGGGCTCAGCCCGGCGAACGGCGCTATCCAGGACGGCTCCGACGCCGTGATCACACCAGCCACGCCAAGATCATTTCACTGTGGCCATCAGCTGCAAGGCAGCTCAGAGGGGCAGGCTAACTCGCCGTCACCGTTCGAACGCCAAAGGCGACCAGCACGGCTCCCGCCAGACGGCTCATCCCACGCCGGAAACGCAGTGTGTCGATCGCCGTGCGTGCGACGGCGACCACGGAGGTCCAAAACAGCAGCCACACCAGCACGACGGCAACATGCGCGACCGCAAGCGTGGCAATCTGTGGCGCGATGGGGCGACTGGAGATCAGGAACTGCGGTGTCAGGGTGAGATAAACCGACGCCGCCTTCGGATTGAGGGCGTTGGACCACACCCCCTGCCCGAAGCCCCCGAGTTGAGCCCACGGCAGGCGCCATCGCCTGCGTGTCGTTGGTTCGGCGCCTCGACGCACTGACCGCCACGTCGTCACGCCCAACCAGATGAGGTAGATGCCGCCCACGAGCTTCACCACCGTCAGAGCCCGAGCCGACGACATGACGAGGGCAGACAGGCCAACGGCGGCGAACGTCGCGTGGACCAAGAGCCCGCATGCCGAGCCCAACGCGACGCGCACGCCGTCGGACCGCGACCCCGCGATCACCTGCTGCGTGACCAGCGTGAAACTCGTGCCGGGAATCAATGTCAGGGGTGTGACTGCGGCCACGAAGCCGAGTACCAGATGCCACTGCACGTAACGAGCCTACGCAACGAGCGTGTCCCAAACCTCCGCTTCCCGTCGTCCAGTTCGAAGCCAGCCAGACCGGCGCCAACCGCGCCTGCATTAACCCGGAGATCATTTGTGGGACAGCCCTTAGTAGGACTCCGTTAGGTCTGTCTCGATCTTGGCCTTGAGTGTGATCCGCTGGGCAGGGGTTGGTGGCAGGTGGTGCAGACGCCGGTCCA
>NZ_JBITJK010000084.1:0-4148 GCF_044459945.1 Streptomyces sp. NPDC050164
ATGATCGCCACCTCACTGGTCCGTCTTGGTGTGTACGGCGCCAGGGGCGCCGTGAGGATCGCGCCTGCCCCGCGCGATCGGCCGTTCGGCGGAGAGCAGGCGAAGACGCCGCCTCCGCGAAGGCCGCGGGCGTGGAGTGGGCTGGGTCCAGCCGGTCACCGGACGGCGCCCTCACGCGGGCACCGCCCGGCCGCCGGTCATGGCATCAGCTGGTACTCCGGGAAGTTGCCGGGCAGGCGCTCGCCCGCCGGGCCCTGGGTGACCGCGCGCACCAACAGCTCACCGCCGACGAAGGCACCGCGCCAGGACGCGCCGAACCCGCCGAACAACTCGTCCCGGTCGCCCCGCGAACGCGGCTTGCCGTGACCGACCTTGAACGCGCGGATCTGCGGCGCGAGCCGGTCGAAGGTCGCCTGGTCGTCCGTGGACAGCGTGGCCACCAGCGCGCCGTTCGAGGCGTTCATCGCGGCCAGCAGCTCCGCCTCGGTGTCGACCAGGACGATCGTGTCGACGGGGCCGAACGGCTCGGCGTGGTGCAGGGGGGACGACGGGGGCGGATTCAGGAGCGTGACCGGCTGGACGTATGCCGAGGTGTCCTGACCGGGCAGGAAGCGGGCGTCCGCCACACTGGCGCGATGCACGGGGACGGCACCGCGGGCGATGGCCTCGGCGACCTGGTCGCGCAGGTCCTTCGCCTTGGCCGCGTTGATCACCGGCCCGAAGTCCAGTGCCGGGTAGGGGGCGTCGGGGTGCTCCACCGCGAGCGGGTGCCCGACGCGCAGCGTGCGCACGGCCGGGAGGTACGCCGCCAGGAACTCGTCGAACAGCTCCCGCTGGACGACGAAGCGCGGGTACGCCGTGCAGCGCTGCTTGCCGTAGTCGAAGAGCTTGGGGACGACGGCCGTGAGCGCGTCCCAGTCCGTGTAGTTCCAGATGCCCCAGGTGTTGAGTCCCTCCTGTTCGAGTACATGGCGCTTGCCGAGGTCGGCGACGGCGGTGGCCACCGCGGCGCCGGTGTCGCGACCGCCGACGAAGGAGACGCAGCCGATCTCGGGCGCCCGCACCAGCGCCTCGGACAGCTCTCCCCCGCTGCCGCTGACGAGGGTGACGGGAATCCCCTCGCGGGCGGCGAGCGCACAGGCCAGGGTCAGACAGGCGACACCGCCATCGGTCGGGGTCTTGGCGATGACCGCGTTGCCTGCCAGTGCCTGGACCAGCATGGCGTGAACGAGCACGCTCATCGGGTAGTTCCAGCTCGCGATGTTGGACACCGGGCCGTCCAGCGGGGCCCGGCCCTCGACCATCGGCTCGATGCCGTCGACGTACCAGCGCACTCCGTCGATGGCCCGGTCGACGTCCGCCTGCGCGAGCCGCCACGGCTTGCCGATCTCCCAGACGAGCAGGAGGGCGAGGAGTTCGCGGTGCTGGGTGAGGGCGTCGAGGGTGGCCGCGACACGGGCGCGGCGCTCGTCGAGGGGGACGTGCCGCCAGGCGCGGTGCTGGTCGAGCGAGGCGCGCACCGCCTGCTGGGCGGCGACCCCGTCCAGGCGCGGCGGGCCGGCGATCGGGCTGCCGTCGACGGGGCTGGTGGCGGGCAGTGCCCGGCCGTCCGCCCGCCAGGCGGAGTTCCAGAGGTTGAGGACGCGGTCGTCCTGGAACGCCTCGGGGGCGACCGCGAGGCAGCGCCGCCAGGCGTCTTCCCAGGACGTGCCGGACTTCACCACGAGCTGGGTGGCGTTGAGGGTGGTGGTCATGCGGTGTCTCCGCTCTCGGTGCACAGTCGGGGGCGGGAGGCCGGGCAGCTGCCCGGAGGCGGCATGCGTGGCCGCGCGACCATTGGTCGCGGTAGGAGGAGGGAACGCGCAGGCGCCGCATGTCTCCGGCGGACACTGCGTCGTTCCCGGCAGTCAGTCCGTGTCAGCCACGAGTGGTGTCACGGTCGACGTCCAGCAGGGCGAGCACGAGGCGGGCCGTGTCGGTCGGGGTGGTGCCGACCTTGACGCCGACCGCCTCCAGGGCTTCCTTCTTCGCCTGCGCCGTGCCCGACGAACCGGACACGATGGCGCCCGCGTGGCCCATGGTCCTGCCCTCGGGCGCGGTGAAGCCGGCGATGTAGCCGACGACCGGCTTGGTGACGTGCTCGCGGATGTACGCGGCCGCCCGTTCCTCGGCGTCCCCGCCGATCTCCCCGATGAGGACGATCAGTTCGGTGTCGGGGTCGTCCTGGAAGGCGGCGAGGCAGTCGATGTGGGTGGTGCCGACGACGGGGTCGCCGCCGATGCCGACACAGGTGGAGAAGCCGATGTCGCGCAGCTCGTACATGAGTTGGTAGGTGAGCGTGCCCGACTTGGACACCAGGCCGATGCGGCCCGGCTTGGTGATGTCCGCTGGGATGATGCCGGCGTTGGACTGGCCGGGTGTGATCAGCCCGGGGCAGTTGGGGCCGACGATCCGGGTGCCCTTCTTTTTCGCGTAGGCGGTGAAGGCGACGGAGTCGTGGACCGGGATGCCCTCGGTGATGACGACCACGAGGCCGATCCCGGCATCGGCGGCCTCGACGACCGCCGCCTTGGCGAAGGCGGGCGGCACGAAGACGACGGTGACGTCGGCTCCGGTCGACCGCATGCCGTCGGCCACCGACCCGAAGACGGGTACGGCACGGTCGTCGAAGTCGACGCTGCGGCCCGCCTTGCGCGGGTTGACGCCGCCGACGACGTTCGTACCGGCCGCGAGCATGCGCCGGGTGTGCTTCATGCCCTCGCCGCCGGTCATGCCCTGGACGAGGACCCTGGACTCCTTGGTGAGGAAGACCGCCATCTACCGCTCCTTCAGCTGGTGTGGGCGAGTTGGGCGGCACGGCGGGCGGCACCGTCCATGGTGGTGGCCTGCTGGATAAGGGGGTGGGCACGCTCGTCGAGGATGGCGCGGCCGCGGACGGCGTTGTTGCCGTCGAGGCGCACGACGAGCGGCTTGGTCAACCGCACGTCGTCCAGGGCCCGGACGATGCCGTCGGCGACCGCGTCGCAGGCGGTGATCCCGCCGAAGACGTTGACGAACACCGACTTCACGTCCGGGTCCGACAGGATGACGGACAGCCCGTCGGCCATGATCTGCGCCGATGCCCCGCCGCCGATGTCGAGGAAGTTGGCGGGGCGGGCACCGCAGCCGGCGACCACGTCGAGGGTCGACATGACCAGGCCGGCGCCGTTGCCGATGATGCCGACCTCGCCGTCGAGTTTGACGTAGTTGAGGCCCTTCGCGGCGGCCGCCGCCTCCACCGGGTCGTCGGGCACCGCTCCCTCGGCGCCCCAACGGGTCTGCCGGAAGCGGGCATTGTCGTCGAGAGTGACCTTGCCGTCGAGAGCGAGAATCTGGCCTTTCTCTGTACGGACAAGCGGGTTGACCTCAACGAGGACGGCGTCCTCCCGGACCAGCACCTCCCACAGCCGCTCGAGGACGTCGCCGGCCTGCGGCGGAAGCCCGGCCGCCGCGGCGATCTCGCCCGCCTTCGCCGAGTGGACGCCCTCGGCCGGGTCGATGGGAATGCGCGCGACGGCCTCCGGGCGACGGACGGCGACCTCCTCGATCTCCATGCCGCCCTCCGCCGAGGCCACGGCGAGGAACCGGCCCGCAGCGCGGTCGAGGACGTAGGCGACGTAGAACTCGGCCTCGATGTCGATGGGTTGGGCCAGCATGACCTTGTCGACCGTGTGTCCCTTGATGTCCATGCCGAGGATCTGCCGTGCCGTCATCTCCGCGGCAGCCGGGTCGGCGGCGAGTCTCACACCGCCCGCCTTGCCCCGGCCACCGGTTTTGACCTGCGCCTTCACGACGACGCGGCCGCCGAGCCGACGGGCGATCTCACGCGCCTCCTTGGCCGAGGACGTGACGTCCGCCCTCGGTACCGGGATGCCGTGTTCCTCGAAGAGCCCTCGGGCCTGGTGCTCGTACAGGTCCATGATCTGGCTCCCGTCTCAAAAGTGCCGCACGACTGAAAAGTGCTGCGCGACCCCTGGACATCACCCACGGGATGCGGGATAACAATCTTCATACAGTATCCGTCGACTGTATGCAATGTGCCGGACATGGCCCGTGACCAGCGCCGCCAGGACGCTCGAGGCATAGGGACAAGTGAGGTGACCCGTGAC
>NZ_JBITJK010000085.1:0-4001 GCF_044459945.1 Streptomyces sp. NPDC050164
CAAGCCCACCTCCTCGAACTACTCGGCATCGATGAAACCCGCCCACGCTGGCTGGACACCTCAAACCCCATGTGCGAAATCCGGGTCTAGACGGCTGAGTTTGCCGAGTTGGACGGCTGAGTTTCAGGCGGCTGGAATCCTGAGGGCGGCCAGGACCGGGAGGTGGTCCGTGGCCGCCCTCAGGTCTGTGTCGGTCACCCTGGGCTGTCCCACCGGCACACCGCAGCCCAGCACCTCGATGCCCTTGGTCGCGAAGATCGCGTCGATGCGCTGGTAGGGGTCGGTGGGTGTCCAGGTGTGTTCGCCGCCCCAGGGCGCGGTCGCATGGCAGTCCTGAAGGGCGTCGGCGAGGCGGCGGAAGGTGGGTCCCTCCGGGCGTTCGTTCAGGTCGCCGCCCGCGATCGCGTGCTCCACGCCCATCCCGGCGAGCCGGTACAGGAGCATGCCCGCCTGGTCGTAGCGCTCGTCCTTCTGGAGCGACAGGTGACAGCTGAGGACGCCGAGGCGGGTGCCGGCGAACCGGACGACGGCGGTGGCGAAGCCGCGGCGGTGCAGGCCGGGGGTGAGGGGCAGGAGGACGTCCTCCGTACGTTCGACGGTCGCCCGCAGCGAGCAGAGGATCGCCGGGCCTGCGGCAGTGGCTCCGCCGGTGAGGATCGTCAGGTCGCAGGCGCGGGCCAGGCGGGCGAGTTTCTTGCGCCAGCGGAAGAAGCGGGGGGCTTCTTGGAGGAGGACCAGGTCGGGGGCGCAGGCCCTGATGACTCGGGCCAGGGCGTCGGTGTCGTCCCGCATCGAGCGGATGTTGTAGCTGAGGACGCGGAGGGTGGCTGAACCGTCGGCGTTTGTGCCGGAGTTGGGGAGCGGCTCCATGTGCGTCAATGTACGCCCCGTGGGTCGGGGCGCGAGGAACGTGGGCGACTGACCGTTCGATGTGGCTTGTCGCGCAGTTCCCCGCGCCCCCGAAAAACGAGGGCCTTACATGATCGGGTCGGGTTCCCTCGCCAGGTCCGCCGCGCCCACCAGGCCGGCCTTGTTGCCCAGTTCCGCGGCTCTCACCTCGGCCACCGGGCGCCAGTTGCCGCCGACCAGCCAGCGCTTGTAGGACTTGCGGATCGGGCCCAGGACCAGTTCGCCCTCGTCGGAGAGGCCGCCGCCGACGATGAAGGCGGAGGGGTCGAAGAGGGAGGCGAGGTCGGCGAGGCCCGCGCCGACCCAGCGGGCCAGTTCGCGGTAGGAGTCGACGGCCACGCGGTCGCCCTGGCGGGCGGCCATGGAGATGTGCTTGCCCTCGATGCCGTCGGGCGTGCCGTTGCCGAGGCCGAGGAGGATCTCGGCGTTCTCGGGGGTGGCGTTGGCGCGCTGCTTGGCGTACCTCACCAGCGCCCGCCCCGACGCGTACTGCTCCCAGCAGCCCTGCGAGCCGCAGCCGCACAGCAGGCCGTCCGGGACCATGCGGATGTGGCCGAACTCGGCGGCCACGCCGAAGTGCCCGCGGCGCAGCTTGTTGCCGATGATGATGCCGCCGCCGAGGCCGGTGCCGAGCGTGATGCAGATGACGTTGCGGTGGCCCTTGCCGGCGCCGAACTTGTACTCGCCCCACGCCGCGGCGTTCGCGTCGTTCTCGACGACCACCGGGAGGCCCACGCGGGCCTCGACCTTCTGCTTGAGCGGCTCGTTGCGCCAGTGGATGTTGGGCGCGAAGTACACCTCGGAGCGCTGCCGGTTCACATAGCCGGCCGCGCCGATGCCCACGCCGACGATGTCGTGCCCGACGCGTGCGCCTTCCACCGCCGAGGCGATGGCGTCCACGATGCCCTCAGGCGTGCCCGGGGTCGGCACCTTGTGGGTCGAGAGGATGTTGCCTTCCTCATCGACCACGCCGGCCGCGATCTTCGTGCCGCCGATGTCGACGCCGATGGTGAGTCCCATGAATCCCTCAGTTTCGGTCGAGCCCCGCTACGGCCAACGGTACCCGAGGCACGCCGTCGGGTTCGCTGTCGTCCGCACGCTGGGCAGGACCGGCGGTGGCACGCCGGTCGGCTCGTCCGAGGGCGGGGGCTCAGTCCAGGTCGATGCGCTCCCCGGGGCCGGCGTCGTCGCCCCCGTCATGGCGTTCGTCCAGGTCACGGGGGTCGATCCGGTCGCCGCGGTCGCTCCAGCGCCGCTCCTGGGCCTCGACGGCGGAGCGGTAGGCGGCGAGCAGTTCGTTCCCGGCGGCGGCCAGGTGGTCGAAGACGTCCGGGTTGCGTTCGATGACGGGTTCCACGGCGGCCTTGGCCTGCTGGACGACCTGGCGGACGACCTGCTCGGCGGCGGGCCCCGCGACCGCGCCGAACAGCGGGGACTGGATCCCCGACAGCTTGTCCGCGACGGCGTCGACGAGCTTCTTCAGTTCCTCGGCCGCGGAACCCTGCGGCGGGCCGTACTCGGCGCGGCGGCGGGCCTTCTCCGCCTCGAGGTCCTCGGCGCACGCGGTCGCCCATGCGTCGGCGTCGGCGTCCCGTACCTCGTCCACGGCCTCTTCGCGGGCGGCGTCGGACGGGGGGAGCTCTTCGCTCATGACGGACTCCTGACTACGGTTCGTCCCTACGACGTTACCCCCTCCGACCGCGTCTGCGGCCACAGCTTCGGGTCGGGTGCGAAGCGGATGCACAGCTCGCCCTCGCGCAGGGCGGCCCCGGCGACGGTGCAGCGGCGCAGCGCGGAGGGCAGCGGAACGATACGGCGGAACCGCCCCGCCATGACGAGAAGTTCGTCGCCGCGGCGGACGAGGTCCAGTTCCTCGCGTATGGCGCCGGGCAGCGGGATGTGCCAGACGAGCACGCCGTCCTCGCCGAGCCGGTCGGTCACCGGCCACTCGGCCGGTGGGACGGGGGCCTCCGGGTCGGCGCCGGGCACGGCGAGGGCGGCCAGGTCGTCGGCGCCGACCGGGTCGCGTCCGAGGTGGGCGACGGTCCGGACGTCGTACGACTCCCGCCACTCGTCCAGTGTCTTGCGCTGCTGGGCGACCGGGCCGGCCAGCCAGGTGTCCGGGGACGCCTCGGGCAGGACGCGGTTGGCGACCACGACGTCGGTGCGCAGGCCGCGCAGGGCGAGGCCGAGGCCGGCGGCGCGCAGGGCGTCGGCGCCGGCCGGGCCGGGCTCGGCGACCAGTCGTACGACGGTGTCGCGGTCGGCGACGACCGCCTCGACGGCGGCCAGCTCCAGATCCCAGCGGGCGGCCGTCTCGTACAGCCACTCGGCGGGCATGGGGACGCCGGCGAGCCGGCCCAGTACGGGGCGCAGGGCGCGGGCGGCCTGGCGTTCGGGCGGGAGCAGACGGCGCAGGTAGCGGCGGAGTTCCTCGGGCAGGGCGAGGAGGGCGAGGGCCTGCGGGGCCGGTGGCAGGTCGACGACGAGCAGGTCGTACGACTCCGACAGCGCGGCGTCGCGCAGGGCGCGCAGGAGGGCGAGTTCCTCGGCGCCGGGGAGGGGGGTGAGTTCCTCGGGGTCGAGGCGGGAGGCGCCGAGGAGGTCCAGGGCGGAGGAGGCGCGGTCCTGGAGGGCGGTGAGGTCCTTCCGGAAGTCCTGGGCGGGGTCGGGACGCCAGGCCGTGAGACGGGGTGCGGCTTCCGTCGGCTCAGGTCCGGTGCGAGTCCCCAGTGCGGCACCGAGGGTGTCCGTGCGGTCGGTGCCGAGGACGAGGGTGCGGGTGCCCTCCGCCGCCGCGGCCAGGGCGGTGGCGGCCGCGAGGGTGGTACGACCGCTGCCGCCGGGGCCGGTGATCAGGATGGTGCGCATGGGGGTGAACGGTAACCCAGACGCCCTCAAGGGGCCCGGGGCTGTGTAAACGTGCGGCTCCGCCGCGTGAGCGCGACCAGCCACGACGCACCTGCACGGGGGCTCCGTCAGAAACCCCGGCGGCGGCTAGGTGTATTGATCACGAGCGTTGTTAACACTGGCCGGGCTTGATCATGGCGAAGGCCCCCGTGTGTGGTGGAGGTGTCGAATCTTCACCGCAC
>NZ_JBITJK010000086.1:0-3944 GCF_044459945.1 Streptomyces sp. NPDC050164
CCCGCCCCCTTGCGCATACCTCATGCAGTCGGCATACCGCAGGGATCATGAGCCGTCAGCCCTTGCCGACACCACGCTTTGAAGCTCAGTAACCGTTGCCGTGGTCATGAGCGCCTCGGTCTCGCGCCACCTCTGACCTGGCGCATCAGGCGCACGCACTACGCGGCGCCGCCCCCGCTCAGCGGGGCCTCTGACCAGGCGTGATCAAGCTTTGATGGCATGAACTCCCATCCGTCAAAGTTTCGAGGGCACGCGATCAAGGTTCGATGGCAGAGGACAACATGGGTGGGGTGCTGTGTGGTGCCGCGATCATAGAACCGAATGTATGAACGATCCAGGGTGGTCGCGACTCGCGCTGCTCCGTTTCCTGGAGCGCGTCCAGGAGCGTGACCTGGCCCGCACTCGCAGGTGGATCGCCGACGAGGAACGCCGCGAGGTGGAGCGGTGCGTCGGTGAAGCGCGGCGCCCGCCGGCCCTCGAGTGGCTGATCGAGCGCGGCCTGGACCGCAACAACATCGTCGCCGTGCACACGGGGGAGTGCTGGGACCCGGGCAAGCGGGTGAGGCCTGCGACCAGGGCGCAGGCGATCGAGGCACTGCGCCACAAGGTGCCGGCGTGCTCCAAGTGCAGGCCCGACACGGCGCTCGGTATCGAGGTCTAGGCGCTGCGCGGCTGGTGCCCGGACGTCTTCTTGGCCGTGGCCTTCTTCGTGGTCTTCTTCGCCGCTGTCTTCTTGGCCGGCTGCTTCTTCGCCGTCTTCCTGACCGCGGTCTTCTTCTTCGGTAGTTCGTGCACGTCGGCGTCCTCGCCGCGCGAGGCCCTGGCCTGCTGCACGGACTCGTTCAGCGCGGCCATGAGGTCGACGATCTGGCCCGGCTCGGACTCCGGTTCCTGAAGCTTCGGCGGCTCGCGGTGTTCCCGCTTGGCCTCGATGATCTGCGAGAGGGCCTCGGTGTAGGTGTCCTGGAAGTCCTCGCCCTCAAGGTCCTCGCGGGTCATGGTGTCCAGGAGAACGAGCGCGCCGTCGATCTCCCCGTCGCTCAGCTCGACCGGCGGCGGCAACGGCTCCTCCGGCGACCTGATCTCGTCAGGCCACCGCATCGCGTGCAACACGATGGCGTCCTCGCGGACCCGCAGCAGGCCGAGGCGCTCGCGTCCGGACCAGGCGTACTTCGCGACGGCCACCTTGCTGGACCGGGCGAGCGCCATGCGCAGCAGCTTGTATGGCTTCGCGGCGACCTGCCCGCTCGGTGCCAGGTAGTAGCCCTCGCCGATCTTCTTGTGGCCACTGTTTAACGTGACCATTGACCGCTTGCGTTAGGCCGACTCTTCGTGTGCGGCGAGCAGCGGGGCATGACGGACGGCCGGACTAACGGTGGCTATGACTGCGGTGACGAGCATCACCGTGGCCAGCACGAATACTGAGCCGACGGGGCCAAGAGTGCTGAGCAGATAGCCGGCACCGAGGGAGGCCAGGGGCATGACCCCCCAGGACAGGGTCATGGCCGCGCTGGTGACGCGTCCCAGTAGCTCGTTGGGGACGAGGGCCGTCATGTAGGTGATGATCACGACGTTCCACAGTGGTCCGATGAACGCGGTGGCGGCGCCGATAGCGCCGATCAGCAGGGGGTTGGAGGTGAACGCGAACAGGGGCAGAAGCGCGGCCCAGATCCAATTGACTCCGACGATGACGGTCTTGGGCGTGAAGTGGCGATGGAGCCTGCTCGCCGCAAGTGCTCCGACCAGGCCGCCGCCGCTGTAGATGCCGAGCATCGCTCCGATGGCGGTGGGTGTGGCGCCGTGGTGCTGCGCGAGGACGACGAGGATCAGTATGAGCGCCTGGAAGATCAGGTTGCTGACGGCGATCAACAGGATCGCTGCGCGGATGAGGGGGTGGCGCCAGACCCAGCGGAGACCTGCGGTTGTCGCCTGCCACAAAGGCTCCGATGGAGGTTTCGTCTGGTTCTGCAGGTCGCTGCGGATGAACAGCAGCCCGATGGAGGCAGCGACGTAGGAGACCGCGTCGACCAGGAACGGGATGGCGCGGTCGATGCCGAAGAGCATGCCGCCCAGGGGAGGACCGGCCAGAGCCGCACCGCGGCTCCTGGCCTCGTTATGAGCCACTGCGGTGGACAGGAGCGCGACAGGGACGATCTTCGGGAGTGCGGCGCGCTCGGCCAGCCCGAAGAAGACGAAGCACAGTCCCTGCACGAAGGCGATCACGACGAGGTGTGCGACCGTGAGTTTGCCCCACCACATGGCAATCGGGACGGTGGAGAGCGCCAGTCCCGCGATGAGTTCGCTGATCAGCAGGATCTTGCGGCGGTTCCAACGATCCACCAGCGCTCCGGCCGGCAGGTGAGCGATAAGGAAGGGGAGCGTGCCGGCGGCTCCGACGATCCCGGCGTCGGAGGGCGATCCGGTGGTCGCAAGAACAAGCAGCGGCATCGCCGTCCCGCTGATCTGGGCGCCCAGGGTCGAGACGACCTGACCGCTCCACAGAGCGACGAACTCGCGGTTGCGCCATAACGAGGGCCGTTCGGCGGTTCCTTCGGCGGTCGGGGCGGTCACGACGCGTCTCCGCTGTCAGGGGTGGGGAAGGCATGGAACACCACGGAGATGTGCCGGCTGCCGGGGGGCGCCTGACCGGGTTCCCGGTGCCAGCGTTTGAGGAAGGCGACGTACTCCTCACCGAACTCGGCCAGTTCGTCAGCGGTGAGCGTGGTGCTGCCGAAGGAGTGCATGGCGCTGGCAGCAAACTCGCCGAACGCCTCTTTGCTGGACAGGTAGGAGGTGAGGTCACGGTCAGCACGCTCCATCCATTGCCGGCCGATTTCCTCGGCGGCGACAGCGACTTCGGGTTCCGTCGGGCGGCGTGGCAGCCGCACGTCCTGTGGGATGGCTCGCCAGTACTTGCGGCGCCCGGATGAGCGGTTCGTGTCCTCTTCGATGAACCCGAACCGGGCCAGTTGTCGCAGGTGGTAGCTGGTCGCGCCGCGGTCCTCGCCGAACTCGGCGGCCAGGTCGGCGGACGTGGCCGGGCCATGGCGCTGAAGCCAGGTCACCAGTTGTTGGCGCAGTGGGTGAGCGAGGGCCTTGAGTGCGTCGATGTCAGATAGCACGCGTGGTCGTGGTTCAGGCATGATGAGAAGATATCTATGCAAAGACTTCGTCTCAATTCTTCGCGTAATGTCTCGGGATCCGCGGACCGCCCCTGCTCCGTACCGGCTTTGACGTGCCGGGCTGACCAGGCTCGGCGGTGGACGTGCCGACGCCGGGCAGGCGTTGGACGGCAGCGCGCGTCTGGGTGCAGAGGAGTCTGCTTGGAGTCGGCAACGGCGTGAACTACTGGGTCGGTGCTCTGCGGCGCTGGGTTCCGATGCGGGTGACGCCGGTGGCGGCTTCGAGCTGCTGCTTCAGGCGCTGGTTGTCCAGGGTGATCTGCTGGATGCGTGCAGCGGCCAGCGTGAGGTGGGCGGTCAGCTCCTTGTTCCGCCGCTTCAGCTTGGCGTTGCGGGCAACGAGCAAGTCGTAGTGGCTGGTTGGAGTGTCGGCTGCGGACGCGCTGGTACGAGCGGCTTCGGCGATGTCCCGGGCGACGTCGGGGAAATGGCGGCGGAAGGTGGTGTTACTCAGCCCGGACTCGCGGGCCAGAGCGAGGACGGTGGGGCGCTTGCCGGTCTCACTGGCCGTTTGGCGGAGCCGGGTCAGGGCCGCGCGGACCCGCGCTTCGGATGGGAGGTCGATGCGGCGGGTCACGACGGCTCCTGGGTGGTGACGAGGAAGTCTTCGATCTGGTGCTTGCGCCTAAGCAGCCGGTTCTGCAGGAGGGGCGGCAGCGGTGGGCGTCTAAGGGCTGTCCCGTAAATGATCTTTGACGTGCTGGGTGGCCTGCCGGTTTCTGCGTCACCCGGCGAGGGCGAGGTTGTGCAGGCGGGCGATGC
>NZ_JBITJK010000087.1:0-3776 GCF_044459945.1 Streptomyces sp. NPDC050164
CCTGCACACCTACAACCACCACCGCTGCCACACCGCACTCGAAGGTCAACCACCCATCACCCGCGTGAACAACCCTGCGGGTCAATACACCTAGGCCCCGCGGCCAGTCGTGGAGGCGAAGCCCAGCCAGGTGTGCCGGTTGTTCCACCAGCACCAGCCGACCTTCGGGGCGTTGCGCCGCTCCCGGCCGTCGCGCCCGGTGCCGTTGCTGATCCAGATCGCCGGGGTACGGGCGTCCAGGCTGCCGTCGGCCTTGCGCAGCCGCGACCCGATGGTCATGAAGCAGCGGTTGCGCTCCAGGACCGCCCGTTCCTGGAGCACCCAGTGGATGCCCTCGGTGAGCAGCAGCGGCGTGCGGTCCTCCGCGGTGAGGGCAGGCAGTGCCTCGTCCGGGCTCCAGTTGGCCATGTCGTCACCGCGGTCGACGCCGGTGACGACGTAGAGCGGGGCGTCGGGCAGTTCGACGGCGCTCGGCGCGAACTCGTCGACGTCGGGCATGTCGACGACGACGAAGCCCGGTTTGTCGTCGCGGCGCAGCAGCGGGGCGAGGGCGGAGGCGGGGGCTCTGTCCGGGTGCACGGCCAGCAGGGTGCCCTCGCCGTCGGTCTCGGCGGCGAACGTACGGATCTCGTCGGCGGACAGCCCGGCGATCTCGTGCACCCCCAGCTCGATCAGTCGCTCGGCCTGCGCACTCAAGGCCGGGAGTGCGGGGAGGACGGTGGACGTGTCGGGCGTGGTGTCGGGCACGATGCTCCCATGGTCGGTGACGTGGGCGAACTCACGTGCAACGAGCCGGTCTGCCGGGGCGTTCCCGCCCCGGCACCTGCGTGCCCTCGCCGGACGGGCCGTGCGACTGTCACTCGCGGGGTGTCACACCGTAGGCGGTGCGAATTCGGATCACTTCTCCAGGAAGGCGAGCAGTGCCGAGTTGACCTCCTCCGCGTGGGTCCACAGCAGTCCGTGCGGGGCGCCCTCGATCTCGACGTAGTCGGCGGCCGGAAGAGCCTTGTGGAACTGCCTGGCGGTGCCCTCCACGGGGAGGATGCGGTCGCCAGTGCCGTGCAGGATCAGGGCCGGCACGTCGATCGCCGGGATGTCGGCGCGGAAGTCGGTGTACCAGGTCGACGGCGCGGCGGCCGCCGCGAAGAAGCCGCCGCCCGCGGCGACGTTCCAGCTGTTGCGGACGGCCTCCTCGCTGATCCTGGTTCCGACGTTCTCGTCGAGGTTGTAGAAGTCCTTGTAGAAGTCCGTGTAGTACGCGTAGCGGTCCGCCTTGACGGCCGCGACGATCCCGTCGAAGAACTCCTTCGGGGCGACCCCCTGCGGGTTGTCGTCGGACTTGAGCAGGCAGGGCTCCAGCGAGGCGAGGAAGGCGACCTTGGCGACCCGGCCCGAGCCGTACCGGGACACGTACCGGGCGACCTCGCCGGTGCCCATCGAGAACCCGACGAGGACGGCGTCCCGCAGGTCGAGGGTCTCCATCACGGTGTTCAGGTCGGCGGCGAAGGTGTCGTAGTCGTAGCCGGTCGTCGGCTGGGCGGACTGCCCGAAACCGCGCCGGTCGTAGGTGATCACGCGGTAGCCGGCGTCGAGCAGTACGGCGGTCTGCCGCTCCCAGGAGTGGCCGTCGAGCGGAAAGCCGTGGATGAGGACGACCGGCTGACCGGATCCGTGGTCCTCGTAGTAGAGGTCTATGGCGGTGGAGTTCTCCTGGCCCACGGTGATGTACGGCATGCGCTGCTTCCTCGTTTCCGGGTGGCTGGTGAGGGGACCCGGCCACGCTAGGCCCGTGGCCGCAGCGCCGGTTGCCGGGCAGCGCACCGGTTCTTTACCGGGGGCGCACAGGAGCACGCGTTCGCAGACCGTCAACCCGTCGTACGGGCCGTGACCGGCGTGACCGGCGTGGCACCATCGTCGGCATGGAAGATTTCTTGACGCCCGATCAGGTCGACGCCCGTAAGTCCCGCGCTCTCGCCGCGGCCGTCGCCGCGGGTCGTGATCTGGGGCTCACGGTGACCGACGCGAGGGTGCTCCACGACGTGTTCTCCGTCGTGGTGCACCTCGCTCCCTCGCCCGTGGTGGTGCGGGTGCCGACCGTTCTGCCGTCGTACTCCGGCCCCGAGTTACAGGCGGCGCGGCAGCGGCTGGAGCTCGATGTGGTGGGGTGGCTCGCCGAACAGGGGCACCCGGTGATTCCGCCGAGTCTGCTCGTGCCGCGGGAGCCCGTGCAGCGGGACGGTTTCTCGATGAGGTTCTGGCAGTTCGTCGAGCTGGACCAGAGCGTGGAGCCCGATTACGTGCACAACTCCGGCCTGGTCGCCGACCTGCACGCCGCGCTGCGCTCGTACCCGGGTGAGCTGCCCTTCCTGTCGGCGGCCGAACCGCGGTTCGTCTCCGAGGGACTTGCCGCGCTCGAGGGGCGGCCCGACCTCCTGGAGCCGGCCGACCTCGACCGCGCGCGGCGCGAGTGGGACATCCTGGAACCTCTCGTCAGCTCACGCGCGAAGTTCGAGGCGGCGTTCCCCGGCATCGAGTTCCAGCCGATCCACGGTGACTCCCCCGCGGCCAACATCGTCTCCGCCAAGGACGGCGAGCTGTACTCCGACTTCGAGCTGACGACGTTCGGACCGGTCGAGTGGGACTTGGCGGCTCTCGGCCCTGAATGCGAGACCGCCTACAACGCGGCCGCAGAGCGCCGGGGCCTGCGGCGGCTGGACGAGGGTGTGCTGCGCGTCGTCAACGCCGTGGGCATGTCCCGCGCGGTGGCGTGTCTCGCACTCGCGCCCCAACTGCCCATGCTCGTGGACGCGTTGCAGCCGGCCGTCGAACAGTGGCGGACGATGCCGTTCGCCGGTGGTCTGGGCGGCTGAGCGCGAGGCGGCGGCGTTGCTCACTCGGGCAGGGGCCGGTCGTCGACGACGTGTTTCATGACGAGGGTGGAGTTCAGGCGCTGGACGCCGGGCAGTCGGGCGAGCTGCTGGTCGTAGAGCTGCTGGAAGGCGGCAAGGTCGGTGGTGGCGACGCGCAGGAGGTAGTCGGGGTCGCCGAACAGGCGCTGTGCCTGGAGCACGTGCGGGACGGCGGCCACGCCCTTTTCGAACGCGGAGACGGTGTCGGCGTCCTCCCAGTGCAGGGTGACGAAGACGAGCGCCTCGAAATTGAGACCCACGGCTGCCGGGTCCACGACGGCCCGGTAGCCGCGGATCGCGCCCTCGCGCTCCAGGTCGCGCAGGCGGCGGTGGCAAGGCGAGACGCTCAGTTTCACGCGGGCGGCCAGCTCGGTGACCGTGAGACGGCCGTCCAGCTGTAGCTCGGTGAGAATCTTCCGGTCCAGGGCATCCATGGAGAAGATTCTGCCCCGGATCCCGCGATCAAGGGGTAAAGAAGGGAACACCCTCGGGCCGCTCGGCCGTCCCGGCCGTCGCCGGGCTGACAGCCGGATACGCGGGATACACCCTGCTCGCGGTCGCGGACCTGGTGGTGATCGTGGCGAACTCGGCGACCCTGCTCACCGCGCTGACCGTGGCCGGGGGCCGGCTAGTGAGGGCGCCGCCGTACCGCGATCTTCTCGCCGAGGGTCGTCACGACGCCTCCGGCGGCGCCGACGAGAAGCCCCTGCCGACGGGACTAGGGTCTGTCGTTTGGATCACGCCGCAGACGCGGGGTCTGGCACGCACCTCCGCGGCGTTGTCGTCGGTTGCCGACGCTCCGCGTCGACGCCCTCCTCCGCCTTGCAGAGGCACGCACCAGACCCCGCTCGCCGGCACCGAGCAGAA
>NZ_JBITJK010000088.1:0-3744 GCF_044459945.1 Streptomyces sp. NPDC050164
CGGCCCGCTGGGCATCAGTCAGTGACAACGGCGGAATCTTCGGGCCCGGACGACTCATACCGAACCAACGACGAATCTCCGACTCAAGTCACTAGTAGTGCTTCGTTAGGTTCTGGCTCTGGGTCTGCTTGTAGCGAGGGGTCGGCCGCAGGTGGTGCAGGTACCGGTCCAGCACCTCAGCAGGTCTTGGAGGACGTCGAGGACCTGGTAGAGAGTCAGGTCGGCATCTGGGCTTTCGGGTCGAGCCGCCGGAGGGTGAGGAAGGCCTGGGCGGCGGTGACGAGGGTGACCTGGTGGTGCCAGCCGCGCCAAGTGCGGCCTTCGAAGTGGTCCAGGCCCAGGCCGTGTTTCTAAGCACCGGTTCAGTCGGATTCCACGCCGACCGCCTCGCACCGCCGGGCGGGCCCTGCTCGACTGCGTGCGGCGTGGCCGCCGCCTGGTCGTGGTTGTGGTCGTCGGCGCCTGCAGCGGTCGACGCGGTCGCGGCGGGTGCGGTGCGGATCGCGTTCTGCAGGGCGAGGCTGGCAACCCGGGCGCGCTCGTACCGGGTTGCCGCGCGGGGTGGCTTGCCGTTGGTGCCGACGCTCCACCAGCGGGTGGGCCAGTCGAAGTCGGCGGTGTAGTGAGCTGATCCGCCGCCGGGGCCCTGCGGCTTTCCGGGGCACGGTCAGCTGACGTGACTGGCGGGGTGAGGGCCTGGTCGGTGATGAAGTTGTCCAGGATGCCCTCCAGTGCGTCCTTGATCCGCTTGCGGCGGGTGGAGGACCAGTCGATCAGCTACCTGGTCCACGTCCCGCTATTTCCATGACCGGGCGCAGACCGGGGGTGACCTCGCGGGGCACGGTCGCCAGCCCCAGCTTCTCGGACACCTCGGTGGTTATCGTGAGGGTGTAGAGCGTCCCGGCCGCCACCACATGCTGGAGAAGCCGACGGGTGTCCAGTGCGTACCAGGAGCCGTCCAGGCGCTGCGGCCGGTTGGCGATCAGACAGTGCGTATGAAGCAGGACCTCACATGGCCGGATCGGTGACAGGTCCGGCCCGCACACGCGAGGCGTACGGGCCGGGAGTCATTGTGGGGAAGCACCCCACCGCCCAGGTCGCGGGTGTGCCGTTGTCAGGGTTGGGACTGCCAGCGGCAGTTGTCGCGGTAGCCGGTATGCGCATCACCGCGATGGGAACGGCGCCGGGATCGGCATCGCATATCCGTCAGCCAGTCCGTGCTGCGGCTTGCTCAGCGAAGGATCGCGCCAGGTCACCAGCCCGCGCTGGGTCCCTGTCGAGTGCCTTGCTGTTCAGCAGTTCCAGGAGCGTGAAGAAGGCGTCGTCGGTCTCCACCCTCACGTCCAGCAGCAGCGCGAGTTCCCCGGGCCTGTCGAACGGCACCCGACGGGCTTGCGATTCCAGGCTCGCGTTTTTGCCCTTCGGCGAGCGAGAGTCGGCGCGGGGCTCGGGGATTGTGTCTGATGTTGCCGCACTCTGCGACGGCTCCCCGTCCCGCCTTGGCGACTCATCCTGGCTGTTGGTTGACGAGTCCCCTTCCGTAGAGCCGGTGATTACTAATCACCGGCAGGCCGGCCCGGGGTGTCTTCCTCGCGAGCCAACAGCCGTCCTTTGTGTCGCATGGCGCTTTGATGTGCGCGCCGCCTCTTCCTTACTGATCGTTTCAGAATGGGTTGAGTCGTAAGTCTTGTGCCCGGTGATCTTGGTGGGCAGGGTGTCTGGGTGCGTGCTGATCTTGTTCCAGATGACCTGTGGGAGCGCGTGGCTCCGCTGCTGCCGCCCGCTCCTGAGCGGCGCCGCCGCCACCCAGGGCGACTGCGCGTTCCCGACCGGGTGGCACTCACCGGGGTCATGTTCGTGCTGCGGACCGGTGTCGCCTGGCGCGACGTCCCGGCCGAAGCGGTCGGCTGTTCCGGGGTAACGGCCTGGCGCCGGCTTCGGGACTGGACCGAGGCTGGCGTCTGGCCGCGACTGCACGCAGCCTTGCTGACCGAGCTGCGCCGAGCCGACCTGCTGGACCTGGACCACTGCGCTGTTGACGGCTCGCATGTCCGGGCCCTGAAAGGGGGGATCACGTCGGTCCCTCGCCGGTCGACCGCGCCCGTCCCGGTTCCAAGCACCACCTGATAGTCGACCGACATGGAACCCCGCTCGCCGTCACGCTCACCGGTGGCAAGCGTCACGATGTCACCCAGCTGCTGCCACTGCTCGACGCGATCCCGCCGATCCGTGGGCTGCGGGGACGGCCTCGCCGCAAGCCCCGGCACCTGTATGCCGACCGGGGCTACGACTTCGACAAGTACCGCCGCCTGCTGCGGAAGCGCGGCATCAAACCCATGATCGCCCGACGCGGCGTGGCTCACGGCTCGGGACTCGGCAAGGTGCGTTGGGTGGTGGAGCGGGCCTTCGCCTGGCTGCACCAGTTCAAACGGCTCCGGATCCGCTACGAACGACGCGCTGACCTCCATCAGGGCCTGCTCGAACTGGCCTGCAGCCTCATCTGCCTCCGTCGCCTACGCACCGCAGGGTGAAGCGAGCGGTCAGGTCAGGATGATCGGATTGGTGAGTGCGGCGACGTGCCCGTTGGGATGACGGACCTCGATGCGGACGAACGCCGAGTCCCCGGCCGTCGTGTCCCACCGCACCACACCCGCCCCGTCACCGGGCAGAGGCACACGGTGAACCTCCCCTCGATCGGTGTGGAAGCTGACGGTCCCCATCGGCACACCTTGTACTGCTGCCTGCGCTTCGACCTGCCCACCATGAGTCGCGAGCCGTTCTCCCACTCCGGCAACGCGACGGTGGGCATTGGCGGTGAACGACACGTCCACGTCCGCCGACTCGGCGATCCAGCTGCGGCCGGCTCGGATTCCGGCCAGGATTGCCTCCGTACTCAACTCCTCGGCGAAGACCACCGTGTGAGGGATGCCGATCTGCCCCTCCAAGTGGGTGTCGCTGTTGCCCATCGCCGGCCGCCACGACCCCGTGTGGATGTCTGCTGCGAGGCTCATCCCCCACTCTGCCAGGGTGGCCTCGTTGTCAGCGTTCCAGGACCGGTCCGAAGTCCACAGCCCGTTCCAGACCTCCACCACGTCGAAGCCCCGGAATGGGAACATGAAGTCGCCTGACGGATAGGGCGCATGCGGGTGCGCGGCCACGCACAGACCCCCTACTCGATGGACCTGGTCCAGGCACTGATCGATCACTCCGTCCCTGACCTGGTGGTTCCAGTCGACGACCTGGCCGGGGTTGGTGCCGAGCGCGAGCCAGTGTCCGGTCTTCGTGGTCACTTCCTCACCGAGAACGATCAAGAAGTCATCGGTGGCCAGATGCCCCCATGCACCGGGGGCCGCAGCTGAGTTGTGCTCCGTCGTCGCGATGAAATCGAGCCCGGCGGCGCGCGCCCGAACGGCCAACTCCTCGGGAGCGAGTTCCCCGTCCGAGTGGACGGAGTGGACATGGCAGTCCCCGCGGTACCAGGCCGCCCCGCGTCCGACCGCCCGCGTCGGCGGGAAGCTCAAACTCGACAAGGTTCTCCCCTCCTCAAGTCCCGTCAAGCCAACGCGCAAGCAGAACAACCGGTTCCGTCGCGCCACTGAGCGCCGTCTCAGCCGAGAGGTCGGATCAAGATCTCATTCTGAAACGATCAGCTAAGGGCTGTCCCGTAAATGATCTTTGACGTGCTGGGTGGCCTGCCGGTTTCTGCGTCACCCGGCGAGGGCGAGGTTGTGCAGGCGGGCGATG
>NZ_JBITJK010000089.1:0-3733 GCF_044459945.1 Streptomyces sp. NPDC050164
AACACCCCAGGCCGTTCATCTGGACCAAGACCGCCGACGAGATCCTCGACAAAGTAGCCGCCTACTGCCGACGAATCTCCGACTCAGGTCACTAGTGGTGTCCGGGCCTCCGGCCGGTCACTTCGCGTAGATCGCCTCGACCTCGTGCGCGTAGTCCTTCGCCACCACGTTCCGCTTCAGTTTCAGTGAGGGGGTCAGGTGGCCCGACTCCTCCGTGAACTGGGAGGACAGAATGCGGAACTTCCGCACCGATTCCGCCTTCGACACCGCGGCGTTGCCGTCGTCGACCGCGGCCTGGATCGCGGCCAGCAGGTCCGGGTCCTCGCACAGCGACGCCGCGGTGGAACCCGCAGGCTTGCCGTGGTCCGCGCACCAACGGCCCAGGAACTCCTCGTCGATGGTGATCAGCGCGCCCACGAACGGCCGCCCGTCGCCCACCACCATGCACTCCGCGACCAGCGCGTGCGCCCGGATGCGGTCCTCGATCACTGCCGGGGCGACGTTCTTGCCGCCCGCGGTGACGATGATCTCCTTCTTGCGGCCGGTGATCCGGAGGTAGCCGTCCTCGTCGAGGGTGCCGATGTCACCGGTGTGGAACCAGCCGTCGGCCAGCGCCTCCGCGGTCGCGCCGGGGTTGTTCCAGTACTCCTTGAACAGGTGCTCGCCGTGCAGCAGCACCTCGCCGTCGTCGGCGATGCGGACCACCGAGCCGGGCAGCGGCTGGCCGACCGTGCCGATCTTCTGCCGGTCCCAGGGGTTGAACGCGGTGGCCGCGCAGGACTCGGTCAGGCCGTAGCCCTCCAGGACCGTGAAGCCGATGCCGCGGAAGAAGTGGCCGAGGCGCTCGCCGAGCGGGGCGCCGCCGGAGATGGCGTACTCGCCCCGGCCGCCGAGGACCGCGCGGAGCTTGCTGTAGACGAGCTTGTCGAAGGTCTTGTGCTTGATCTTCAGGCCGAGGGAGGGACCCGACGGGGTGCCCAGAGCCTTGCTGTAGGCGATCGCGGTGTCGGCGGCCTTGTCGAAGATCTTGCCCTTGCCGTCGGCCTGCGCCTTGGCGCGCGCCGAGTTGTAGACCTTCTCGAAGACGCGCGGCACCCCGAGGATCAGCGTCGGGCGGAACGCGGCCAGCTCGTCGGTGAGGTTCTTGATGTCCGGGACGCAGCCGAGCTTGATCGGCGCCATCATCGGCGCGATCTGCACGAGCCGCCCGAAGACGTGCGCGAGCGGCAGGAAGAGCAGCACCGAGCACTCGCCCGTGCGGAACAGCGGACGCAGCCGCTCGACGATGTTGCCGCACTCGGCGAAGAAGCTGCGGTGGGTGAGCACACAGCCCTTGGGGCGGCCGGTCGTGCCCGAGGTGTAGACGATGGTCGCCGGGTCGTCTGCCTTGGCGATCGAGCTGCGCTCCTCGACCGTCTGGTCCGTGACGTCCTGCCCGAGCCGGCCCAGCTCGTCGATGCCGCCGCCCTCGATCTGCCACACGTGCTTGAGCGCCGGCAGCCGCTCGCGCACCGACTCGACGGCGGCCGTGTGACCGTCCGACTCCACGATGCACGCGGTCGCGCCCGAGTCGCCGAGGATCCACTGCACCTGCTCCGGCGAACTGGTCTCGTACACCGGCACGGTCACCGCGCCCGCGCTCCAGATCGCGAAGTCCAGCAGCGTCCACTCGTAACGGGTGCGGGACATCAGGCCCACCCGGTCGCCCGGCTGGACCCCGGCGGCGATCAGCCCCTTCGCGGCCGTGCGCACCTCGGCGAGGAAGGTGGTGGCCGTGACGTCCTGCCAGCTGCCGCCGACCTTGCGGGCGATGACGGCGACGTCCGGGTGCTGCGCGGCGTTTCTGCGGACGATGTCGGTCAGATTGCCGTCCGCAGGGACCTCGTACAAAGCCGGAAGGCTGAACTCGCGCAAGACTGCTGCTCCTCATAGGGCGCCGGCGCCACGACGTTGTGTGATGCGACGGTCCGGTCCAAGGCTCGGGCAGGTGCTCGGGCATTCACTTGTTGAAATGCAGAGCACGACTGGACTGCCCGGACGTTACCCGCCGGTATGGCCTCTACGACAGGGGGTCCCGTCGAGATGTTCGCTGCGTCACACAGGTTGGGTATTCCTGCGCGCACAGTAGTCCACGCACTAACTGACTGGCCAGTAACCGCAGGTAGGGCCGCCACTGTTCACAACTGCAGCGCTCGACCTACCCTTGATCGCCATGGCACCCACACGAGCCGGAAACCGCAGGACGCGCGTGCATGTGGTCAGCGACGTGCACGGCAACGCCCGTGACCTGGCCAGGGCCGGCGAGGGCGCCGACGCCCTGATCTGCCTGGGCGACCTCGTCCTCTTCCTCGACTACGCCGACCACTCGCGCGGCATCTTCCCCGATCTGTTCGGCGTCGAGAACGCCGACCGCATCGTCGCGCTGCGCACCGCCCGCCGCTTTCAGGAGGCGCGGGAGCTGGGGGCCCGGCTGTGGGCCGGCGTCGGCGCGGACCGGGCCTCGGTGATCGAGAAGGCGGTGCGCAAGCAGTACGCCGAGATGTTCGCCGCGTTCCCCACCCCGACGTACGCCACCTACGGCAATGTCGACATGCCGCCCCTGTGGCAGGAGTACGCGGGCCCCGGCACGACCGTCCTGGACGGCGAGCGCGTCGAGATAGGCGGCTGGGTCTTCGGCTTCGTCGGCGGCGGCCTGCGCACGCCGATGCGGACACCGTACGAGATCAGCGACGAGGAGTACGCGGCCAAGATAGAGGCCGTCGGCGAGGTCGACGTGCTGTGCACGCACATCCCTCCCGAGGTTCCCGAACTGCTCTACGACACCGTCGCGCGCCGCTTCGAGCGCGGCAGCCTGGCCCTGCTGGACGCCATCCGCCGCACTCGCCCCCGCTACTCCCTCTTCGGACACGTGCACCAGCCGCTGGTGCGGCGGATGCGGATCGGGGCAACCGAGTGTGTGAACGTGGGGCACTTCGCGGGGACCGGGACGCCGTGGGCGCTGGAATGGTGAGGACGTCCCAGGTCGGGTGAGATCGGCGGGGCCCGCGCGCGGTAGCCTTCACGCTGCACACGCTTGCGCACGACGACCTCATACCGGCCCGCATCTGGAGGAGCCACGGCGATGGCGGAACACACCAGCTCGAGCATCACCATCGAGGCGGCCCCGGCCGACGTCATGGCGGTCATCTCCGATTTCGCCCGCTACCCGGACTGGACCGGCGAGGTGAAGGAGGCCGAGGTACTCAAGACCGACGAGCAGGGCCGCGCCGAGCAGGTCCGGCTCGTCATGGACGCGGGTGCGATCAAGGACGACCAGGTCCTCGCGTACACGTGGACCGGCGAGAACGAGGTGTCCTGGACCCTCGTGAAGTCCCAGATGCTCCGCTCCCTGGACGGCACCTACCTTTTGAAGCCGGCGGGGGCAGGGGGTACGGAGGTCACCTACGCGCTCACCGTCGACGTCAAGATCCCCATGCTCGGCATGATCAAGCGCAAGGCGGAGAAGGTCATCATCGACCGGGCGCTGGCGGGCTTGAAGAAGAGGGTCGAGTCCGCCTAAGGCCTGTCGTTTGGATCAGGTCGCAGACGCGGGGTCTGGCACGCGCATCTGCGGCGTTGTCGTCGGCTGCCGATTCCCCCACGCTCGGCTTCGCTCGCGCGGGCGGTGCCCCCATCGCATCGCCGCCCTCCTCCGCCTTGCGGCTGCACGCACCAGACCCCGCTCACCGGCGCT
>NZ_JBITJK010000090.1:0-3615 GCF_044459945.1 Streptomyces sp. NPDC050164
GTCGAGAGCTTGGGGGAGTCGGCAACCGACGACAACGCCGCAGAGGTGCGTGCCAGACCCCGCGTCTGCGGCGTGATCCAAACGACAGGCCCTAGAGCTGCGGCGGCACCATCGTGAAGCGGGCGTTGATCTGGGCGTGGACCCGCTGGCGCTGGGGTTCGAGGTCGAGGGGGGCCGCCGGGGCGCCTTCGGCGGCGGCGCCGAAGGCGGCGGAGCGCGCGCGGCCGGGGGCCTGGGGGTAGGGCGGCGGGGCGTTCTCGGCGCCGATGTCGGCGAGTTCGACCAGGGCGGAGAGGGTGGTGCCGAGTGCCTCGGCGTACTCGCGGGCGCGCTGGACGGCTTCCCGTACGGCCTTCTTACGGGCTTCGCGGTGGGCGGGCGAGTCGGGGCGCAGGGCCCACCAGGGGCCGTCCACGCGGGTGAGTTCCAGGTCGGCGAGACGGGTGGTGAGTTCGCCGAGGGCGGTGAAGTCGGTGAGTTCGGCGGTGACGTGGACGCTGCCGTGGTAGGTGCGGACGCGTTCGCCGCGGCCGTGCTTGGTGAGTTCGGGGGTGATGGAGAAGGCGCCGGTCTCCAGGCGTTCGACGGCGTCGCCGTAGGACTTGACGAGGTCGAGGACGCCGGCGTTGCGGCGGGTGAGGTCGTCGAGGGCGGAGCGGCGGTCGCGGCCGCGGGCGGCGACGGTGATGCCTATGCGGGCGATCTCGGGGTCGACTTCGAGGCGGGCCTCGCCGCGGACGGCGATGCGGGGGGCGTCGGGTGTGCCGTAGGGGACGGCGGGCTGGGAGGGGTCTGCCGTGGGCGCGGTCATACGCCCCACTCTGTCACGTCTTGGCTGGCCACGGGCGTGGAGCCGGTGGGTCGAGTCATCAGATCGCAACCTGGCGGGGCTGTTGCTGCCGGTCATGAACGGGTCAGAATCTACGCGCGTTATCTACGCGCGTCGTTCACAGATTCCGCGAGGAGCCAGACATGCCGTTGAACCGCCGGAAGTTCCTGGAGAAGTCCGCCGTGACCGGGGCGGGGGTGGCGCTGACCGGTGCGGTCGGGGCGCCGGGTGCGCAGGCGGCCGAGGCGCGCGAGGGCGAGCGGGGCGTGAAGCGGTACGCCTTCACTGTGCTCGGGACGACGGACCTGCACGGGAACGTCTTCAACTGGGACTACTTCACGGACCAGGAGTTCGACGACAAGAACCACAACGACGTCGGTCTCGCCAAGGTCTCGACCCTGGTGAACCGCGTCCGCGAGGAGAAGGGCCACCGCAACACGCTGCTGATCGACGCGGGCGACACCATCCAGGGCACGCAGCTGTCGTACTACTACGCCAAGGTCGACCCGATCACGGCCGAGGGCGGCCCGGTGCATCCGATGGCGCAGGCCATGAACGCCATGGGTTACGACGCGGCGGCGCTCGGCAACCACGAGTTCAACTACGGCATCCCGGTGCTGCGGAAGTTCGAGCAGCAGTGCCGTTTCCCGCTGCTGGGCGCGAACGCGCTGGACGCGAAGACGCTGCGGCCCGCTTTCGCGCCGTACAGCATGCACCGGCTGCGCACGCCGTTCGGGCGGGATGTGAAGGTGGCGGTGCTGGGTCTGACGAACCCGGGGATCGCGATCTGGGACAAGGCGAACGTGCAGGGGAAGATGACGTTCCCGGGTCTGGAGGAGCAGGCGGCGAAGTGGGTGCCGAAGCTGCGGTCGATGGGCGCGGACGTCGTCATCGTGTCGGCGCACAGCGGTTCGTCGGGGACGTCGTCCTACGGTGACCAGCTGCCGTACATCGAGAACGCGGCCGGGCTGGTGGCCGAGCAGGTGCCGGGCATCGACGCGATCCTGGTCGGGCACGCGCACACGGAGATCCCCGAGTACTTCGTGACCAACAAGAAGACGGGCAAGCAGGTCGTGCTGTCCGAGCCGCTGAAGTGGGGGCAGCGGCTCACGCTCTTCGACTTCGAGCTGGTCTGGGAGAAGGGCTGCTGGAAGGTCGAGAAGGTGGGCGCGCAGGTCCTCAACTCCAACACCGTCGAGGAGGACCCGAAGATCGTCCGGCTGCTGTCGGACGAGCACGAGAAGGTCGTGGCGTACGTCAACCAGGTCATCGGCACGAACGCGGCGGAGATGACGTCGGCCGAGGCGCCGTACAAGGACGTGCCGATCATCGATCTGATCAACCGCATCCAGGCGGACACGGTGAAGCAGGCCCTGGCGGGCACGGAGCACGCCGCGCTGCCGGTGCTGTCGCAGGCGGCGTGCTTCTCGCGGTCCGCCCGGATCCCGGCGGGCGAGGTGACGATCAGGGACGTGGCGGGTCTGTACGTCTTCGAGAACACGCTGGAGGCGCGTCTGATGACGGGTGCGCAGATGAAGGCGTACCTGGAGTTCTCGGCGAACTACTTCGTGCAGACGGCGCCGGGTGCTCCGGTGGATCCGGCGAAGCTGACGAACGCGAACGGCACGCCGGACTACAACTACGACGTGGTGAGCGGTCTGGCGTACGAGATCGACATCGCGAAGCCGGCCGGTTCGCGGTTGACGAACGTGCGGTTCGAGGGGCAGCCGCTCGCGGACGACGCGAAGTTCGTGTTCGCGGTGAACAACTACCGGGCCAACGGCGGCGGCAACTTCCCGCATGTCGCCGCCGCGCGGTTGCTGTGGTCGAACTCGGAAGAGATCCGCAACACCATGATCGCCTGGGTGAAGGCGAAGGGGTCCATCGACCCGGCCGAGTTCGCGGCGGTGGACTGGAAGCTCACGCGGAACGGCACGCCCGTCTTCTAGTGCGGTGACCTGAAGCGATCACCGGGTTGGTGCTGACTCGCCTCGCGTCGGTCGGATGCGGTGACATCTCCGGCAGAAGTCGCAGCGGATCGTGCGGCGGGGCGGCACCAGCACGGTGCGGTTCCGCAGGGCGATGATGCTGCCGGCGTCGGCGGGCGGGAGCGGCGTCCCGGTGATCGCGCGTCCCGTGCAGGCCGACGAGGACACTGTCCGTGACGTCATCCACTGCTTCGACGAGATGTCAGCTCTGCCTGACAGCGCGTTCGATCCGATATTGCTCTGCCAGCTCCTCGAACTGTCCGGCAGCAGCCGCGCGCACCGTGACTGGCCGGGTCTCACCCACAACGCCGCGCACCTGGTCAGCCACCTGCGCGGCCCGCCCGCCCGGCGTATAGACGCCCAGGACAAGGACCTTGGCCTCGATGCCGTCGTCAGCCTGCTCGTCGTCACCCAGGGTGAAACTCCACGGCACGTCACAGGGCGGCCTGTGGTCGGGGTCCGGACACAGCAGACGCTCGACCGGCTCCTGCAGCGCCAACGCTTCCCGCACGCTCAGGCATCCGTGAATCCGGATTTCGTACACCCCAGGCTCATCCACAGCCACCATGTCTCCCTCATGCTGTCAGCACCGCTCCGTGACCTCGACGGTAATGAGCACAGAGCAGCACCGCATCAGGTCTCTCCCCTAGGTGATGACGATTCGATACTCGGCGACGAGCCAGCAGCCGCCCCGGTGATCGTTCCCCCCGTTATGTTCTTCGCGGTCCTGCAAGAGGGCCGCTGGCCTCCGGGTCCGGCATGACTGTGTCCCCCTGTCGAACGGATGACCTGGGGGGT
>NZ_JBITJK010000091.1:0-3211 GCF_044459945.1 Streptomyces sp. NPDC050164
ACCCCCCAGGTCATCCGTTCGACAGGGGGACACAGTCATGCCGGACCCGGAGGCCAGCGGCCCTCTTGCAGGACCGCGAAGAACATAACGGGGGGCAGCGCGGCCGCAGCCCTGGCCATGGTGTTCAAGCTGGTCGAGTCCGCCCAGGCCCGCTGGCGGGCCGTGAACGCACCCCACCTGGTCCGCCCTGGTACGGGCCGGCGCCCGCTTCGAGCGCGGTCAGATGATTGAACACCCCGAAGTTCACGCAGCCTGAACAACCTCAACTGACCTGCAGATTTCACCAATTGCTCGGGCGCCTGCCCCCGAAGCCGGTGAGCGACACACTGGCACCATCTCCGAAAGTTGTTCTACTGTGATGCGAACAAGGGGGTAAAAATGACTCGCTCCACAGGACGCGGCACCCTTGCCGCGCTGGCCGCACTTCCGTTCACCGTCGCACTCATCGCCGACCTGACCCTGTTCGCCGCCGTGCGTGACCGGCTGCCCGACCCGCTCGCCACCCACTTCCCGGGCACCACACCCGACCGCTTCACCAGCACCTCCTGGTTCCTGGCCGCCTGCGTCGGGGCGCTCGCCGGGACCGGCGCGCTGTTCACCGGGATCTGCGCGGCCCGCGGAGCGTTCACCCGCTGGGCGCTCACCGTTGGGTACGGGCTCGCCGGGCTGCTCGGCGGGGCCCTTGCCTCGGTGCTGCTCGTGAACGCCGACGCAGGCGGGAACGCCACCGCCACCAGGATGCCGCTGTGGCACATGGCCGCCGCCGCGGCGGCGGGCGCGGGTGCGGCCGGGGCGGGGTGGCTGACCGCGCGGGCGCTGCGCCTGCCCGACAGCGGGCGGCTGTCGACCGCCGGGGACGCCCCCGTCCTCGGCCCCGCCCTCGCCGAGGGCGAGATCGCGGGCTGGACCCGCACCGTCTCCTCCCGCCCTGCCCAACTCCTCGGCCTGCTGATGGCTGCCGTCGGCTGTGTACTGCTCCCGCCCGTGGGATGGGCGGTCGCCGTACCGCTCCTGATCCTCGGGCTGCTCGTGCTCGGCGCCTCCCGAATCCAGGTCACCGCCGGCCCGCGCGGCCTGACCGTGTCGCCCGCCGTGGCACCATGGCCCCGCACCCGGGTCCCGCTCGCCGAGATGGACCTGGCCGTGAGCCGCGACATCCGCCCGGCTGCGGACTTCGGTGGCTGGGGCTACCGCATCCGCCCCGACGCCACTGGTGTAGTGGTGCGCTCCGGTGAGGCCTTGGTAGTACGGCGCACCAGCGGTCGCGAATTCGCCGTCACCGTCGACGACTCCGCGACGGCCGCAGCCCTCCTCAACTCCCTGCTCCGCACCACCGTGAGGCACTGACATGCTCATCCGGGTCGACACCGGCTCCGCCACCCCGCTCGGCGACCAGATCGCCGCGCGGGTCCGGCGCGCGATCGCCGACGGCGAGGTCGCCCCCGGCGACCGCCTCCCCTCCGCCCGCGCGCTCGCTGAGTCCCTCGACGTCAACATCCACACGGTTCTCCGCGGCTACCAGCGCCTCCGCAACGAGGGCATGATCGAGCTCCGCCGTGGGCGCGGCGCGGTCGTCCTGGATAACCAGGGCACGTCGGCCCGCGCCCGCCTCCTCACCTTCGTGGACACCCTGGTCAGCGCATCGCGCGAACTCGGCCTGAGCGACGAGGAGATCCTCGGGCTCGTACGGGCGGGGATGGCCACGCCGGAGCCCCGAGAGCGCGGTGCGCCCCAGCTGGTCGACGAGAGGGATGATCGGCCGCATCGCACGGCACCGCCGGATCGGTGAGCTCACCCAGGCCAAGCCTCTCGCACTCATAGGAAACGACAGCACCAGCGGCTCGGGCAATTCGACGCTTGCCGGGCGATTCGAGAACGGCCTCTTGGACGAGCGACCCCGAGACCAGCTCAGCCTGATCACCAGTCAGCTGATCCACAGCTCTTGACAATTACTCCCGTTAGTTGATGCACCGTTCAACAGCGCATGGCTGCGAACGTGATCGGCCGGACAAGTCCTAGTGACCTGAGTCAGAGATTCGTCGGCAGTATGCGGCGACTTTGTCGAGGATCTCGTCGGGGGTCTTCGTCCAGCCGAAGGGCCTTGGGTTGTCATTCCAGTCGGCGAGCCAGTTCCGGATGTCGCGTTCGAGGGCCTGGACGGAGCGGTGGACACCGCGCTTGAGCTTCTTCTGCGTCAGATCGGCGAACCACCGCTCCACCAGGTTCAGCCAGGAAGAGCTTGTGCGCGTGACGTGGAGACGGAAGCGTGGGTGGACCAGCAGCCACTTCTTGATGATGGGCGTCTTGTGGGTGACGTAGTTGTCGAGGATGAGGTGGACGTCGAGGTCGGCGGGGACTTCCTTGTCGAGCTTGGCCAGGAACTTCTTGAACGCCACGGCCGGTCGAGGGTCTGGATCTGCGACTTCTCGTCCACGCAGAGCGCCAACGCCTTCTGCGGTGCGGGGCGAGCGTGAAGGCCAGCCGGATCCGGGAGATGGCCGACTGCGACATGCCCGTGGCCGCTGCCATGGACCTGGCCCACCAGTGGGTGGCGTTCTTCGGCTTCTCCTCCAGCGTCTTGACGATGACCCGCTCGACATTCGCGTCGGTGATCTTTCGCGGGACGCCGGGCCGTGGCTCGTCGGACGGGCAGTCCAGGCCGCGTTCGAGGAATCGCCTTCGCCAGGTGCGGACCGTGTCCGGACTGATCCGCAATCGGCGTGACACTTCCATGATCGAGTGCCCGTCGGCGCATTCCAGGACGGTCCGCGACCGCTGGGCCAGCGCCTGAGCCGTCATGCGGCGGTGCACCCAGCCCTCCAGCACAGCCCGCTGGGCATCGGTCACCGACAACGGCGGAATCCTCGGACCTGGACGACTCATACCGAACCAACGACGAATCTCCGACTCAGATCACCAGTACTCCAGCCGTACTTTGATGCCGCACGTGGAGTTGCTGCACCGCCCTGCCGGCCCTGAGCCGCACAGCCGGCCGTCATGGACGCACGACGACGGTCCATCCGGGGTTGTAGGTGTCCGGCACCGGAAAACGTGGCCAGTCGCGCGCCCAGTGCGGTGAGTTCCGCTCGCGAAGGACCAGCGCACTGGGGTGCGCCGGGGTGTTCGTCTCCGTGACAGTGCAGCCCGCGGTGTGGGCGATGGGAATCGTCGAGGTGTTTCCCGCGAGGACACACGGCGGGTGCACCCCGTG
>NZ_JBITJK010000092.1:0-2862 GCF_044459945.1 Streptomyces sp. NPDC050164
GAACAACATCGCCGCCGCAGCTGACCACTACCGGTCACGCCCCGACCACGCCACCGCACTCCTCAAGATCACCTCCTGAGAACGCATGGGCCCTGGACCACATGGTTGTCAGCGGGGCTGATAGTTGAGGGTTCCGAGGGGCCAGTTCGTGGACAGCCAGGTCGTGACGGCCGCTTGCAAGGGCGCGTCCAGCTCGGCTCTGTCGGCACGGACCCAGGAGCGGACGTCGGTGTCATGGTCGTCGGTGCGGGAGGGATAGATATAGACGCAACCGATCACCTCGCCACTAGCGATCTCGATGACGGTGTAGGTGAATCCGCGGCGCTGAGCGAAGTCGTCCGCGTGACGCTGCAGGTCGACGAGGTTCGCCTCCAGGGCCATCCCGTCCGCAGGAGGCCATTCTCGGTCCTGGAAGCCCGGGGTCGCGCGGATGTGCGTGATGCTGCTGGTCCAGGCGGCGTGGTCGGCGGTGTTGTGCTGGGGTCCCAGAGGCTCCAGACGGAACTGCGGGGTGATCAGGTCCGCGGGGACGACGAAGTCGTCGGGGACGAGTGCCTGGTCAGTCATGGGGCCGAGGCTATGAGGCAGGGCTCGCGGGTTGCACCTGGATTGATCACGCCGCTCGCGCGGCGGGGACGGCCCCACCGGATGCCAGACGGAGCCGCGTGCGGGTCAGCCATGTCGTGCGACGCTGTCGCGAGCCCCCGGGTACACCGGCGAGGGAGTTGAGCTGGCGCGCCTGAGACGGACGCCGTGACCGTCAGTTTCGGCACTCAGGCCCAACCCGCTGCCCCGGTGGATGATCCGCAGCAGGCGCTGCCCCTCATCGTCATCGATCTCGCGGACGCGTACTCGCTCAGCCACTAGCACAGCTTGTCTGCCGCGCGCTGCCAGCGAGTGTCATTCCGTCGGCGTGCCGATCCGAAGCCGGTTGCCGTCAGGGTCGCGCAGCTCAATCTCACGCGCCCACGGAGCGTCCTTCGCCTGCACACCGAACTCGGAGGCGATGGCCTCGACATCACGAATGCGGACGTAGACCAACGTGTCAGGGCGGGCATCTCCCTTGTGCTCCGACAAGAACAACCGCACCCCGCCCCGGGCGACCTCCACGAACGTGGGAAGTCCCGGTTCGAAGCGGTGTTCCCACTGCTTGGCGAAGCCCAGTCGCTCGTACCACGCGACCGCCGCCGCAGCATCCTCGACGCGAAGAATGGGAATGACTTCCTCGTCCATGGAGCCATCGTCGCAGACCGCCCAGGGCGAACGTTGCCTGATGCGGCACTAGTCAGCTGGCCGTGTTCGGGTCGGAGGCCACCCGACCCGAACACGGCCGGCTCGGCCCGCGGCAGGCTACATCGGCCAGGCAGTCCCCACCGAGCGCGACCGTCAAGGCCACGTCCAGCAGCTCTTCCCCGGATCGTGCACTGCTCGCGACTTGTACCACGGCGCCTGAGCCACCGATATCGCCTGGTCCAGCCCGGTCTTACTGCCCGTCTCGACCAGCGGGACGCCTCCCTCCTGCGAGGCCACCACCCTCGACGAGGACACGCGGGTAGGACCGATACGTTTCTTCACCTGCGAAGTGCCTCCCGCGGTGGCAGGACCAAGGACCTCGACAATGCTCATGCTTGCTGGTCAGAGGCGCTTTTCGTTTGTCTGACCACCCGTCGGACATCACGCTTCGTGAAAGCGCGAGGATAGAAGGACAGGACTCGGTGGGGCCACCTATCGATCGAAGTCACAGCCGTCCGCGACGATCACGGCTCGGTAACGGCACCCGGCGGAATGTCACACCGTCGACTTCCAGCACACCTCTAGCAAATGACGGCGGGATTCTGTCCGGAGCCCCGCGCCATCTGCGTGAGGAGCCTTCTCATGACGTACAGCAGCGCCCGGCAGCCTGAGCAGGAGCCGCGCCCCACCTGTTCAAGGGGTGCTGAACGCCCGCCGGGCGGCCCGGAATCCAGTGCCGCGTCCAGTGCCGCGAGCGATTCCAACGTCGTACCCATCTACCGCAGCTCACACCGCCCGCCAGGGGGCCTCCCGGCACGCTGACGCCTCTCTCCCTTCCCCTGAGACGTCGGTGAAGGGGAAGAAGTCCACCCCTGCGGCCAAGGTGCGGGCCGATGCGCTGCGGATGCCGGGGTGCGTGCGGATAGCGACGGTCCGGCAGATGGCTCAGGTGATCACAGCGGAGGATGCCGACGGGCGGTCGTACGCGCGCAGGGCGATGAAGAAGCTGGCGGAGCTGGGGCTGGCGGAGACGAATGGCAAGGACGGGCGGCACCCGATCTGGAACCTGACCCTGCGGGGCAGAAGGCTCTGGCCGACGGCAACGAGCTGCCTTCCCGCCCGAAGGCCGGCACCGGAGTGAAGGCGGTGAAGGCGGGGTTCGGTCCGCACGGCGTCGCGGTGACGGACATGATCCTCGCCTACGGCGGCCGCAAGCACCTGACCGACTGGCAGGTGGAGGTCAACCACGCCATCAAGGAGACCGGCCTGAGCTTCAACACCGACGCCGTCCTCGCCCTGCCGACCAAGACCAGCGAGGTCCGCCTCTTCGAGCTCGACAACGGCACCATGTCCCAGGCCCGCCTCGCCAAGGAGGTCTGGGACTACGAGCGCTACGCCGGGCACCGCGTCTGGGAAGGCGCCCGCGGCACGATCGGTACGACGTACCCGTTCTGGCAGTGACACCGCTACACCCGCTCTACGACCTTCCCGCGGCTGCACGTCGTCCTAGGGCCTGTCGTTTGGATCACGCCGGGGACGCGGGGTCTGGCACGCACCTCTGCGGCGTTGTCGTCGGTTGTCGACTCCCCCAAGCTCTCGACTTCGCTCGAGCAAGGGGGGACCCCCATC
>NZ_JBITJK010000093.1:0-2355 GCF_044459945.1 Streptomyces sp. NPDC050164
TGGAGGCCGATGCCGCGAAACGTGCCCGCATCGATGTCGATCGTGAAGAGGCCGCTACGGCCGCGCAATCTGGCGTTGATGATTTTCATGAGGATTCCTGTGGTTCGGGAGGCGGGCGGGTGTGCAGCGGAATCATTCACCCTGGACGGACGGCTCGCGCGTGAACGCACGGGCAATCTGCAGCAGCACGATGTAGGCGCCGGCGGACGCCCCGATGCCGACGATCGGCGCGATCCACGGCGAGGTATAGGCGAGTGCGGTGTTGATGTCCGCACAGAACTGACCCACTAGAGCTGAAAATTTTCATCGAATTTTGACCCACGTGATTGAATGCTCTGCTCAATCTTTGAGCAGGGGATACAAAGGTGATCACGGTGGGTATATTGGCCAAGATCAGGCGGATGTATTTCCGCGAGAAGGTCCCGTTGCGCGAGATTGCGCGGCGTACGGGCCTGTCCCGAAACACGGTGCGCCGCTGGCTGCGGCAGACTGATGCCGTCGAGCCGAAGTATCCGAAGCGCGTCAGCCCGAGCGTCATCGACGACTGGGCCGCACAGCTGACAGGTTGGCTGCGTGCCGACAGTCATCGCCCGAAGCGTGACCGGCGCACCGCCCGGTTCATGTTCGAGGCGATCCGCGCCGAGGGTTACGCCGGCAGCTACGGCCGGGTGAGCGCGTTCGTGAGGCGTTGGCACGAGGAGCAGGCTGAGGCGCCTCGCAGGCAGGCCTTCGTGCCGCTCGCCTTCGAACCCGGCGAAGCCTTCCAGTTTGACTGGAGCTGCGAATACGCTTTTATTGGCGGGCTGCGGCGACGCCTGGAGGTCGCCCACGTCAAACTTAACTCCAGCCGCGCGTTCTGGCTCGTCGCCTATCCCACACAGAGTCACGAGATGCTGTTCGATGCGCACGCCCGCGCGTTCGCCGCGTTCGGCGGCGTGCCGCGGCGCGGCATCTACGACAACATGAAGACCGCCGTGGACAAGGTTGGCCGCGGCAAGGAGCGTGCGGTCAACGCGCGCTTCGAAGCGATGTGCAGTCACTACCTGTTCGAGCCGGAGTTCTGCAACCGGGCTGCAGGCTGGGAGAAAGGCATCGTCGAGAAGAACGTTCAGGACCGGCGACGTCAGATCTGGCACGAAGCAGCGCTACGGCGCTGGGAAACGCTGGAGATCCTGAACGAATGGGTCGCTGGTCAGTGTCGTGAGGCGTGGCACATGCGGCACCCGCAGTGGCCTGAGCTGACGGTCGAGGATGTGCTGCAGGACGAGCGTACCCGGCTGATGCCCAATCCACGGCCGTTTGACGGCTACATCGAGCAGACCCTGCGAGTCTCGTCGACCAGCCTGATTCACTTCCAGCGCAACCGCTACAGCGTGCCCACCGAGTACACGAACCAGCTGGTGAGCGTGCGCTGCTATCCGGCATATCTCAGCGTCGTCGCCAACGCCCAGGAGATCGCACGCCACGAACGCAGCTTCGAGCGGCACATGACCTTCTACGATTGGCGCCACTACGTCACGCTGGTCGAGCGCAAACCCGGCGCACTGCGCAACGGCGCACCGTTCATCACGATGCCGCAGCCGCTGCAACTGCTGCAGCGGCATCTGCTGAAACACCCGGGCGGCGATCGCGTCATGACGCAGGTGCTCGCTGCGGTGCGCGAACACGGGCTCGATGCGGTGCTGCTCGCCGTACAGGCTGCGCTGGATTCAGGACGCCCCAGCGCAGAGCACGTCCTGAACGTGCTGAGCCGGCTGAAGGCGCCCGTCACGAATGGCAGCCTCGCCACGACGAAACTCCAGCTCAAGGAAGAGCCCGCGGCCGACGTGAGCCGTTACGAGACGCTGCGCGCCAACCCACCGGAGGATCGTCATGTCTAACGATATCGCGGCCCAGCTCAAGGGTCTTAAACTGCACGGCATGGCGAGCACGTGGCCGGAGCTGCTCGCGCAGTCGCGCCACACGGACTTCGAGCCGGAGCGCTTCATGAAGCAGCTGTTGATGGCTGAAACCGCCGAACGGCAGGTGCGCTCGATCGCCTATCAAATGACCGCTGCGCTTCCCGGCCCACCGCGACCTGAAGGGCTTCGACTTCGCGCAGGCACACGTCGACGAAGCGCTGGTGCGCGAACTGAGCGAGCTGTCGTTCCTCGAAAGCGCGCACAACGTCGTGTTCATCGGTGGTCCGGGCACTGGCAAGACGCACCTCGCCTCAGCGATCGGAATCGAAGCCGTACAGCGCCACGGCAAGCGTGTGCGCTACTTCTCGACCGTCGAGCTGACCAACGCCCTGGAGCAGGAGAAGTCCATCGGCAAACAAGGCCAGGTCGCCCACAAGCTGATGTACGTCGATCT
>NZ_JBITJK010000093.1:2365-2832 GCF_044459945.1 Streptomyces sp. NPDC050164
GTCGATCTGGTGATTCTCGATGAGCTGGGCTATCTGCCGTTCAGCCAGACCGGTGGTGCATTGCTGTTCCATCTGCTCTCAAAGCTTTACGAGCACACGAGCGTCGCGATCACGACCAATCTCAGCTTCGGCGAGTGGGCGAGCGTGTTCGGGGATGCAAAGATGACGACAGCGCTGCTGGACCGCGTCACCCATCACTGCCACATCGTTGAAACGGGCAATGAATCGTGGCGCTTCAGGACCAGTTCTGCCAAGGCGAAGACGACAAGAAAGAGAGCAGCAAAACCAGCGGGTAACGAAGAGTTATCCACACCGGAATAGATGTACTACGCTGTCTCGGGGTGGGTCAGATTTAGATGAAATCGGTGGGTTAAGACTCGGTGGAAATCAACACCGGTGGCTTCAGACCCGGGAGTCTTTTTGCGAGTTTCGCGCTTAGCCGACCTTTCCCGATGTCGGCGATCATG
>NZ_JBITJK010000094.1:0-2807 GCF_044459945.1 Streptomyces sp. NPDC050164
CATCCACCACGAATCATTCGCGTTCTGACTTCTCCGACCATCCTGAAAAGGAGCAGCTTCATGGCAGTGCGCCGCGCCGCCCTCCTGACCACATCCACCGTTGCGGGCCTGGTCCTGCTGCTGTCCCTCAAACCGCATCACACCGCCCTGCCGGTCCTGGCCGGCTCCGGCGGCGGTGCCGCGGTCTCCTCGCCGACGCCGGGCTCCAGTTCCGGTCGGCCGAGCCAGTCCAGCTCCGGCGGGTCGAAGGGCGCCAGCACCGGGGGCGGAGCCACCGGCACCTACACCGGTGCCGTCGAGCAGACCCCCTACGGCCCGGTCCAGGTCGCCGTCACGCTCTCCCACGGCAAACTGACCAACGTCAAAGCAGTGCAGACTCCGAGCGCCGCGTCGCGCAGCCAGGAGATCGCCGACTACGCCGTGCCCACCCTGACGCGAGAAGCGCTGGGCGCGCAGAGCGCGCACATCCAGGCCGTCTCCGGCGCCTCCTACACCAGCGAGGGCTACATGCTGTCCCTCCAGAGCGCCTTGGACAAGGCCGATGCCTGACACACCCGAGGGATACACCGAAGAGCGCAAGGCGTCCACGGGATTCGGCACGCCCCGGGGGCTGCGTCACGTCGAGCACGCCATGGGGACGGTCTTCTCCTTCGACATCCGCGACACGCCCACGCCCGCCATCCGCCGGGCTCTCGAGCAGGCCGTGGCCTGGCTGCACCGGGTCGACGAGGTCTTCTCCACCTACCGCCCCGACAGCCAGATCAGCCGCCTGGACCGCGGCGAGATGAACCTCGTCGACTGCGACGCCGAAGTCGCCGAGGTGCTGCAGCTCTGCGAGAGCGCCGAGCGCATCAGCGGCGGCTGGTTCAGCCGCGCCCCCGGCGGGCGCCTCGACCCCACCGGCATGGTGAAGGGCTGGGCCATCGAACGCGCATCAGGGATTCTGGAGTGGGCCGGGGCGCGCAACACCTGTGTCAACGGCGGCGGCGACATCCAACTGCGCGGCGAGTGCGCCCCGGGCGTGCCATGGCAAGTCGGCATCGCCAACCCCCTGCGACCCGGCGGCCTGTGCACCCTCGTGACCGGCCGGGACCTCGCGGTCGCGACCTCCGGCACGGCCGAGCGCGGCGCCCACATCCTCGACCCGCACACCGGTCGCCCTGCGGCCTCCGGACTGCTCTCGATCACCCTGGTCGGCCGCCACCTCACCAACGTCGACGCCTACGCAACGGCTGCCTTCGCCATGGGCCCGAGCGCACGCGGATGGTTCGAGTCCCTGCCCGGTGTCGAAGCCTTCGCCGTCACCTCGGACGCCCGCGCCTGGTGGACCTCCGGCTTCACGGACAAGACCCCGCCTCAGCATGGCTTGGCCGAGGGGTCCCGGACCGCGTGCTCCACACCCGGGGTGACACCCAGTTCTCACCGACATTGACCGCGCCGCAGCACCGCAGGTTGACTCCCGACCTGTCCTTTGACATCGAATCCAGTCAAGCCCGAAGCCCGTTACCTGCGCAGACTAGGTTGACTGGCAAGGAGGACCGCTTCGAGCGCGGCGAGCCGAGCCTCATGACCTGGGACAACACGGTTGGTTGGCAAGGAACGGCTCAGACTGAGTTCGATGTCAGCGGACACGAACTCGCGTCGCGACGACATCCACGGACGGTGACACAGCCACCGCGCACGCCGACCACGTCGAACTCGCCGCCGTCGACGACCGCCCGGGCAACCCCGAACCCCATCCAGGCGGAGGTCTTCCGCCGCTTCATCCAGGTCGGCCCCGGCCACTCACGCAGGTTGGGTGGCACCGGACTGGGCCTCGAGATCGTCGACGCCGTCGTCACCGCACACCGCAGCACCATCTCCCTGACCAGCCGCCCGGGCAGCTCGGCCTTCGACTGCGACTGCCGCTCGCACCCCCGCCAGGCGGGAGAGTCCCGCCGGGTGGAGGTACTGCTGATCGTCCGACTCGCGGGTGGCCCGCTCGGTGGCCGGAGGTGTCGGCGACCAGGGGCCCGTGGGCTGGGGGGCCGGCTCACCGCCGTGCCGCCGACTGGGGCCTGTACATCCTCGTGTACCGCGACCTGGTGACCGGCGTCGTCCTTACGGAGGTCCGGACCACCGCACCTCGCCGCCGGTAGCTGCCAGCAGCCGAAACATCACGGCCCGCACTGCAACACCGCAGTGCGCGGGCGCGTTGCGCCTTGACCTGCTGCGGAACCCCGGATCAGGCTTCTGGGACGGGCGTTGCAACGCCGTATTGCGGTGCGTCGGCCGGGACTCGGGGTGTGGTTCAACGACCCGCCGGCGCAAGTGTCACGCCCAGTCCACCCAGCTCCCGCAGCGAGTCCAGCTGGTCCTGGGCGAGCTTGTCCCGCCTACACTCAGCTTCACGATCATCGGCCCCGCCTCGCCGTCGACCGTTATCTCTTCGCTGTGGCTGCGCTGTTCGTGGCGCGTGACGTCGCCCCAAGGGGGGATGTCGGAGAGGCTGGAGCGCGGCCGCAGAGGCCGGGCATCCGACGAGACTTCACCTGTCCGGGCCTCGGCACACCACACCCAACGACCCAAGAACCCAAAGTCACCAGTATTGGGACTAGACGGGCTTGTCTTGGTCGACCGCCGGTTCTACCGGGGCTTCGCTCCTCACGTCCGGCGAAACCGCAGCCTACGGTTTTGCACAATCCCACCCACCCACGAACTGAACGGCCTTGGGGCTAGGCCGTGTTTTGGAACGTGCGGGCGGCCAGCCATTTGGTGAGGTCGCCCGCGATCCGGCCGGTGTCGATCTCGTTGGTCACGTGATGTTC
>NZ_JBITJK010000095.1:0-2336 GCF_044459945.1 Streptomyces sp. NPDC050164
TCCGACGCTCCCACGGCTTGTAGGCACACGGTTTCAGGTACTATTTCACTCCCCTCCCGGGGTACTTTTCACCATTCCCTCACGGTACTATCCGCTATCGGTCACCAGGGAATATTTAGGCTTAGCGGGTGGTCCCGCCAGATTCACACGGGATTTCTCGGGCCCCGTGCTACTTGGGTGTCTCTCAAACGAGCCGCTGATGTTTCGACTACGGGGGTCTTACCCTCTACGCCGGACCTTTCGCATGTCCTTCGCCTACATCAACGGTTTCTGACTCGTCTCATGGCCGGCAGACCATGAAAGAGAGATCCCACAACCCCGTATACGCAACCCCTGCCGGGTCTCACACGCATACGGTTTGGCCTCATCCGGTTTCGCTCGCCACTACTCCCGGAATCACGGTTGTTTTCTCTTCCTGCGGGTACTGAGATGTTTCACTTCCCCGCGTTCCCTCCACACTGCCTATGTGTTCAGCAGCGGGTGACAGCCCATGACGACTGCCGGGTTTCCCCATTCGGACACCCCCGGATCAAAGCCTGGTTGACGACTCCCCGGGGCCTATCGTGGCCTCCCACGTCCTTCATCGGTTCCTGGTGCCAAGGCATCCACCGTGCGCCCTTAAAAACTTGGCCACAGATGCTCGCGTCCACTGTGCAGTTCTCAAACAACGACCAGCCACCCATCACCCCGCCCTACACAGGCGAGTTCACTGGGGCCGGCACTGAGGAAAAATCCATTCCCTCAGACACCCAACAGCGTGCCCGACACACTCCCCGCTCCCCTCAACGTTCCACGCTCCGAAGAGCAGTACTAGAAGGAGAAGACGATCAAGTGTGCCGAGTAGTCAACGTTCCACCCATGAGCAACCAGCATCAGACGTTCGCCGATGTACTGGCCTCTGAACCAGCCCCGAAGGACCGGCTTAGAAGTGCTCCTTAGAAAGGAGGTGATCCAGCCGCACCTTCCGGTACGGCTACCTTGTTACGACTTCGTCCCAATCGCCAGTCCCACCTTCGACAGCTCCCTCCCCACAAGGGGGTTGGGCCACCGGCTTCGGGTGTTACCGACTTTCGTGACGTGACGGGCGGTGTGTACAAGGCCCGGGAACGTATTCACCGCAGCAATGCTGATCTGCGATTACTAGCGACTCCGACTTCATGGGGTCGAGTTGCAGACCCCAATCCGAACTGAGACCGGCTTTTTGAGATTCGCTCCACCTCGCGGTATCGCAGCTCATTGTACCGGCCATTGTAGCACGTGTGCAGCCCAAGACATAAGGGGCATGATGACTTGACGTCGTCCCCACCTTCCTCCGAGTTGACCCCGGCGGTCTCCCGTGAGTCCCCAGCACCACAAGGGCCTGCTGGCAACACGGGACAAGGGTTGCGCTCGTTGCGGGACTTAACCCAACATCTCACGACACGAGCTGACGACAGCCATGCACCACCTGTACACCGACCACAAGGGGGACCCTGTCTCCAGGGTTTTCCGGTGTATGTCAAGCCTTGGTAAGGTTCTTCGCGTTGCGTCGAATTAAGCCACATGCTCCGCCGCTTGTGCGGGCCCCCGTCAATTCCTTTGAGTTTTAGCCTTGCGGCCGTACTCCCCAGGCGGGGCACTTAATGCGTTAGCTGCGGCACGGACAACGTGGAATGTTGCCCACACCTAGTGCCCACCGTTTACGGCGTGGACTACCAGGGTATCTAATCCTGTTCGCTCCCCACGCTTTCGCTCCTCAGCGTCAGTATCGGCCCAGAGATCCGCCTTCGCCACCGGTGTTCCTCCTGATATCTGCGCATTTCACCGCTACACCAGGAATTCCGATCTCCCCTACCGAACTCTAGCCTGCCCGTATCGACTGCAGACCCGGGGTTAAGCCCCGGGCTTTCACAACCGACGCGACAAGCCGCCTACGAGCTCTTTACGCCCAATAATTCCGGACAACGCTCGCGCCCTACGTATTACCGCGGCTGCTGGCACGTAGTTAGCCGGCGCTTCTTCTGCAGGTACCGTCACTTTCGCTTCTTCCCTGCTGAAAGAGGTTTACAACCCGAAGGCCGTCATCCCTCACGCGGCGTCGCTGCATCAGGCTTTCGCCCATTGTGCAATATTCCCCACTGCTGCCTCCCGTAGGAGTCTGGGCCGTGTCTCAGTCCCAGTGTGGCCGGTCGCCCTCTCAGGCCGGCTACCCGTCGTCGCCTTGGTGAGCCATTACCTCACCAACAAGCTGATAGGCCGCGGGCTCATCCTGCACCGCCGGAGCTTTCGAACACCTTGGATGCCCAAGATGATCAGTATCCGGTATTAGACCCCGTTTCCAGGGCTTGTCCCAGAGT
>NZ_JBITJK010000096.1:0-1775 GCF_044459945.1 Streptomyces sp. NPDC050164
TCTAGACCCGGATTTCGCACGTGCCTCGATCGGTTGGAACGAGGCACGTGCGGTGTCTGGTTGTCGGTGTGGTCGTTGATGTGATGTGTCGATGATTTCGCGTGCCGAGCGGCCGCGGGTGCGTCGTCCACGGATGAACGTGGAGATCGCACCTGTGGTGGAGAGGCGTCTGGGCGCTCTGCCTGCCTCTGCCGAGTTTCTGCGCCGGCTGGACGTGGCCCGGATCGTCGACGAGCTGTGTCCGGTGCGCGACGTCGCGCATCTGACCCACGGGCAGGTCATCGAGGTCCTGGTCGCCAACCGGCTGTCCGCGCCCGCGCCACTGGTGCGGGTCGGCGACTGGGCACGTGAGTGGGCGGTGGAGGAGGTCTTCGGAATCGAGGCGGACCTGCTCAACGACGACCGCATCGGCCGCGCCCTGGACGCCATCGCGCCCGAGCTGGAACACATCGTCGGCACGGTCGGCGCGAGCGCGATCGCCGAGTTCGGCATTGATGTCTCGCGCCTGCACTGGGACATGACCAGCATCTCCCTGCACGGCGCCTACGAGACCCCGCAGGAGGGGTTCCCGCAGGTCAAGTACGGTCATCCCAAGGACCGCCGGGCGGATCTCAAGCAGATCCAGGCCGGGATCGCGATCTCGGCGGACGGCGGCATCCCCGTCTTCCACCGCGCCTACGACGGTGGGGCCGGCGAGGTCTCCCAGGTCGTCGGGGCGATGACGGCCCTGCGCGAGGTGGCCGCGCCCCGCGACTTTCTGATGGTCGGCGACTCGAAGCTGGTCTCCTACTCCAACCTGCTGGCCCTGCAGGAAGCCGGGGTGAGGTTCATCGCCCCGGCGCCCGCGGCCAAAATTCCCGATGGCCTGTTCGCCGGTCTCGACACGGACCGGGCCCACCCGGTCGACTACACCGCCGGGCGAGACATGGGAAAGCCACCCGCTCAGCGTGGCCAGTACCGAGTGCTGGAGGACACCCAGATCCTGGCCGGTCCGCGCAAGCGCGACCCGCGGATCACCGTGCGCCGGATCCTGGTCCACTCCAGCGCCAACGCCCAAGCCCAGCAGGCCGCCCGCACCCGCCGCCTGGAGAAAGCCCGTGAGGAACTGGACAAACTCCAGCGTGCCTGCGGCGGCCGGCACTACGCCACCGCCCAGAAGGTCACCGCCCGGCTCGGCGTGATCGCCAGTAAACGCCGCATCGGCTCCTGCCTGGTCACCTCCATCACCGTCGATGAGAGCGGACGACCTGCCCTGACCTGGCACTACGACCAGGAAGTCCTGGCCGCCCAAGCCGCCGCGGACGGCTGGTACGCGCTGCTGACCACCCTCGATCCCGCAGAGGCCGACGCCGCCGAGGTCCTCATCCGCTACAAAGGCCAGCCGGTAATCGAGCGCCGCTACAGCGACTTCAAGGGCCCGCTCGCCGTGGCCCCGGTCTTCCTGCACCACAACCGGCGCATCGCCGCCCTGATCACCGTGATCTGCCTGGCCCTGCTGGTGTTCTGCCTCATCGAACGCCAGGTCCGCCAAGCCCTGGGCGGCGACCAGACCATGCGCGGGCTCTACCCCGACAACCGGGCCCTCCGCCCGACCGGACGCCTGATCCTCTACCACCTCGCCGACCTCCGGATCCGGGCCGGAACAGCCACCGACCCGCCAACCATCCTGATCACACGCGCCGTTCAAGCCCACCTCCTCGAACTACTCGGCATCGATGAAACCCGCCCACGCTGGCTGGACACCTCAAACCCCATGTGCGAAATCCGGGTCTAGA
>NZ_JBITJK010000097.1:0-1662 GCF_044459945.1 Streptomyces sp. NPDC050164
TAGCCTCGCGCTTTCATGAACGTGCTCGTCCATGCCTTGATCAAATAAGCGGAGAGTGCTCCTGACCTGCAACGATGGGACTTGTCGAGGGTCCTGTTGGCTGCATGGAAAGAAGCACTCTCCAGGTGAAGAAGCGTATCGGGTCGTACCCGCGTGTCCGTATCGAGGGCGGCGGCCGGACGGTGGTCTCGCAGGCCGGTGGCGTGCTGCTGGTCGAGACTGTCCGCAAAGCCGGTTTGGACACCGCTATATCTGCGGCGCTGACGCCGTGGCAGAGGCCGCGGGCCGTCCACGATCCGGGGAAGATCCTGCTGGACGTCGCACTGGCAGTGGCGTTGGGCGGGGACTGCCTCGCCGATGTCGGCATGCTGCGGGCCGAGCCGGCCGTGTTCGGGCCGGTCGCCTCCGACCCGACGGTCTCCCGCCTGATCGACACCCTCGCCTCTTCCGGCGACCGAGCTCTGCAGGCCATCCGTTTCGCGCGGGCCGAAGCCCGCAGACACGTCTGGCAGTTGGCCGGCAGGGAAGCGCCCGATGCCGACGGGACGGTGACCGTCGATCTCGACGGGGTGCTGGTGATCGCGCACTCGGACAAGGAGGACGCGGCCCCGACCTGGAAGCGGACCTGGGGCCACCACCCGCTGATGGGGTTCGTCGATCACGGGCCGGGCGGCACCGGAGAGCCGGTGGCAGCCCTGCTCAGGCCGGGGAACGCGGGCTCGAACACGGCCACCGACCACATCACCGCCACCCATCTGGCCCTGGCTCAACTGCCGAGGGAGTACCGGCGCGGACGTCAGACCCTGATCCGCACCGACTCCGCGGGCGGCACCCACGACTTCGTCACCTGGCTCGCCCGGCGGGGACGGTGGCTGTCCTACTCGGTCGGCATGGTGATCACGGGCACGATCCACCAGCACGTGCTGAAGGTTCCGGCGTCGGCCTGGACGCCCGCCGTTGAGGCGGACGGCGAAATCCGTGACGGCGCCTGGGTCGCCGAACTCACCGGCGATGTCCTGGACGGCTGGCCGAAGGGCATGCGGCTGATCGTTCGAAAGGAACGGCCGCACCCTGGAGCGCAGTTGAGGCTCACGGACGCGGACGGCATGCGGCTGACCTGTTTCGCCACCAACACCGTCGGCCGGCCGATCGCCGAGCTCGAGCTCCGTCACCGGCTGCGGGCGAGGGCCGAGGACCGCATCCGGGCCGCCCGGGCCACCGGCCTGCGGAATCTCCCTTTGCACCGCACCGCCCAGAACCGGATCTGGCTGGAGATCGTGCAGATCGCACTGGACCTGCTGGCCTGGATGCCGATGCTCGCACTGACCGGCAAGGCCAGGCTCTGGGAGCCCCGCCGGCTGCGGCTGCGGCTTTTCGCCACGGCGGGACAACTCGTGATCACCAGTCGGCGGCGGATCCTCCGCCTGGCCCGGCACTGGCCCTGGGCCAGCCACATCACCACAGCTCTCGAACGGCTCGCACTCCTGCCGAATCCCGGCTGACCAACGGATCCCCGTCCCTACGACAGCAGCTCAACGCTCGGAGCAGTGGAACCCGGCGCCGCCCCGAGGCGACATTCGGGCCCTGGGCCTGCACAGCCTTCGTCCACGGCACGAAAACGGTCCGCCGACGGAGCTGGCGGACCGTCATGAAAGGTCGAGG
>NZ_JBITJK010000098.1:0-1649 GCF_044459945.1 Streptomyces sp. NPDC050164
CCAAGGTTAGAACCTCAAACAAACCAGGGTGGTATTTCAAGGACGGCTCCACCGAAACTAGCGTTCCGGTTTCATAGCCTCCCACCTATCCTACACAGATCGGTTCAAAGTCCAATGCAAAGCTACAGTAAAGGTTCATGGGGTCTTTCCGTCTAGCCGCGGGTAGATTGCATCATCACAAACACTTCAACTTCGCTGAGTCTCGGGAGGAGACAGTGTGGCCATCGTTACGCCATTCGTGCAGGTCGGAACTTACCCGACAAGGAATTTCGCTACCTTAGGACCGTTATAGTTACGGCCGCCGTTTACCGGGACTTCAATCAAGAGCTTGCACCCCATCATTTAATCTTCCGGCACCGGGCAGGCGTCACACCCTATACGTCCACTTTCGTGTTTGCAGAGTGCTGTGTTTTTATTAAACAGTCGCAGCCACCAGTTTATTGCAACCCCTTCACCCTTCTGGCGCAAGCCAGTCAAGCTACAAGGGCGTACCTTATCCCGAAGTTACGGTACCAATTTGCCGAGTTCCTTCTCCCGAGTTCTCTCAAGCGCCTTAGAATACTCATCTCGCCCACCTGTGTCGGTTTGCGGTACGGTCATCGTTAGACTGAAGCTTAGAGGCTTTTCTTGGAACCACTTCCAATTGCTTCGCTCCCTAAGGAGCTCGCGCCACACCCTTGAATTCCGCACCCGGATTTGCCTAAGTGCCTTCTCCAATGCAGCGACCGGGACTTCCAACACCCGGACAACCTTCCGCGATCCGTCCCCCCATCGCATCTAACAATGGTGCAGGAATATTGACCTGCTTCCCATCAGCTACGCATTTCTGCCTCGCCTTAGGGGCCGACTCACCCTACGCCGATGAACGTTGCGTAGGAAACCTTGGGCTTACGGCGAGGGGGCCTTTCACCCCCTTTATCGCTACTCATGTCAGCATTCGCACTTCCGATACCTCCAGCACCCTTTACAAGGCACCTTCGCAGGCTTACGGAACGCTCTCCTACCATGCGAGCAAAGCTCGCATCCGCAGCTTCGGTATATAGCTTAGCCCCGTTACATCTTCCGCGCAGGACGACTCGATCAGTGAGCTATTACGCTTTCTTTAAAGGGTGGCTGCTTCTAAGCCAACCTCCTGACTGTTTTAGCCTTCCCACTTCGTTTCCCACTTAGCTATATTTGGGGACCTTAGCTGGCGGTCTGGGTTGTTTCCCTCTTGACACCGGACGTTAGCACCCGATGTCTGTCTCCCGTGATTGCACTCTTCGGTATTCGGAGTTTGCTATGGCGGGGTAATCTGCAATAGACCCCCCAACCATGACAGTGCTCTACCCCCGAAGGTGAGACACGAGGCACTACCTAAATAGTTTTCGGAGAGAACCAGCTATTTCCAGGTTTGTTTAGCCTTTCACCCCTATCCACAGCTCATCCCCTAACTTTTCAACGTTAGTGGGTTCGGACCTCCAGTACGTGTTACCGCACCTTCATCCTGGCCATGGATAGATCACCTGGTTTCGGGTCTACGCCCAGCAACTGAACGCCCTATTCGGACTCGCTTTCGCTACGCCTGCCCTATACGGTTAAGCTTGCTACTGAACGTAAGTCGCTGACCCATTATACAAAAGGTACGCCGTCACCCCTTACGAGGCTCC
>NZ_JBITJK010000099.1:0-1525 GCF_044459945.1 Streptomyces sp. NPDC050164
CATGTGGCTGAGACCTGATGCCGAGCCGATTGTGGTGAAGTGGATGATCCTATGCTGTCGAGAAAAGCCTCTAGCGAGTTTCATGGCGGCCCGTACCCTAAACCGACTCAGGTGGTCAGGTAGAGAATACCGAGGCGTTCGGGTGAACTATGGTTAAGGAACTCGGCAAAATGCCCCCGTAACTTCGGGAGAAGGGGGGCCACGCCTGGTGAGGGGACTTGCTCCTCGAGCTGGGGGTGGCCGCAGAGACCAGCGAGAAGCGACTGTTTACTAAAAACACAGGTCCGTGCGAAGCCGTAAGGCGATGTATACGGACTGACGCCTGCCCGGTGCTGGAACGTTAAGGGGACCGGTTAGCTCCATTTCGGTGGGGCGAAGCTGAGAACTTAAGCGCCAGTAAACGGCGGTGGTAACTATAACCATCCTAAGGTAGCGAAATTCCTTGTCGGGTAAGTTCCGACCTGCACGAATGGCGTAACGACTTCTCGACTGTCTCAACCATAGGCCCGGTGAAATTGCACTACGAGTAAAGATGCTCGTTTCGCGCAGCAGGACGGAAAGACCCCGGGACCTTTACTACAGTTTGATATTGGTGTTCGGTTCGGCTTGTGTAGGATAGCTGGGAGACTGTGAAGCGCTAACGCCAGTTAGTGTGGAGTCGTCGTTGAAATACCAGTCTGGTCGTGCTGGATGTCTAACCTGGGTCCGTGATCCGGATCAGGGACAGTGTCTGATGGGTAGTTTAACTGGGGCGGTTGCCTCCTAAAGGGTAACGGAGGCGCCCAAAGGTTCCCTCAGCCTGGTTGGCAATCAGGTGTTGAGTGTAAGTGCACAAGGGAGCTTGACTGTGAGACCGACGGGTCGAGCAGGGACGAAAGTCGGGACTAGTGACCCGGCGGTGGCTTGTGGAAGCGCCGTCGCTCAACGGATAAAAGGTACCCCGGGGATAACAGGCTGATCTTCCCCAAGAGTCCATATCGACGGGATGGTTTGGCACCTCGATGTCGGCTCGTCGCATCCTGGGGCTGGAGTCGGTCCCAAGGGTTGGGCTGTTCGCCCATTAAAGCGGTACGCGAGCTGGGTTTAGAACGTCGTGAGACAGTTCGGTCCCTATCCGCTGTGCGCGTAGGAGTCTTGAGAAGGGCTGTCCCTAGTACGAGAGGACCGGGACGGACGAACCTCTGGTGTGCCAGTTGTTCTGCCAAGGGCATGGCTGGTTGGCTACGTTCGGGAGGGATAACCGCTGAAAGCATCTAAGCGGGAAGCCTGCTTCGAGATGAGGACTCCCACCCACTTGATGGGGTAAGGCTCCCAGTAGACGACTGGGTTGATAGGCCGGATATGGAAGCACGGTAACGTGTGGAGTTGACCGGTACTAATAGGCCGAGGGCTTGTCCTCAGTTGCTCGCGTCCACTGTGTTGGTTCTGAAACCACGAACAGCCCCATGCCATGGTCACGGTATGGTGCGGCTGAATAGTTTCATAGTGTTTCGGTGGTTATAGCGTAGGGGAAACGCCCGGTTAC
>NZ_JBITJK010000100.1:0-1505 GCF_044459945.1 Streptomyces sp. NPDC050164
GCCTCTATGTCCTTCGTCAAGCCTGGGTTGGTCATGCGATGGCTGCTTCGGGGAGGCGGGGTTCGTAGAAGGTGCCGTCGCGGAGCATTGCGAACAGCACGCTGGTGCGGTGGCGGGCGAGGCGGAGGAGGGCCTGGGTGTGGGTCTTTCCGCGGGCCCGGCATCGGTCGTAGTAGGTGCGAGAGGCGGGATCGTGCAGGGCGGCGAACGCGGAGAGGAACATCGCCCGTTTGAGCTGCCGGTTTCCGCCTCGTGGTGCGTGTTCGCCGTGGATCGAGGTGCCCGAGGACTTCGTTGCCGGGGCGAGGCCGGCGTAGGAGGCCAGGTGGGCGGCGGTGGGGAAGCTGGTGCCGTCGCCGACGGTGACCAGCAGCACTGCGGCGGTCCTGACCGCGACCCCCGGCATCGAGGTCAGGACCTTGGAAAGAGGGTGGTCGTCCAGCAGGGACTTGATCTGGGCTTCCAGGGCCCGGCGTTGTTCGTGGACGGCCGCGAGCGAGCGGGCCAGGGAAGGGATCACGGTGTCGAGCGTGCCGGTGCCCGGGACCACGACGGTCTGCTCGTCCAGGGCGTCGAAGACCTCGTCGATCAGCCGGGTGGCCATGCGTGGGGCTTTGGGTCGGATGACTTCGACGAGTCTGCGGCGGCCGGCTTTCCGCAGCGCGGCCGGGGAGCCGTAGCGTTCCAGCAGCCAGGTCACGGCGGGGTGGTCCAGGCGCGGCCCGAGGACACGTTCCAGGCTGGGGTGGAACTGGGTGAGCAGGCCGCGTATCCGGTTGCTGGTGCGGGTGGCCTCGGCCGCGAGGTCCTGGTCGAAGCCGACGAGCACGGTGAGCTCGGCGGTGATCTCGTCGGTCAGCTGTAGCGAGCGCAGGGTGTGCGGCATGGTGCGGGCGGCGTCCGCGATCACCGCGGCGTCCTTGGCGTCGGTCTTCGCCTCGCCCGGGTAGAGGTCGGCGATCCGGCGCATCGACAGTCCGGGCAGGTAGGCGACCTTGCAGCCTGCATCGCGGGCGACGGTGAGCGGGAGGGCGCCGATGGAGGCGGGCTGGTCCACGATCACCAGGACGGTGCCGAACTTCGCGGTCAGCTTGTCGAAGACGGCCCGCAGCTTCGGTTCGCTGTTGGGCAGGGGCCTGTCGAGGACCTTCTTGCCGGCCGGGGTGAGCCCGTGGCCGTGATGAGCACTCTTGCCGACGTCCAGGCCGAGGAACACGCCCACGTCTTCGGTGTCGAACATCGCGCCTCTTTCCGGGGTGTTGAGTGTGCCGGCCTTGGCTGTGGTGTCGTACGCGCGCATCCACGTTATGCAGACCTGCCGCCCGCGAGCTGTCCGGCATTGCGCCGGACCGGGCGGTGGCCGGACCTCTCATCAGCGTCTCCGACGACACCTCCCGGACCCGGTGACACCACCCCCCAGGTCATCCGTTCGACAGGGGGACACAGTCATGCCGGACCCGGAGGCCAGCGGCCCTCTTGCAGGACCGCGAAGAACATAACGGGGG
>NZ_JBITJK010000101.1:0-1494 GCF_044459945.1 Streptomyces sp. NPDC050164
GCGGGGGGGGTGCCTCTATGTCTTTCGTCAAGCGAGACGGGGGCTTCTTGGTTCGTAGAAGGTTCCGTCGCGGAGCATCGCGAACAGCACGCTGATGCGGTGGCGGGCGAGGCGGAGGAGGGCCTGGGTGTGGGTTTTGCCTCTGGCTCGGCAGCGGTCGTAGTAGCTGCGGGAGGCGGGATCGTGGAGGGCTGCGAACGCGGAGAGGAACATCGCGCGTTTGAGCTGTCGGTTCCCGCCTCGCGGGGCGTGTTCGCCGTGGATCGAGGATCCCGATTGCCTGGTGGTGGGGGCGAGGCCGGCATAGGAGGCCAGGTGGGCGGCGCTCGGGAACGAGCTGGCGTCGCCGACGGTGGCCAGAAGGACTGCGGCGGTCCTGACGCCGATGCCGGGCATCGACGTCAGGACCTGGGAAAGAGGGTGGGCCTCCAGCAGGGCCTCGATCCGGGCTTCCAGGGCCCGGCGTTGTTCGTGGACGGCGGCCAGCGACTTGGCCAGCGACGGCACGATCACGTCCAGGGTGTTGGTGCCGGGAACGACCACGGTCTGTTCGTCGAGGGCGTCGAAGATGTCGTCGACGAGCCGCTGAGCCATGCGGGGCGCTTTGGGCCGGACGACCTCGACGAGCTTGCGGCGGCCGGCCTTGCGCAGGGCGGCCGGGGATCCGTAGCGTTCCAGGAGCCAGGTGATGGCGGGGTGGTCCAGGCGGGGGCCCATGACGCGTTCGAGGCTGGGGTGGAGCTGGGTGAGCAGGCCGCGGATGCGGTTGGAGGTGCGGTTGGCCTCTCCGGCCAGGTCCTGGTCGAAGCCGACGAGCATGGTCAGCTCGGCGGTGATCTCGTCGGCCAGTTCGAGGGAGCGCAGGGTGTGGGGCATGGTGCGGGCGGCGTCCGCGATGACGGCCGCGTCCTTCGCGTCGGTCTTGGCCTCACCCGGGTAGAGGTCGGCGATCCGGCGCATGGCGAGCCCAGGCAGGTAGGCGACCTTGCAGCCGGCGTCGCGGGCGACGGTCAGTGGCAGGGCGCCGATGGAGGCGGGCTGGTCCACGACGACCAGGACGGTGCCGAACTTGGCCTTGAGCTTGTCGAAGACGGCCCGCAGCTGCGGTTCGCCGTTCGGCAGGGCCTTGTCGAAGACCTTCTTCCCGGCCGGGGTGAGTCCGTGGCCGTGGTGGTTGCTCTTGCCGACGTCCAGGCCGAGGAAGACGCCCGTCTCGTCGATGTCGATCACTGTGCCCCCACATGCGTCGATGCTGTGCCGGCCTCGGCGGTGGGGCCGTTCGCGCGCATCCACGTTATGCAGACCTGCCGCCCGCGAGTGGTCCGGCATTGCGCCGGGCCGGGCAGTGGCCAGACCTCTGATCAGCGTCTGTGACGGCACCCCTCGGACCCGGTGACACCACCCCCCAGGTCATCGACTCGACAGGGGGCAACAGTCATGCCGGGCCCGGAGGCCAGCGGCCCTCTTGCAGGACCGCCAAAAAGATAACGGGGG
>NZ_JBITJK010000102.1:0-1485 GCF_044459945.1 Streptomyces sp. NPDC050164
CTATCCGGCGGACCGGATTGCGTACATGTTCCAGGACGCGGATCCGGTGGCGGTGGTGTCGGCCGGGCCGTTGGATGAGGCGGTGTTGGGTGGCCGGGCACAGGTGGTGCTGGACGGGGCCACGATCCGGGCGCTCGACGGATATGCCGATGCCGACGTGTCCGATGTCGAGCGCGGTGGTGTGCTGCTGCGGCCGGAGCATCCCCTCTATGTGATGTATACGTCGGGTTCGACGGGGCGGCCGAAGGGTGTGGTGTTCCCGGCGGGGGCGATGGTGAACCTGCTGGCTTGGCACACGCAGATACTCACTGGTGGGGTGGGTAAGCGGACGGGTCAGTTCGCTGCTTTGGGCTTTGATGCGGCGGCGCATGAGATGTTCTCGGCGTTGTGGTCGGGTAAGACGCTGGTGGTGCCGCGTGATGAGACGCGGCGCGGTGCGGCGGAGTTGGTGCGCTGGTTCGCCGAGCATCAGGTGGGTGAGCTGTTCGCGCCGATGCCGATGGTGGAGGCGGTCGCTGAAGCAGCCGCTGAACTGGACGTTGAACTGCCTGAGTTGATGGATGTGGCGCAGGCTGGTGAGGCGTTGGTGCTGCATGGTCGGGTGCGGGAGTTCTTTGCGTCGGTGCCGGGTCGGCGGGTGCACAACTATTACGGGCCGACCGAGACCCACGTCGTCACGGCGCTTTCGCTGGAGGGTGACCCGGGCGGGTGGCCGGTGCTGCCGTCGATCGGCCGGCCGGTGGCGAACAGTCGCGTCTACGTCCTGGATGAGCGGTTGCGTCCGGTGCCGGTCGGTGTGGCGGGTGAGCTCTACCTGGCGGGTGCGCAGCTGGCGCGCGGCTACCTGAACCGCCCCGCCCTGACGGCGGAGCGTTTCGTGGCTGATCCGTTCGCGGGTGCGGGGGAGCGTATGTATCGCTCGGGTGACCTGGCTCGCTGGCGGGCTGATGGCACGGTGGAGTTCCTGGGCCGCGCCGACTTCCAGGTCAAGATCCGCGGCTTCCGGGTCGAACTCGGCGAGGTCGAAGCGGTCGTCGCGTCGCATCCGGATGTCGCCCAGGTTGCGGTGGTGGCGCGTGAGGACCAGCCAGGCGGCAAACGCCTCGTCGCCTACGTCATCCCGTCGAACACCACGGCCTCCGTGGATACACCGCAACTGCGCCGGTACGTCGGTGAGCGTCTGCCGGAGTTCATGGTTCCGGCGGCGGTCGTGGTGGTGGACGCGTTGCCGTTGACGGCGAACGGCAAGCTGGACCGGCGCGCACTCCCCGCCCCCGACTACGCCGCCGCCACCGCCTTCCGCGCCCCGCGTAACGAGCGCGAGCAGGTGCTCTGCGCGATCTTCGCCGAGGTGCTCGGCGTGGAGCGCGTCGGGATCGACGACAGCTTCTTCGACCTGGGCGGCCACTCCCTCCTGGCGACCCGCCTGATCAGCCGCATCCGCACCCGCCTGGGTGTCGAACTGCCTCTGCGCGCCCTCTTCGA
>NZ_JBITJK010000103.1:0-1418 GCF_044459945.1 Streptomyces sp. NPDC050164
CTAGTAGTGCTTCGTTACGTTGGGTGATCTCGCCTGGTGGTGGGCATCCTCTCCGGTATGAGGTTGGGGGAGGTGGAACGACTCCGGGGCGAGTTGGCGGAGTTCGTTGCCGATGTGTTCGGGTCGTTGCCGCGGCGGGATCAGCGGCGGTGGGGCGAGTGTTACCTGCGGGGCCTGATGCTGGATGGCCGGCGGAAATCGATCCAGCCGATGGCGGAGCGGCTGCCGGACGGGAACATGCAGGCCCTGCAGCAGTTCGTGAACCAGTCGCCGTGGGATCCGCTGCCGGTCAGGCGGCGGATCGCCGAGCGGCTGTCCGAGGCGATCACGCCCGAGGTGTGGGTGGTCGACGATGTGTCGTTCCCCAAGTGCGGCACCGCGTCGGTGGGGGTGGCCCGTCAGTACTGCGGGGCGGTCGGGAAGCGGGCGAACTGCCAGGTCGCGGTCAGTGTCCATGCCGCCACCGACACTGCGTCCTGCCCGTTGAACTGGGAGTTGTATCTGCCGCGCGAGTGGACGGACGAGCCGGACCGCTGCCGCAGGGCAGCAGTCCCCGACGGCGTCGTCCACCAGGAGAAGTGGCGTCTGGCGCTCGGCCTGCTCGACACACTCGCCGCCTGGCAGTTGAAGGCGCCGGTCGTGGTCGCCGACGCTGGCTACGGCGTCAGCACCCCGTTCCGGCTCGGCCTCGAGGAGCGAGGGCTGTCCTATGTTCTCGCCCTGACCGGGAAGGAAGTCGCCCACCCGGAGGAGGTCGAGCCGCACCAGCCCGCTTACGGCGGGCTCGGTCCGCCCACGCTGCCCCGTTACCGCACCCCACCGCGAGGCGTCGCCGTCCTTGCTGTCGAGGCCGGTGCCGGCCGGTTCACCGAGGTGACCTGGCGCCGCGGCAGCAAGGGCGCGATGACCTCACGGTTCGCGGTGCTGACAGTGCGGCCCGCGGGCAAGCAGGCCCTGGCCGCAGCCCAGGAGGCGGGCGGCGGCCGCAACCGGTGGGACGGCGTCCTGCCCACCCGGACCCTCCTGGTCGAATGGCCGGACGGCCAGGACGCTCCGACGGACTACTGGATATCGAACCTGCCTGCCACCACACCGGCCGCTGACCTGGTGCGGTGGGCGAAGATGCGCTGGCGCATCGAGCACGACTACCGCGAACTCAAGCACGGGCTGGGACTGGACCACTTCGAGGGCCGCACCTGGCGCGGCTGGCACCACCACGTCACCCTCGTCACCGCCGCCCAGGCATTCCTCACCCTGCGGCGGCTCGACCCAAAAGCCCAAATGCCGGCCTGACCCTCTACCAGGTCCTCGACATGCTCCAGGACCTGCTGAGGTGCTGGACCGGCACCTGCACCACCTGCGGACGACCCCTCACCACCAGCAGAACCAGAGCCAGAACCTAACGAAGCACTACTAGG
>NZ_JBITJK010000104.1:0-1412 GCF_044459945.1 Streptomyces sp. NPDC050164
CTCGTCCCAGCCGAGCGGCAGTGTGAGCGGTACGAGGACGGCCGACAGCACACAGAACCCGGCGGCCACGATCCACAGCATCCGCCGTGCCGAGGCCGCTGTGCGATCCGCGTTCATCCGACCCACCCCAGCCTGCGCCGCCCGCGGCGCACCGCTGCGCGGGTGAGGATGCCTGCCGTGGCGGCGAGCACGGTGACACGGTCGCGCCAGTCGGCCAGGCCCGGCGGTGGAGGAGCGGACCGCCCGGCCCGCTCCTCCACCAGGGTGCTGAACAGGCGCTCGTAGCGGTCGGCGACGCCGTCCGGGGTGAATCGTTTCGCCGCACTGGCCCGGGCGGCTCTGCCCATCTCCGCACGCCGTCCGTCGTCCCGCATGAGTGCCAGCAGCGCGTCGGACACGCCCCGGGTGCTGTCGCGCGGGACGAGACAGCCGTCCACACCGTGGCGGATGATCTCGCCGGGCCCGTGCGGGCAGTCGGTGCTCACCACGGGCAGGCCGCAGCGCATGGCCTCCACGATCGTCATCCCGAACGACTCGTGCGCGGAGGTCACCGCGGCGATGGAGCCCTTGACCCACTCGGCCTCGATGGGAGTGGCCGAACCCATCAGGAAGACCCGGTCACCCAGGCCGTGGTGGGCTATCCGGTCGGCTATCCGGGCGCGCTCGGCGCCGTCCCCGTAGATGCGCAGGGACCAGTCGGGGCAGGCCGCACCGGCCAGGGCGAACGCGTCGACCAGCATCTCGTACCGCTTGACGCGGGCCAGCCGTCCCGCCGCGACGACGACCTTGGCCGCCGCGTCGGCCGGCGGCACCGAGGGTTCGGGGACGCTGTTGGGGATGGCCAGCACCCGGGTGCGCGGCAGCCGCATGCCGCGCCGGTGGTCGCGCGCGTCAGCCTCGGTCATGGTGACCAGCGCGTCGAGACCGCCGTACCAGCGTTGGAGTTCCGTCCGCAGCCGGTGCGAGTGGTTGTCGTGGGTGAGGTGCTCCTGGCCGACGAGTACGGCATGTCGTGGTCCGAACCGGGCCAGCAGCGCGTTGAGTCCGGCCCTGGTGCCCACGACGACGTCGGCGTCCGTCTCCCGCAGCCAGTCGATGACCCGCTGCTCGGCGAGCCGGTGGTACTGGTGCGAGCGGCTGTCCCCCTTGGGGAAGACTTCGCCGGCCTGCCGGGCGAGGGGGTCCGCCGCGTCCTCGGATCCCTTGCGCCGGTCCACCAGGGCCCGCAGCGGTACCTCCGGCGACCGCCCCAGCCGTGGTCTCTCGCGGTGCCGGAAGACGGACACGAGTTCCACCTGGTGTCGCCCGGCGAGCGTGTCGGCGAGGGTCATGGTCGTCCGTACGGTGCCGCCCATCGCGTAGGCGTTGTGCAGCAGGAAGGCGATGCGCACGTGCGGCGTCCCCCGGTTTCC
>NZ_JBITJK010000105.1:0-1308 GCF_044459945.1 Streptomyces sp. NPDC050164
CTAGGGCGTGTTTTTGAACTGAGCTCCTGAACACGCCTCAGGCCGTGATGATCTCGGTGTGGGGCGTGGGGACCTTTCGGACGATCAGTGGTTGGTGCTGGAGCCGTTGCTGCCGACAGCAGGGGTGGGGCGTCCGGCTCGCAACCAGCGGCGGTTGATCAACGGGGTGCGGTGGCGGGTGCGGACCGGTGTGCCGTGGCGGGATCTGCCGGCTGAGTACGGGCACTGGCAGACCGTGTACGGGCTGTTCAGGCGCTGGCAGCGTGAGGGTGTGTGGGCCCGGATTCTGACCGCGTTGCAGGCCCGGGCCGATGCGGCCGGCCTGATCACCTGGGAGGTGAACGTGGACTCCACGGTCTGCCGGGCTCATCAGCACGCCGCCGGGGCCCGCAGGGACGGAGCCGGGCAGAAGGAACCACCGGGCGGAACGGTGACTGAGCCCGACGATCACGGGCTGGGACGGTCCCGGGGCGGGTTCTCCACGAAGGTCCACCTGGCGTGCGAGCAGGGGCAGAAGCCGTTGTCGCTGTTGGTCACGGCAGGCCAGCGGGGTGACAGCCCGCAGTTCGAGCCGGTCCTGGAAGCGATCCGGGTCCCGCGCGCCGGTAGCGGGCGTCCTCGGGTGCGTCCTTTGCGAGTACGGGGTGATAAGGCGTATTCGTCGCGCGCCAACCGTGCTTATCTGCGTCGACGCGGGATCCGGTGCACGATCCCCGAGCCGGCCGACCAGATCCGAAACCGCAAGCGCCGCGGCACTGCCGGTGGTCGTCCGCCTGCCTTTGACCGGGAGGATTACAAGGCTCGGCATGCGGTCGAGTGCGGGATCAGCCGTCTCAAGCAGCACCGGGCGGTGGCCACCCGTTATGACAAGCTCGCTGTCCGGTTCGAGGCAGCGGTTCTGATCGCGGCGATCCACCAGTGGCTGTGAGCCGCTTGAAGGCGGACAGCCGTGCCATGCTGACGCCGGAAACCTGACAGCACCCGGTGGGGAGAGGACCAATGGCCGCCAAGTACTACTGCGCAGACAGCGAGAACGGCGACCACATCGACGACCCGTCCGAGGACGCGTTGTTCGAGCTGCTCAGCGATCTCAACGACACGGACAACACGTTCGTCGTGATCCAGCCCGACCAGGACGATCCCGCGTGGTTCGCCTCCGTCGCCGTCCTGGACGAGCGCGGCTACGAGATCGTCCGTCGCGACACCACGCGCCGCGAACATCACGTGACCAACGAGATCGACACCGGCCGGATCGCGGGCGACCTCACCAAATGGCTGGCCGCCCGCACGTTCCAAAACACGGCCTAG
>NZ_JBITJK010000106.1:0-1199 GCF_044459945.1 Streptomyces sp. NPDC050164
GACGAAGGCTCTTGAAGGCGTTCGTGTGCTGGATATGACGCATGTGCAGTCGGGTCCGTCGGCGACGCAGTTGCTGGCGTGGCTGGGGGCGGATGTGGTGAAGGTGGAGGCGCCGGGCGGTGACATCACGCGCAGGCAGTTGCGGGATGTCCCGGATGCGGACTCGCTGTACTTCACGATGCTCAACTGCAACAAGCGCAGTGTCACGCTGAACACCAAGACCGAGCGGGGCAAGGAGATCCTGACCGCGTTGATCGAGCGGTCGGATGTGCTGGTGGAGAACTTCGCGCCGGGTGCGGTGGACCGGATGGGGTTCACCTGGGAGCGGATCAGGCAGATCAACCCACGGATCGTGTACGCCTCCATCAAGGGATTCGGTCCGGGCCCCTACACCGACTTCAAGGCGTACGAGGTGGTGGCGCAGGCGATGGGCGGGTCGATGGCGACCACCGGGTTCGAGGACGGGCCGCCGATGGCGACCGGCGCGCAGATCGGCGACTCCGGCACCGGCATCCACGCCGTCGCCGGGATCCTCGCCGCCCTCTTCCAGCGCGAGCGCACCGGACGCGGCCAGCGCGTGAACGTGGCCATGCAGCACGCGGTGCTCAACCTGTGCCGGGTCAAACTGCGCGACCAACAACGCCTGGCCCACGGCCCGCTGGCGGAATACCCCAACGACGACTTCGCCGACGAGGTACCCCGCTCCGGCAACGCCTCCGGCGGCGGCCAGCCCGGCTGGGCGGTCCGGTGCGCGCCGGGCGGACCCAACGACTACGTCTACGTCATCGTCCAGCCCGTCGGCTGGCCCCCGCTCACCGCTCTCATCGGCCGGCCCGAACTCGCCGCAGACCCCGAGTGGGCCACCCCCGAAGCCCGCCTGCCCAAACTCGCCAAGATGTTCCAGCTGATCGAGGAATGGACCTCCACCCTGCCCAAATGGCAGGTCCTCGAACGACTCAACAGCCACAACATCCCCTGCGGACCCATCCTCTCCACCCGCGAAATCATCGAAGACCCCTCCCTGGCCGCCAACGACATGATCGTCGAGGTCGACCACCCCGAACGCGGCACCTTCACCACCGTGGGCAACCCGCTCAAACTCTCCGACTCCCCCGTCGACATCACCACCCCACCCCTCCTCGGCCAGCACACCGAAGAAATCCTCATCGGCGAACTCGGCCTCGGCCACGAAGAACTGC
>NZ_JBITJK010000107.1:0-1119 GCF_044459945.1 Streptomyces sp. NPDC050164
GGCCCTCGCGTTCGGCGGCCGCCCAGTCGCGGTGCCTGAGCTGGTACTTCTCCGAGTCGAGGTACTCCTCGCTGCCCTCCCTGAGGGGGGTGTTCTCGCACAGTTCGTAGCCGGAGTAGATGCCCCAGGTGGGGGAGAGGGTGGCCGCCAGGACGGCCCGGACCTCGAAGGCGGGGCGGCCGCCGTGCTGGAGGTAGGCGTGCAGGATGTCGGGGGTGTTGGCGAAGAAGTTCGGCCGCATGTAGGAGGCGGCCTGGCCCGACAGCTCCGTGAGGTACTCGGTCAGCTCCTGCTTGGAGTTGCGCCAGGTGAAGTACGTGTAGGACTGCTGGAAGCCGATCTGGGCGAGGGTGTGCATCATCGCCGGGCGGGTGAACGCCTCGGCCAGGAAGATCACATCGGGGTCGGTGCGGTTGATGTCCGCGATGACCCGCTCCCAGAAGACGACCGGCTTGGTGTGCGGATTGTCCACCCGGAAGATCCGCACGCCGCAGTCCATCCAGTGCCGCAGCACCCGGCAGGTCTCGGCGATCAGGCCGTCCATGTCGGCGTCGAAGGCGATGGGGTAGATGTCCTGGTACTTCTTCGGCGGGTTCTCCGCGTAGGCGATGGTGCCGTCGGGGCGGTGGTGGAACCACTCGGGGTGTTTCTGCACCCAGGGATGGTCCGGGGAGCACTGCAGGGCGAAGTCCAGGGCGACCTCCAGCCCCAGGTCGCGGGCCTGGCCGACGAACCAGGTGAAGTCCTCCAGGGTGCCCAGATCGGGGTGGACGGCGTCGTGGCCGCCCTCGGGGGAGCCGATCGCCCAGGGCACGCCGACGTCGTCGGGGCCGGGGGAGAGGGTGTTGTTCTTCCCCTTGCGGAAGGTGGTGCCGATGGGGTGGACCGGGGGCAGGTAGACCACGTCGAAGCCCATCGCCGCGATCGCCGGCAGTCTGCGGGCGGCGGTGCGGAAGGTGCCGTGGGGCTGCTGCCGGGTGCCCTCGGAGCGGGGGAAGAACTCGTACCAGGAGCCGTACAGGGCCCGCTCCCGCTCGACCAGGAGGGGCAGCGGCTCGGAGGTGGTGACCAGGTCCCGCAGCGGATGCCGGGCCAGGACCTCGTCCACCTCAGGCGTCA
>NZ_JBITJK010000108.1:0-1072 GCF_044459945.1 Streptomyces sp. NPDC050164
TCTCGTGACTGCGTGCCTTTTGAAGAATGAGCCTGCGAGTTTGCGGCGTGTTGCGAGGTTAACCCGGGTGGGGTAGCCGTAGCGAAAGCGAGTCCGAATAGGGCGGTTGAGTAGCACGCTCAAGACCCGAAGCGGAGTGATCTAGCCATGGGCAGGTTGAAGCGGAGGTAAGACTTCGTGGAGGACCGAACCCACCAGGGTTGAAAACCTGGGGGATGACCTGTGGTTAGGGGTGAAAGGCCAATCAAACTCCGTGATAGCTGGTTCTCCCCGAAATGCATTTAGGTGCAGCGTCGTGTGTTTCTTGCCGGAGGTAGAGCACTGGATAGGCGATGGGCCCTACCGGGTTACTGACCTTAGCCAAACTCCGAATGCCGGTAAGTGAGAGCGCGGCAGTGAGACTGTGGGGGATAAGCTCCATGGTCGAGAGGGAAACAGCCCAGAGCATCGACTAAGGCCCCTAAGCGTACGCTAAGTGGGAAAGGATGTGGAGTCGCAGAGACAACCAGGAGGTTGGCTTAGAAGCAGCCACCCTTGAAAGAGTGCGTAATAGCTCACTGGTCTAGTGATTCCGCGCCGACAATGTAGCGGGGCTCAAGCGTACCGCCGAAGTCGTGTCATTGCAGCAATACGGCCAACGCCGGCTGTGATGGGTAGGGGAGCGTCGTGTGCCGGGTGAAGCAGCCGTGTAAGCGAGTTGTGGACGGTTCACGAGTGAGAATGCAGGCATGAGTAGCGATACAAACGTGAGAAACGTTTGCGCCGATTGACTAAGGGTTCCTGGGTCAAGCTGATCTGCCCAGGGTAAGTCGGGACCTAAGGCGAGGCCGACAGGCGTAGTCGATGGATAACCGGTTGATATTCCGGTACCCGCTGTGAAGCGTCAAACATCGAATCCAGTGATGCTAAGCCCGTGAAGCCGTTCCGGACCCTTCGGGGAAAGGAAAGTGGTGGAGCCGGTGGCCCAAGTTGGTAGTAGGTGAGTGATGGGGTGACGCAGGAAGGTAGTCCATCCCGGGCGGTGGTTGTCCCGGGGTAAGGGTGTAGGCCGTGCGATAGGTAAATCCGTCGT
>NZ_JBITJK010000109.1:0-1058 GCF_044459945.1 Streptomyces sp. NPDC050164
CGGTCTTGGTCCAGATGAACGGCCTGGGGTGTTCGTTCCAGTCGGCGAGCCAGGCGCGGATGTCGCGTTCCAGGGCTTGGACGGAGCGGTGGACGCCTCGCTTGAGCTTCTTCTGCGTGAGCTCGGCGAACCACCGCTCCACGAGGTTCAGCCAGGACGAACTCGTCGGTGTGAAGTGCAGATGGAAGCGCGGGTGCGCCAGCAGCCACTGCTTGATGGCAGGGGTCTTGTGGGTGACGTAGTTGTCCAGGATCAGATGGACATCGAGGTCGGCGGGGACTTCCTTGTCGAGCTTCGTCAGGAACTTCTTGAACTCGACGGCCCGGTGGCGCCGGTGGAGGGAGCCGATCACCTTGCCGGTGGCGACCTCCAGTGCGGCGAACAGGGTGGTGGTGCCGGCGCGGACGTAGTCGTGGCTGCGGCGTTCGGGGACGCCGGGAACCATCGGCAGCACGGGCTGGGACCGGTCCAGGGCCTGGATCTGGGACTTCTCGTCCACGCAGAGCACCAAGGCCTTCTCCGGCGGGTCGAGGTAGAGGCCCACGACATCGCGGACCTTGTCGATGAACAGCGGGTCCGTGGACAGCTTGAACGTCTGCGACCGGTGCGGTGCCAGGGCGAACGCCCGCCAGATCCGCGAGATCGCCGACTGCGACATGCCTGTGGCCGCCGCCATCGACCTGGTCGACCAGTGGGTCGCGTTCTTGGGCTTGTCCTCCAGTGTCTTGACGATGACCCGCTCGACGTCCGCGTCGGTGATCTTCCGCGGGACACCGGGCCGCGGCTCGTCGCACAGGCCGTCCAGGCCCCGTTCGAGGAAACGCCGCCGCCAGGTGCGGACCGTGTCCGCAGAGACCCGCAGCCGACGCGACACCTCCATGATCGAGTGTCCCTCGGCGCACTCCAGCACGATCCGCGACCGCTGGGCCAGAGCCTGAGCCGTCGTACGACGACGCACCCAGCCCTCCAACACGGCCCGCTGGGCATCAGTCAGTGACAACGGCGGAATCTTCGGGCCCGGACGACTCATACCGAACCAACGACGAATCTCCGACTCA
>NZ_JBITJK010000110.1:0-1053 GCF_044459945.1 Streptomyces sp. NPDC050164
TGTGCTGATCGGACAGGTTGGTGACGCGGCTGGCTGGGGTTTGGCCGCCGATGCCGGTGTGGGGTCGGTGGTAGTTGTACCAGTCCAGCCAGTCGGGGAATGCGGCCTGTCGTTCGGTGTCTGAGGTGTAGGGCTGGTGGTAGGCCCATTCGTCGAGCAGGGTGCGGTGGAAGCGTTCGACCTTGCCGTTGGTCTGGGGCCGCCAGGGCCGGGTGAAGCGGGGGCTGATGCCCAGGTCGCGGCAGGTCTGGCGCCAGGTGTTCTTGGTGTAGGCCCAGGCGTTGTCGGTCAGGACCCGTTCGACGGTGATGCCGCGTGCGGCGAACCAGGCGGTTGCTCGTCGCAGGAACGCCGCGCAGGTGGCTGCTTTCTCGTCGGGCAGGTCTTCGGTGTAGGCCAGGCGGGAGTGGTCGTCCAGGGCGGTGTGCAGGTAGGCGTATCCGGTGCCGGCCTTGTTGCGGCGGCCGTCGGCCCGGCCCAGGACTTTGTGGCCGCCGCCGTCGGGGATGCGGCCGAGTTTCTTGACGTCGATGTGGAGCAGTTCGCCGGGGCGGGCGCGTTCGTAACGGCGGACGGGTTCGCCGGTGGCCCGGTCGCAGGCGGCGAGGACGGGCAGGCCGCGCCGGACGAGGATGCGGTGGGCGGTGGAGGCGGCGATGCCGGTGCGGGCGGCCAGCCGGACAGGGCCGATGCGGTGCTCGCGCCGTAGCCGGACGACCTGCCGCTCGATGGCGGCAGGAGTCTGGCGAGGGCTGTGGTGGGGACGGCTGGAGCGGTCGTGCATGCCCGCTGTCCCGTTCAGCCGGTAGCGGTCTGCCCAGCGGGCCGCGGTGGTGTGGCTGACCTGGAAGCGTTCTGCCGCTCGTCGTAGCGGCCAGCCGTCGTCGACGACACACCGGGCCAGACGCAGCCTGCCGGTCGGAGTCAGCGGGGCATTACGGTGGGACAACGAGGGCCTCCTGGATGCCGGTCGTAGGTGTCGCAATCCACACCGAAACCAGGGGCCCTCACCCCGTTCAAGGACCACTCAAGGCGTGTCGCCCGTCACCAACG